>DASVRX010000219.1:0-17365 GCA_036388375.1 Pedobacter sp. | reverse complement strand
CATGAGCCCTTCAATTTCAACAGATAATTTTCCTGGTTGGCTGGCAGTTAACTGCATAACCATCACCTGGCTGGGAAAACTGCAAAAATAGGTGCGGGTATAACGAACATTGTCAATGGTATAGGCGACGCTGGCCGTACTGTTACAAAGATTCAAATCGCGTTCGTAATTATCTACTTTGCCACCATGGTTTTGAAATTTCATCTTTATATCACCAAAGGGTTGGTAAGCACCGAAATCATCACGGGAAATAACACCGCTGTGTTTATTTATGGAATCTGCGCCTAATACATCCCCCTTGGCTAATAACTCCTGAATCTCAGGCAAATTCTTTATCAGGCGAGCATTTCTGCTGCTGTTAATTTTACCCGACCAAACAGACTTCTCGTTAAACTGGATATGCTCTTCGGCAACACCTCCAAAAATCATGGCTCCTATTTTGCTATTACCAATCGGCAAAGCTTGCTGCATCCAAATAGTTGCGGGCTGTTTGTACCAAAGTCGCAAATCGTCGCTGTTCTTAATTTGCGAGAATGTAATTTGTGAGCACGATATTGATAGTAGGAGGAAAAGAGGTTTCAATTTCATGATTAATTATTAAGTCTATATTATTAATTCTTAACGACAATTCACTTTCACATTTCGCTAGGCCCGATTGTGCTGAGAAATAATATCCCGATGATGTATGGATAATAAAATGATTGATTCGTGGTTTGCATTAGGTTTAATTGGGTGAATAAAAGTAGCATACTTACACATTGGCAGCAATGGATATTTAGACGGTATAGATAGACAGTCATACCATAAAAGAAATTTGCGTTCGTCCATAAGTCAAGATCATTGCATAAATCTAGACTTATATTAGACTAATTTATATACAGCGAGCATGTATTTCAATTAAATACTTTAAGACCAACTTGAAGATGCAAAACTCGAAATAGACAATACAACCATAGAAATTGTATAAAGAATGTATCAAACATTATTTTGGAAAGAGCTTGATGGCTTTCTTAAGAATCGGTGAACAAGAAATCAACGCCATTACTTAGCATACAGTTATACAAAGTCTGGTCAGCCGTTGTGCAAACCCAACTCGTTCAGTCTAAAAAACTACTGTTTGTCGTAAATCTATTTCATCAAATTATCCTTCATTATTAGCTGATCTTCCATAATAATTTTGGTCATAGTCCAGTGATAGGTTTCTCCCAGATATTGGAGAAATAAGATTAATCTCCAATTTTATGCAGCTATGTGTTTTTTTAATTTGTAGTTTGGTTGTGCGGCTACGTCACACATGTCCTGTTTGACAGTAACATGCAAATAGCGACTCAATCTTGCCAGTATATTTCTGCCAAATGGCAAGTATCAAACAGCGAAGGCTAGGGGAATTTGAATTACGCAATCCATGATTGCTCTTAAAACGTTTTTGTTCGGCCCACCTTTTTGAAAAGAGCTAAAAAGCTGTAAGATTAAAGCTCTTTCTGCTTGAGCGACGTGTATTTATTTACCTTCCTGCGATTCCACGAGGTAAAAACTTTTATGCATTATGCCCCGGGCTTTCAATGTACAAGACACAAGGATTAGAACTGGATTTATTAGGATAGTTTCTGCGCTTCCATTTCTTTTGCAATATCTATGTATCTATAACAAGTCGCTCTACTTAAACCAAGTTCTCCAGCAATTTCATCAACTGTTTTCTTTTTACTGTTATATAATAACAATGCAGAATGTGCTTTATCCATAGCTTTCTTGGTAAGCCCTTTTGGCCTTCCGGCCATTCGACCTCTTGCCCTGGCAGCCGTTAAACCAGCCATTGTTCGTTCACGGATTATTTCTCTTTCAAACTCCGCAAGAGACGCGAAGATATTGAAAGTGAATCTACCTGTAGCTGTTTGAGTATTGATGCTGTCTTTAATACTAATGAAGTCTGCTCCTTTGCTTTGAATCTCTGCTACCAAATCCATGAGGTCTCCAAGACTCCTACCTAACCGGTCAAGTTTCCATACCACCACAGTGTCGACTTCCTTAGAATCTCGATCATATTTTTGAGTGCCGGTCTCTCTTTGGTCTTACCAGAAATCTTTTCTTCAAAGATTTTTTCACAACCCATCTTTTCAAGTTCATCCATTTGAAGTTCAAGCTTCTGGTCATGGGTGCTTACTCTTGCATATCCTATTCTCATATTTGTCTCATGAATCCCGTCTCAACTATATAAAATAGTATTTGATAAATGAGATGACAGTTTGAGATTAGGGAAGATATGAACCGCGAACTTTATCAAAAGCATTTTTTGAATCTCAGTAATCGAACGTTTTTTGACTAAGAAAACGGTCGTTTGTTGTTAGGGAGGTTTCAATATACTCCTAGAGAATACAGCTTGATTAAATACGATTTTGAAGTAATTCAGCCTTTGAAAATGTTGATAACCGGCTTCAACATCCTTTCCTTAACTGCGTAGAAAAGTATACCATGTTTAATACAAAAACCCAATCGCGAGAACGCCACAGAGAGCATAAAATTTATTTACTCTGTAAGCTTGGCTTCCACAAGTGGCTTCTTAAAAACGATGGAACCAAAAAGAAATGCTACAGGTGTGGTAAGAGGCAGAAAATCCAACCAAATTTATCGACTGTCAAAAGTTAAAAGTCTCGAATGCTTCGGCGTTTACAGAGAACTCATACGTTATCCTCTTTATTTACCCTGCTTGAAACAGCTAAACTATTTGTATCTCAGTCCAGGCTTTCTCGCTTTTTGTTAAGCCACCTCACCTGAACACAAGCCTTTGCAGGCAAGACTTTGCGAAAAAAAATACGCTCTGGAGCGCAGCGCAGGAGGAAGATTTTTTTTAGCAAACCCGAAGGGCCTGGTCTTGACGGCTAAGGCATTGTTCAGAAATTTGCTAATCAAAAGGCTGGGAGAATTTGATTAATCCTTACAGGAGTTAAGAAACCCTTTCAGGACTTTTGATTTCTATATGGCAGGAAGTACGGCGAAGCATGAGCCGTTCTTCTCTCTTTGCAGGAAAGCGGGTGAGGGAAGCATGGACGAACCGGCTTTCCTGCTGACCTCATTGGTGGATCAACAATTCTCCGGCTGCTTTGTGATGGTGACAACCACCTTTCAGCTAGCTTAGAAATGATGATGAGTAATGGATCTACCTTTTCATCTGCCTTCTTATATAAGTCGGCAGTCTTCATTACATAGAATGCTCGCTCAGCACTGCTTTGACTTGTGTGGAAGTATTTAGTCCGTTGGTTGATATTAATTCCAATGGCTTTAAGTTCCTTCCTAATCAAGGACATTTCTTCCATGGGTCCATTCAGAGAATATCTCTGTAGAAGCAATTAATTCTTTCGTTTGAAAGTATCTTACGTGCAATTGTCCCGATTGAGGGACAGTCACTCTCTTTGCTCATTTTTTCAAGCCTTTCAAAAGTTAGTCGCGTAACTCGTGTCCTTATAGAACAGGTGAGAAGCTTTTCTTGGTTTACCGCTTTTTTCCTTGGCATTTCTCAGCTTTTAAAGTGTTTTAAGACTTCGCAAGTTCCGCAGCGAAGTCCCGGCCTCAAGGACGGCAAGATATTTTTGTGGACAAAAATACATCTTGCTGCCCGCTGCACGTGGGCCAGTGCTTACCCTTCGGCTGCTGCGAATCTTATTCAAATTTCCAAAATCGACTAGCAAACTTAAGGGGCTTGGTTTGTTAAAATCCGCAATGGAAACGGTAGGTGCAGTAAGTAATTTTACAACATAGGAGGACCTAAAAAAACGCGTTACTCTGTTAAAAGCTTCAATAAGTTAACTGACGGCCCGGACTGCCATGTTTTAACACTCATTTCTTTCAATATTAATCGTTAGCACCTACCGTCACCCTTGCGAATGAAAGAGTTGATTCCTGTACATTTTTGCTTTAGATGACTTCAAAGATCAATTTAAAAAGCATAAGTGATAAGGAGTGATATTGTGGAAAAAATTGAATTATTAACAAAGTCCGATTTAGACGAATTTAAAAAAGACCTCTTGGAGGAAATCGGGCTTTTGATTCAGCCGCAACTCGAAGGAAAGAAATGGCTTAAAAGTGCAGAAGTCAGGAAACTTTTAAAAATCTCACCTGGCACCCTTCAAAACCTAAGAATAAACGGAACACTAGCCTATACCCGGTTGGCAGTATACTCTATTACAAATATGCTGACATACTAAAAGTCCTAACTGACAACGATTCTCAGAGTAGATTATGAAACCACTAACCTGCCTTGGAAACTTCATGGAAAAAGTGGCACTGGATAATCGCCTATTGCCCTCGCATGTCAGCCTTTTCACTGCTATTGTTCATTGCATTGAAAGCAAGGACGACAAAGGGTTTCTCAAAGTGAACCGTCGGCGGCTAATGTACTTCTCGAAAATAAAATCGGTTGCCACTTACCATAAATGTATGGCTGAGCTCGTCGCATATGATTTTATTATTTATTATCCGTCATTTGATCCGTACCGGGCAAGCAGAGTATTGATAAAAATATCAGCACATTAGTTTGTTAATTCCGCTTTCAAGCAAACACGAAAATCGTATACCAACAAAGGCTTCACCGCTTTGGCACCAGTATAATAATAAGGCGATATAATCAACCATGAGATTTATGTATCCCCATGGTTGATCTTTAATCATTAAAAAAACAATTTATCTCTTAACTGCTTCATGTCCGAGCTGATTTTATGGTCCATCACCTTCGCATAAATTTGCGTTGTTTTGATACTGGTGTGCCCCATCATCTTTGCTACACTTTCTATAGGAACACCATTGTTAAGAGTTACAGTTGTAGCAAAGGTGTGCCTGGCGATGTGAAACGTTAACGGTTTGTTTATTTTGCACAGGTCAGCTATCTCTTTAAGATAGGCATTCATTTTTTGATTGCTCATCACAGGAAGCAAAGTATCCTTTACAACACATTGCGGATGGTCTTCGTAAGTATGAATAATTGACAAAGCAGTTGGTAATCCAGGTATTCTTGAAATTGTATCTGTCTTTTGTCTTTTGGTATAGATCCATAAGTCACCATCAACACCTTTAACTAGCTCTGAACGCTTTAGCTTATGAACGTCCACATAGGCGAGACCTGTGTAGCAACAAAATACAAACATGTCTCTAACCGTGTTTAAACGATCCGCACTAAATTTCTTTTTGCATAGCCGATCGAGTTCTTCTTTTGTCAGCACTTCTCTGTTTACAGCTTTTTGTTTGGGTTTATAGTTCAGGTAAGGGTCTACTGTCAGCCAGCCGTTACCCATGCAGATACGCACGATCTTGCCTAAGTTCTTGATGTACTTAATAGCGGAGTTATTACCACATTTGCGAACACTCCGAAGATAGTACTCAAAATCATTCAGAAATGCAAAGTTGATCTTGGTTACCGGAATATCTGAAATGTTGTACTGCCATTGCATAAAATCTTTGCAGTGCATAAGGCAGGTTTCATAACGTTGTAGCGTACTCTTTTCAAACTCCTGCCCGACAAGGCTTTTCATCTTGGCATTATGATCTTCAAAAATTGACTGTAGTGTACGTTCCTTCTCTGCCTTGCCGACAAAACGGTTTTTGACAGTTTCTGCTGTTATCAATTCATCCGCATCAGACATCCTGCGCTGAAGTTCGTAGATTTTAAACTGTACATCATCTAAATAAGCATTCAATGCCTTGGATTCTGCTTTTGATCCGGTGGTCCTGCCGATCAAAGCATCCCACCTTTCAGGATTGCATTTTCTGCTGACCGCTAGTTCTGTCCGCTGACCATCCACTGTAATGCGTAAGTAAATTGGCATCTCACCTGATTGATAATTTTTTGGCTTTCTCAGGGAAAAAAGCAAAGAGAGTGTAGTTCTCATGACTTTTGATTAATTAAAAGTGAAACAAAATTGATTAATTAATCACCAGAAATCAAGATGTTCAATCGCTGAACAAGCTGTATATCAAACAATTGTGGCACTATTCGGGAGTTCTTAAGCAGACTTGTAAATGACTCCCGAATTACTCCCTTTTAATATGCTAAAAGATGCATAATTTGGTATGTCCTAAAAAGAAAAACCCCTCAGATGATGTCATCTGAGGGGTTTTTACTGTTTTTGATATTGAAAAAGCGGAATGGACGGGACTCGAACCCGCGACCTCCTGCGTGACAGGCAGGCATTCTAACCAGCTGAACTACCACTCCTCCCGTTGGGACTGCAAATATAGAGTCTTTTGTTTATTTGTCAACAAAAAAAGCATTTTATTTCAAGCCGTAATCTAAGCCATTGCTTATCTGACATTTAAAATCAGGCATTGTTGCCTTCTTTCATCTTTTCAGCATTTTCTGCAAATTGCAGCGCATCAATTATTTCCTGAATCTCACCGTCCATAACTGCGTTTAAATTATACAAGGTCAAACCAATTCGATGCTCAGTTACACGGCCCTGCGGGTAATTATAGGTCCGGATCTTGGCAGACCTGTCGCCGGTAGATACCATCGTTTTACGCTTTGCCGCAATATCGCCAACCTGTTTCTGAACCTCCAAATCATACAACCGGCTGCGCAACATTTCCATCGCCCGTTCACGGTTACCCAGCTGCGATCGCTCAATCTGGCACACCACCACCATACCCGAAGGCCGGTGCGTTAACTGCACTTTAGTTTCTACTTTGTTCACGTTTTGTCCGCCTGCTCCGCCCGAGCGCGATGTCTGCAAATCAATATCGGCTGGGTTTAAATAAAAATCCACTTCTTCCGCTTCGGGTAACACCGCCACCGAAGCAGCCGACGTATGCACCCTGCCCTGCGTTTCCGTATCCGGAACCCGCTGCACCCGGTGAACACCCGATTCATATTTCATGTGGCCGTAAACATCCTCACCACTCACATTCAAAATCACCTCTTTGTAACCTCCGGCGGTACCTTCGGTAACATCAACAACCTCAACCTTCCAACCTTTTTTCTCGAAATAACGCGTGTACATCCGGTATAAATCACCGGCAAACAAAGCAGCTTCATCACCACCTGTACCGCCACGAATCTCAACGACCGCATTTTTAGAATCCTGTGGATCTTTCGGAATCAGCATCAACCGAACCTTTTCTTCCAACTCCTCTTTTTGCGGAATCAGCTCATCAAGCTCCATTTTAGCCATTTCCTTCAACTCATCATCCTTCTCGGTAGCCAAAATCTGCTTGTTACTTTCAATGTTCGAACAAACATTCTTGTAAATTTTATATTCATCTACAATCTTGCCCAAATCCTTGTATTCCTTGTTCAAAGTGGCAAAACGCTTCATATCGCTCAACGTCGAGGGATTACTCAATTCGCGCTCAACCTCTTCCCAACGAAGCTTTATATCTTCTAATTTTTCTAACATGTTATTATTTTGAAATCAACAGCCGGCTTTCAATCTCCTATAGCCCCGCTTTCGCTGCAACCAAGCCAAACACAAGCCATTATGGTTTTCGCTTTAATCGGGTTTAGTTTACTTAAGTCTGTGGGTTATGGACACAAAAGTACGCTTTTAGGAAATATCTCCTTTAATCATTGCCAAATTCTGGGTGGTATAGTCCGCGCCTTGTTCATTTTCGAAATATTTTAATTGAACTTCTCCCCCTTCCATCACCGCATAAGAATTAAAATTCAGCCATTCTCCCAAATTGATATAACGGCTAACATCACGTAATTTAATATCTAAAGGCAAATGGCGATGGCCAAAAATCAAATAATCGAAGTGTTCCTTCGTTAATATATCTTTGCTATAAGACACCAGCCATTCCTGCTGCTCACCCATAAACCGCTCAATTTTTTTTTGAGATAAGCGGCTACGCTGCGACCACGCCAAAGCAATTCCAATTCCCAAATTTGGATGCAGCCGGGCAAACATCCACTGGCAAAAATTACTTCTAAAAAACTTCTTTAAAAACTTATACTTGGCATCGCCCGGACCCAAGCCATCTCCATGATGCAGATACAGCTTCTTACCTTGCCGCTCAATTATTAGTTCATCAGCTACTATCTCAACCTTAAATTCCTTAGTTAGGTAGCCAAACATCCACATATCGTGGTTGCCTTTAAACATGGTTATCTTCACACCCAGATCCGAGAGTTCTGCTAACTTTCCCAAAAAACGAATAAAACCACGCGGTACAGCGCGTTTATATTCGAACCAGAAATCAAATACATCGCCAACCAGAAAAAGCTCCGCAGCATCTTCCTTTATCGAATCGAGCCAACGCACAACGGTGGCCTCCCGCTGCCTGCTCAACTCATAATTTGAAACTCCGAGATGAAAATCAGAAGCGAAGTATATTTTATTCCGTTCGGGCATGGGCGTAAAAGTACATAAGCTTCGGGTAATTTTGTAATTTGTACCACTCATCGGCGTTGGTAAATCATGCGCATAAAACAGTTTATCATGAAATCGCTTTATCTCCTGATACTTTCTCCAGCTCTAGCCTTATCAGTAAATGCCCAAACCACCACTAAGAAAATGAATTATCCTGTTACTAAAAAAGACAATACGGTAGATACCTATTTCGGCACAGAGGTTAAGGATCCTTATCGCTGGCTCGAAAACGATTTAGCAGACGATACCAAAGCTTGGGTAAGCGAACAAAACAAAGTAACCCAAGGCTATTTAGCTCAAATTCCCTATCGGGATAAAATTAAACAACGCCTTGAAAAGCTTTGGAACTACGAAAAGTACAGCGCACCGTTTAAAGAAGGGGAATTCATCTATTTCTATAAAAATGACGGTCTTCAGAACCAGGCTGTACTTTACCGTCAGAAAGAAGGAAGGGAACCTGAGGTTTTTCTGAATCCAAATCAATTTTCAAAGGACGGAACTACATCACTAGCCGATATTGAGTTTACAAAAGATGGATCGCTGGCAGCATATCAGCTCTCAGAAGGGGGATCAGACTGGCGCAAAGTTATAGTCATCAACACTGCAGATAAAACAGAATTGCCTGACACGCTGATTGATGTGAAGTTTTCAAGCCTCGCCTGGAAAAGAAATGAAGGTTTTTATTACAGCAGTTACGATAAACCAAAGGCAGGAAGTCAGCTATCGGGACTTACCCAATACCATAAATTGTACTTCCACAAGCTGGGCACACCACAGAATGAAGACAAACTAATTTTTGGAGGAGAAGCAACTCCCCGAAGATATATTGGCGCCTCTATAACCGAAGATGGAAAGTATTTATCGATTACAGCGGCCAACTCTACCACTGGAAATGAACTCTATATCCAGGATCTGAGCAATAACGGACCTATAATTAATGTGGTGAATAACTTCGAAAGCGAGAGCTATATCCTGGACAATAAAGGCACTAGGCTTTTCATTTTTACAAATTTGAAAGCCCCCAATAATAAGATCGTTACTGTTGAAGCATCGAAACCTACTCCCGAAAACTGGAAGGACCTCATTAAAGAAACGGCAAATGTATTAGACGCCAATACCGGTGGCCAGAAGATTTTTGCTAATTACCTTAAGGATGCCACATCTTTGGTGATGCAATACGATATAAATGGCAAGCTTGAAAGAACCATTTCGCTTCCGGGAGTGGGTACCGCGTCTGGTTTCCGAAGTAAAAAGGAGGAGAAGGAATTATATTACAGCTTTACTTCTTATGTGTATCCTGCAACCATTTTCAAATACGACATCAGTTCCGGGAAGTCGGAACTGCATAAAAAGTCGGGCGTGCAGTTCGATCCCACCAAATTTGAATCCAAACAGGTCTTCTATAAATCAAAGGATGGAGTTAAAATCCCGATGATTATCACTCACAAAAAAGGACTGAAACTGGATGGTACAAATCCCACTGTTTTGTATGGCTACGGTGGCTTTAATGTAAGTTTGACTCCTGCGTTTAGCACATCAAATATTATCCTGCTGGAGCAAGGAGGAGTTTATGCTGTGCCAAATTTAAGGGGTGGCGGCGAATACGGTGAAGCCTGGCACCTGGCAGGCACTAAAATGCAAAAGCAGAATGTGTTCGATGATTTCATCGCAGCAGCAGAATATTTAATAGCTAATAACTATACTTCAAAAGAATTTCTGGCTATCTCTGGCGGCTCGAACGGAGGACTTTTAGTTGGTGCAGCCATGACGCAGCGCCCCGAGCTATTTAAAGTGGCGCTACCAGCGGTGGGCGTTTTAGATATGCTTCGCTACCATAAATTTACGGCCGGCGCAGGCTGGGCTTATGATTACGGAACAGCCGAAGACTCGAAGGAAATGTTTCAGTATTTATTGAAGTACTCCCCTTATCAGGCATTAAAAACGGGCACTTCTTATCCATCAACTATGATCACTACCGCCGATCACGATGATCGGGTTGTACCAGCACATTCGTTCAAATTTGCTGCTCGTTTGCAAGAGGTTCATCAAGGCAGCAATCCTGTTCTCATCAGAATTGATACTAAAGCCGGGCATGGAGCAGGAAAATCTACAACGCAAATTATCGCCGAGCAGGCCGATAAGTGGTCGTTTATCTTTTATAACATGGGAGTTAAATTTGAAGAATAGTCCAGCACTTAGGAACTATGCTCAATGACCATTAAACTAAAATGAATCCGTACGAACAAAAACGACGCTGGAAATTTATACTGCTTGCTTTTGCGATCATAATCGCAGGAACGTCGCTTTGGTACAGCAATTATCTGGTCAAAAACATTGCTACTGCAGAACGTACACGGGCCGAGGTCTGGGCAATGAGTAATAAGAAGATCATTGAAATCTCCGATATCAATGATGAATACATCACCTTTATTTATTCGATTAGAGATAGTTTAGAAGTACCTGCTATTGTGACCGACGCGAAAGCTAGAATTCTTTATTATCGCGGACTCGATAGCTCAAAAACCAATTTTGAGGTAGAAACAAATAAGAAGTACGACCCAGCTTACTATAAACTTCAATTGGAAGAAATGAAGTCGCAGCATAAGCCAATAGAATTGGTGTTGGCAGATGGCGGTAAATGGTTCGTATACTATAAAGATTCGCAGTTACTAACGCAGTTGCGTGTATTTCCTTCAATACAACTTACCGTAATTGCCTTGTTTCTATTAATCGCTTATATGGTGTTTAGTTCATCTCGCCGATCGGAGCAAAACCTGGTTTGGGTGGGTATGGCAAAGGAAACTGCACACCAGTTGGGTACACCAATTTCTGCTTTGATGGCCTGGATTGAGCTGATAAAAGCTAAGTTTAACGCTGAAGAGGATCCGCTGGTACTTGAGATGGAAAACGATTTGAAACGGTTGGAAATGGTGGCCGACCGGTTTTCTAAGATCGGTTCTAAACCTGTATTGGAAAGCCATAACGTTTACCAGGTAATTGAGGAATATGTCAATTATTTTAAAGTCCGCGCAAGCGATAAGATTACCTTTTCTGTACGTGGCGACGAAAATGTTGAGGCCTTAATGAATGTCCCCCTTTTTGATTGGGTATTAGAAAACTTGCTTAAAAACGCCGCAAACGCGATTCCCGGTCAAGGAACTATTGAAGTCTGCATTACCGAAAATCTGGCCAAAGAGCAGGTGTTTATTGATGTAATAGATAGCGGAAAAGGTATTCCGAGATTGAAATTTGAAACGATTTTTCAGCCTGGGTACACAACACGCAAACGCGGCTGGGGCTTGGGACTTTCGCTAAGTAAACGTATTATTGATAATTACCACAAGGGGCAAATTTTTGTAAAGGATTCTGATCCCGGCAAGGCAACGACTATGCGTATTATTTTAAAAAGCAGCAGCAAATATGAAGCGACCACAACCTGACGAATACAACGCATTTTATCAAACTTATATCGACAAAGTTGGCGATGATGTTTTGTCAGAGCTCAAAGACCAAATAGAAAGCCTGAGCACATTCTTAAAAAGCATTCCGCAAGCTAAAATCAATTACGCTTACGCGGAAGGCAAATGGACCGTAAAAGAGGTACTCGGCCACATAATCGACACAGAACGCATTATGAGCTACCGTTTGCTTCGCTTCGCACGAAACGATGCTTCCCCTTTGCCAGGATTTCAGGAAAATGACTACGTCAAAAACTCCCACTACGCAACGCAAGACTTTAATCTGTTAATCGAAGAAATGTTGGCGTTACGCAAGGCGAATTTGTATCTTTTTAATTCTTTAATTGATGAAGAGTTGGAACGAAGAGGAGTTGCTAATAATTCGCCTTTAAGCGTGAGGGCCTTGCTTTTTATTTTGGCGGGGCATTTGAAGCATCATGTGGGGGTGTTAAAGGAAAGGTATTTGTAAAAGGCATGGAATCGGGAGGTTGTGTTTATATCGTAACCAATAAAAACCGGACAACTCTTTATACGGGAGTTACATCGGATTTACATAGCAGAATGCGTGAACATAAAACGCATTATTATCCTAAGAGCTTCACGGCTAAATACAACTGTGAGTTTCTTGTTTATTACAAATTCTATCCGTTAATCGAAGAAGCGATTGCCTTTGAAAAGAAGATTAAAGATGGTAGCAGAGAAAAGAAAGTTGCTCTGATTAATGAGATGAATCCAGGTTGGATGGATTTGTTTGAGGATTTATAAGTTTTGTGGCGACAGATTGCTACGACATGAAGAATGCCTCGCAATGACGAATAAGCAAAATATTTTTTCAAACAAAGACGACAGTAATATCTCCCCGTCATTGCGAAGTGAAGCGTAGGCATGAGCGGTGGCGCTGTGGCAATCTGTTTCTACGGAGATGAAATTAGCATTACCAGCACAACTTAATCAGTTATATTAATCATAAGAGTGGCGATCTTCGTGACGACAGAGTGCCGCGACATGAAAAATGCTTCGCAATGACGAATAAGCAAAATACTTTTTCAAACAAAGACGACAGTAAGATCTCCCCCTCATTGCGGAGCGGAGCGTGGGCATGAGCGGTGGCGCTGTGGCAATCTGTTTCTACGGAGATGGAATTAGCTTACCAGCACAACTCTAATCAATTATATTAATCATGAGAGTGGCGATCTTCGTGGCGACAGATTGCCGCGGCATGAAAAATGCCTCGCAATGACGGCTACGGATAATTGCGTTTCCAAACGAAGACGACAAAAAAGTTCGCTTCATCATTGTGAAAATGAACGGCAGGTTAAGCGGCGGCGCTGTGGCAATCTGTTCCTTCAGAGATGTGAAGTATTACGATAACAAAATTACTCCGGAAAATATTAGTGAAGAACTTTGTGGACACAGATTGCCGCGGCATGAAAAATGCCTCGCAATGACATGATTTAGGATTCGTTTTTAAATAAAGACAACAATGAATACCTTATCTCCCCAACAACACCAAAAAATACACCAGCATCGCCACCCCACTCACCATTGTCATCTTACTCATGTTCTTAAAACTTGCCTGGGATTTATCTCTTCTTAACTTTACAATCCAGCTTAAAAACACTCCCAACACCGGAACAATAAAAGCTACAAACAACCAAAAGTTTCCGAGCAAATCTAAGCGGGACCAGTAAATAAACATTAGTCCAGTAGCCGCAACAAATAATAAAGCTGCAAATACGAAAGTTCCATTCACACCTAAAAGTATACTCAGTGTCTTATCGCCTCGCTTCAAGTCTTCTTCATGTTGATAAACCTGAGTTAGAGGATACGATGCACCAATAAGAAAAGAACAAATTAGTCCTGCCAGGAAAAAAGTAGAGGAGCAGGCAACAATTAAACTTTGCCCTGAAATGGCACTATAAGTAGTCCAGTACACAAAGGCCCCCTGAAAAATAAAAACCACTAAAAAGCTAATAATTGGATACTTCTTCAAACGGGTTGTGGGGTGACTATACAATTTGGAAAGCAAACCGTAAACGAATACAGCAATCACAAATTCGACACTTACGAAAAAGGCCAAAAGTATACCCGCAAAATCCAGAAAAAGAGAAAATACGTATAAACTTTTATCGGTTGGCGGCGGATTTTCTATGAGGGCGATGCTACCCTCATCTCTATCAAAATAGCTGTTATAACCATTGCTGGCCGGATAAATAAACAGATGCCATATGATAAAAACCAACATCGCCTTAATTGAGTCAACTTCGGGAGCCTGACCTACTGCAAAGACAAAAACCGGCATTAGAAACAGTGAAAATAAAAACCTGGAATGCTGTATGGCCGATTTCGTTGGTAGAAATTTCATCCGAAAACTTAAGACAGTAAATATGGTTCTTAATTTAGACAAAAACTAACATGGGGAGTATCATTTCAGCAATAGGGACAGCAACTCCGGCTAATCGCTTTTCTCAAAGGGAGATTCTGAATTTCATGATTGAGGCGCATCAACTTGATCAAACCGGTGCGCGCAGGCTGGAAAAATTATACGACGTTTCGGGTATTGATTACAGACATTCTGTTATTAATGATTTCGGATTGCAACGCGGAAACTATTCGTTCTTTGGAAACAACGATAATCTTGAACCATTTCCGTCCACAGAGAATAGAAGCAGTGCATTTGAAACGAATGCAAAGAATCTCGCGGTAAATGCAATTGAAAATTTATTTCAAAACAGTAATCTAACTCAAAAAAGCATCTCACATCTAATAACCGTTAGCTGCACCGGCATGTATGCTCCCGGTTTAGACATTGATATCGTTGACGATCTCAATCTCAATAAAACGATCGAACGTACCTGCATTAATTTTATGGGATGTTACGGCGCCTTCAATGCGTTGAAAACTGCAGATTATATTTGTAGGGCAGACGATAAGGCAAAGGTTCTGATAGTAGATGTGGAACTTTGTACCCTCCATTTTCAAAGGGAAAACACTTTGGAAAACTGGGTATCAAATTCGTTATTTGCCGATGGCGCTGCGGCAGTTCTTATAGAACCAGAGAGCAATCGCACCTCGCCGAAAGGCTTTCGATTAAAGACTTTTTTTAATACTTTAGTTACCGAAGCGAAAGATGAAATGGCCTGGCGAATAGGTAATACCGGGTTTCAAATGCACCTTTCATCACATATAGCGAAGAATATCGGCAAAAAAATAAAGGACGTTACAGCTTCTTTGATAGACAAATCCGGCTTAAGCCGATCGTCGATTACCCACCTTGCAATTCATCCGGGCGGGCGAAGAATCCTAGAAGTATGCGAGGATTTATTGGAGCTACCGGAAGAAGCACTGCAGCATTCTTACAATGTGCTTAAGGAGTACGGAAATATGTCGTCTGTAACCATTCTTTTTGTTTTACAACAGCTATTGAATGAAGCAAACAAGGGAGAAAAAACAATGAGCTTTGCCTTTGGTCCCGGACTTACTTTTGAAAGCATGATTCTCGAAACAATCTGATATGCCTGATTTCAGCAAGCGCAGTACAAAGTCGGAAATGATGGACGATTTTTCCCTCGGCGGAGAAGTCATCAATCCAATTATGGACGAGCTTGAGGTGGTGAACAAGTTATTAGGCGGTTATAGCGTATTTTTCGATGCCTTCAAAAAACTCCAACTTAAAGACGGCATGATAATCAGCGACTGGGGTTGCGGCGGTGGTGACTCCTTACGTGTACTTGCGCTTTGGGCTAGAAAGAGAAACATTAAACTCAAATTTGTAGGTGTTGATGCTACCGCAACCGCGATAGAGTATGCCCGTCAAAAAGCCTTAAGATTTCCCGAAATCAGTTTCATTCATGCAGATGTACTTTCTGAAGGCTTAAAAACAAATCAATTCGATGTAGTTATTTCCAGTTTATTTACACACCATTTTGAGGACGAAAGCTGGATTTCGCTTATGAAAAAAATGCTCGATTGTTCCACATGCGCAGTGATCGTAAACGACTTGCATCGGCACTGGTTCGCTTATCATTCAATTGGAGTACTCACACAATTTTTTTCTAAATCTGAAATGGTTAAACACGATTCTAAGCTGTCAGTTCTCCGGGGCTTCACCCGTTCTGAAATAGTACAACTACTTGCAAGGGCCGGAATTACCAACTACCAACTAAAATGGAAATGGGCATTCAGGTGGCAGCTTATCCTTTATAAACATTATGCTTCCTAAATCGGTAACTATTATCGGTGGCGGATTATCTGGCTTGACCGCCTCTCTTTTGCTTAATCGTGCGGGTTTTGAGGTTACCGTTATTGAGAAGAAAACATACCCGTTTCACCGCGTCTGCGGTGAATACATTTCTAATGAAGTTCTCCCTTTTCTTAAATCGCTTAATATCGATGTTGCAAATTTTCAAGCATCAATAATTACTGAACTAGCTATAACTTCGCCAACAGGCAAAGTATTTCGTTCATCATTAGATTTGGGCGGCTTTGGTCTGAGCCGCTATACGCTTGATAATTTTTTATACCAAAAAGCTTTAGCAAGTGGTGTAAAATTTTTGCTGGGTGTAAAAGCCAATTCGGTACAATTGAAAGAAGAAACTTTTGAAATTCAGCTATCCGACAATAGCATCGCAAACTCAACTATCGTGATTGCCGCTTACGGAAAGCGTTCGAATCTGGATGTTGGCCGTAAATTCTTCTACCAAAGAAGCCCCTACTTGGGAGTAAAATATCACGTTAAGATTGACTTTCCTAAAAATTTGGTACAGCTTGATAACTTTGAAGGAGGCTATTGCGGTACCGTGAAAATTGAGCAAGACCGTTATAATCTCTGCTACTTAACTCAAAATCGTCAGTTGAAAACATATGGCTCTTTGGCCGAAATGGAAAAACAAGTATTATTTAAAAACTCCATATTGAAAGAGCGGTTCCTAAACGCCGACTTTCTTAATGAAAAGCCTGAAGTAATTAACGAAATTTCATTTGAAAAAAAGCCACTCGTTGAAAACCACATCCTTTACTGCGGCGATGCAGCAGGTATGATTAGTCCGCTTTGCGGGAACGGAATGGCGATGGCGATTCATGCTGCTAAGGTCCTTTGCGATACAATTATAGAACATTTCCCCAATCGGCAACCAATCGAACAGCACTATCAATACCGATGGCAAAAACTTTTTAAAAACCGTTTGTTAGCCGGAAGGTTAACACAAAAGCTCTTTGGTAAAACTATTTTATCAGAGCTGGCTATTAAAAGTTTAAATACTTTACCTAACCTTTCAAACCAGATCATTAAAAGAACGCATGGTAACCCGTTTTAATAGTATCATTGTAAATGAAGCTTAGAGAATTAGTTTTCATAAACGCCTTTGTTGTAGCCATTTCGCTGGCATTTATCAACTTCTATTTCCAGCGCGACTGGTATTATTTTGTAATTGCCTTTACAGTAACTCTTATTCTTTGCTACGGAGTTTTTTATTACCTCATAGAGCGTTACGTATACAGCAAGATTAAGCTCATCTACAAGCTTATTCATAGTCTGAAACTAGGTAAGGATCTAAA
>DASVRX010000218.1:0-2639 GCA_036388375.1 Pedobacter sp. | reverse complement strand
AGACATTAGCCCTCCTTCCTAACCCCCCCATCACCTCTTCGGCGAGGTTAGCAAAATTATCAGGCTCATTATCTAACTGCGCATCATAGGCATCCTTGGCCCATAGTTCAATTTTATTGAATTGAGACGCCAGCACAACATCACCCGCCATACCGCCATACTCAAGCAAAGACTTTGGAACCAATATCCGCCCCGCCGCATCAAGTGAGAGCTCACTTGCGCCGCGGGTAAAGTATCTTATAAAGTCTCTTGTCTTCTTTTCGTACTGATTCAATTTGCTCAAATCAGCAACGATGGTATCCCACTCTTTACGGGTGTAAATCACCAAATGCTTTTCAAAACCACGATTAATAACCAACCCTTCCCTCTCAGCCTCAGGCATTTGCTTACGCAAACCTGCCGGAAGCATAAGCCTTCCCTTGGCATCCAGTTTACATTCAAATTCGCCTAAGAAGTGAGACATTGAGTTTTTGGTTTCTATGTAGAGTAAAAGTAAAATATTCTCCCACCTTTTACCACATTCTACCACAAAAAGTTTTCAACAAGTGAGTTTTGTTGTTTTAAGGGATTAAACGTAGCCCATTTTCATCCATGACTACCTTTAATAAGGCGAAGGAAATCATTACAAAGTGTTTATAAACTGATGTTCGGTGGGTCGTATAGGAGTGACTAACCTCTTATTGGTTTGTATGTGATCGAAATAAGACTAGGCTCTTTCTCATTAAAATAGAATAGCCTCATAAGTGGGTTCTTATGAGGCTATCGACATTCTATTCAGTTTGTTGCTAACGGCTATTCATTTATTGCCTTAACTCCCGGCAACTCCTTTCCCTCCATGTATTCAAGCAATGCGCCACCACCGGTAGATACATAACTCACTTGATCCTCGAAACCAAATTTAGCAACAGCAGCTGCTGAGTCTCCTCCTCCAATTAAAGAGAAGGCACCTTTCTGAGTTGCCTCTACAACTGCCTCGGCAACTGCCCTAGTTCCGGCTTCAAATTTAGCCATTTCAAAAACGCCCATCGGTCCGTTCCATAGAATAGTCTTTGAAGAGGCAACCACTTCTTTGTATTGTTTAACTGCATCCGGACCAATATCTAATCCCATCCAGCCATCTTTGATATTGTCGTTGTTTGCTGCATCAGTATTAGCTTCCGCCGAAAATGCATCTGCGATTACTGAATCTGTTGGCAATACTAAATTGACCCCTTTACTTTTGGCTTTTTCAATGAGCTCTAGTGCCAGGTCCAATTTATCTTGCTCGACCAAAGAGTTTCCAATGTTACCACCCTGAGCTTTTGCGAACGTATAAGCCATTCCGCCACCAATTAGTAAATTGTCTACCTTATCGAGAAGTTTTTCGATCAGCAAAATTTTATCTGAAACCTTTGCACCACCCATTATAGCTGTAAATGGCCTTTCCGGATTGTTCAACACCTTTTCAGCATTTGCCAATTCACCAGCCATAAGATATCCGAAGTATTTTGCATCTGGAAAGAACTTTGCAATTACCGCAGTTGACGCATGCGCACGGTGAGCTGTACCGAAGGCATCGTTTACATAAACATCACCCAGCTTTGCAAGCTTTTCGGCGAAAGCCTCATCGCCTTTTTCTTCTTCTGTGTAAAAACGAAGGTTTTCTAAAAGCAATACTTGTCCGCTTTGTAAGGCTGCAGCTTTATCAGTTGCCTGTTGGCCAATACAATCATCAGCGAAAGCTACCTCAGTATTAAGCACTTTCGTGAGATGACTAACCAAATGCCTTAGTGAATACTTATCTGTCGGGCCATCTTTCGGGCGGCCTAAATGAGACATCAGAATTACTGATCCGCCATCTTTTAAAATTTTATTTATTGTAGGTAAAGCACCTTGAATACGATTGTCGTCGGTTATATTGAAACGCTCATCAAGAGGCACATTAAAATCTACACGGATTAGCGCCTTTTTGCCGGCAAAGTTTAAATTATCAATAGTTTTCATGATTTTCTTAAGTGGGATCTAAGCAGTTTAACGCTGGCAAAACTACATAGTTTTTCATCAGAATATAATTGTTTTTTTTAATGGTTATGAAGCTATCATGAGTATTCATCTCGGTTTGTGAGGGCATACTCATGAGGTTTCATTAGAATAAAAGTGTAAAAATTAAACTAAGTCGAGGAGAGTGTTGCCTATGGACAAGGTATATAGTTAATTTTCCGCCTTTGTAGAGACAGGCTTATCGTCATCAAAAAGAATTCGGATGGCAGGAGTTTCCATATCATCATTCTGACCATTTCGCATCGCCCAAAAGAACGCTGAAATAGCGATAATGGCGATTAAAATACTTATACCGATCAAGAAAAAAATGATATTCATGGTCGAGTTATTTTCGAAGGCGATTCTTGAACGAATAATACCGGGTACAAATCGATGTAAATATAATTATGGTAATAGTGCTTAAAGGCATTAGAACTGCAGCTGTGAGCGGCGATAAAACCCCTTGTGCTGCAAAGTAAATTCCAACCAGATTATAAGCTATAGCAATCGCAAAACTCAATTTTATGGTTTTCATGGCATCCTTTGCCTGCCTTATAAATGCGGGCAAAAGTCTTAACGATTCCCCATCAAGAATACCATCACAGGCGGGACTGAAATTA
>DASVRX010000217.1:0-11847 GCA_036388375.1 Pedobacter sp. | reverse complement strand
TTGATGAAGGTCAGAAAATAAAAATGGGTGAGGTTCTTGCCAAAATACCTCGTTCAACTGGTAAAACCCGCGATATTACCGGTGGTTTACCTCGTGTAACTGAGTTGTTCGAAGCTCGTAATCCATCTAACCCTGCTGTTGTAACCGAAATTGACGGAGTTGTAACTTTAGGCGGTGTTAAACGCGGTAACCGTGAAATTTCGATCGAATCCAGAGATGGTCAGATCAAGAAATATCTTGTTCCACTTTCTAAACACATCCTTGTACAGGATAATGACTTCGTGAAAGCGGGTATGCCATTATCTGATGGTTCTATTTCTCCTGCAGATATCCTTGCAATTAAAGGACCTGCAGCAGTTCAGGAATACCTGGTTAACGGAATTCAGGAAGTTTACCGTTTACAAGGGGTGAAAATCAACGATAAGCACTTCGAGGTTATTGTTCATCAGATGATGCAAAAAGTAATGATCGAAGATCCGGGAGATACCCGTTTCCTTGAAAAAGACGCTATTGCACGTTGGGACTTTATGGTAGAAAACGACGATATCTACGACAAGAAAGTTGTAGTAGAGCCCGGAGATTCAACTAACCTTGCTGCCGGTCAGATTATTACTCTTCGTAAATTGAGAGACGAAAACTCGTTACTTAAACGTAAGGATATGCGTTTAGTTGAGGCTCGCGATGCGATCCCTGCAACATCTAGTCAGGTATTACAAGGTATCACTCGTGCTTCGTTGGGTACTAAATCGTTTATCTCTGCTGCTTCCTTCCAGGAAACTACTAAGGTGTTAAACGAGGCTGCAATTCACGGAAAACGCGATAACCTGTTAGGTTTGAAAGAAAACGTAATTGTTGGTCACTTGATTCCTTCTGGAACTGGTTTAAGAAGCTACGAGCGTATTATCGTTGGTTCTCAGGAAGAGTATGATAAACTATTAGCTTCTAAAGCAGAAGTTGTGGAAGAAGAAGCTTAGGCATTCTTCATCAATATTTTTACAAGTCCTCTCTTTTCAGGGAGGACTTTTTTATTTTTACCGCATGGAAGAACAAAACTTAGAAGGGCAGCTTAATATCGAATTATCGGAAGAAATAGCTGAAGGAATCTACTCAAACTTGGCTATTATCACGCATTCGAATACCGAATTTGTAATTGACTTTATTCGGGTAATGCCTGGGGTGCCTAAGGCAAGAGTTAAATCACGCATAGTACTAACACCTGAACATGCGAAACGCTTGGCAAGGGCTATTGAAGATAATATTGAGAAATTTGAAGCAGTGAATGGCAGGATAAAAGTAATGGAGCAGGAAGGGTTGCCGATGAATTTTGGTGGGCCGACTGCGCAGGCTTAAGCTGAGGGATTATCTAGCTTCTTGAAGCAGCTGAAGATATAAGTCAGCACCTGTTCCGTTTCATTAGGTTCAAACCACTTAATCCCAACATCTTTTCTGAACCACGTTAATTGCCGTTTAGCAAAGCGCCGGGTATTTTGTTTTATGTTTTGAATTGCAACTTCCATAGAAGCATTTCCATCGAGCGCATCAAAAATTTCCGAGTACCCTACAGTGTTAAGCGCATTTAGACTTTTGTAAGGCAAGAGGTTTTTAACCTCATCAATTAATCCTGCTTTTACCATGCTGTCAACTCGGGCATTGATGCGATTGTAAAGCGTTTCACGATTGGTATTTAAGCCTATCTTAATGAGATTGAAAGGTCTACTTTGTACATGATTAGTGCGAAATGAGGAATAGGGCTGGCCTGAAGAAATAGAAACTTCGAGGGCTCTGATAAGGCGTTGCGGGTTGTTCAAATCCACTCCCTGATAATATATTGGATCGAGTTCTTGAAGCTTTTCCTGTAAAGGCAAAATCCCCTCCTGCTCAAATAACTGGTTTAATTCCTGCCTTAATTCGGGCTCGGCTTTTGGGAGAGCATCAAAGCCTTCCGTTACAGCTTTTATAAAAAGGCCCGACCCGCCAACTAATACAGCAGCTTTATTGCTCTTGAATATAGTATCAAGCATTGACAAAGCCTGTGTTTCAAAGTCGCCTACAGTAAATGTTTCATGAATGGAATGAGAATCTATGAAATGATGTTTTACAGCATGTAATTCATCATCGGAAGGTTTAGCCGTACCAATCGACATTTCTTTGTAGAACTGCCGGGAATCGGCCGATATTATTTCCGTTTTAAAGTGTTGCGCAACTTTGATAGCAAGTTCTGTTTTCCCGATAGCCGTTGGGCCTGCAATAACAATAAGGGTGTTATGGTGCATTATTGCCGGTGCGGTATTAAGCAAACTTGCTGATCATCATTCTATCAATTTAGTATTCTTCTTTGGCATCGAAATCATCAGCATCAAGGCTTTCATTATCCGCGAACTCGTCCATAATATCGTCTTTTTCAGATTCCGGTTCGTCAGGATGATCACCTACTACAATTCCTTCGCCTAATTCTTCATCACTAACTTCCATCAGCTGGACAACATCATCTTCAGGTTCTTCCAGATCGTCCAGAAAATCGAACTCGCCTTCTTCATCTGCTTCAACTGGTATCACTACGCTTCCCGGCGGTCGGGGAGCCTCGCCATTGCTTCTTACCAGTGTGGGGTATTCTTTGCCTGCTTCTTCGTCGAGAATTTTTATTAATTCAACATGGAAATCATAAGGACGTTCGAAGTTGTATGTGTAATAGAACTTCTGATGCGGATCATCAATAAACTTATAAAGTTTTGTGCCGGTGATGAGTGCTACGCCTGCAGCTTTTTTACGTTCGTTGGGCAAATAGGCAATCTCTTCAGCTTTAATCCAATGATCGTTACTTACATAAAAAGACGATGATTTCTCGGGATTATAACCTGTAGTACGATGAATTGCATGATGTAAATCTTCGAATGTTTGAGTCGATTTAATGTCGATTTCACGCATTACATCATCATAATCTTCAAAAGAAACCTTAAATCTATAAATGGCCATGTGTCTTGATTTGTCTAATAATTGGCGTAACGATAACGCCTTTGTACTTATAAAGTTTGATTAAGGTTATAATTTTTTGATTGGCTCCAGATCTAGTTCTTTGGCTTTTTTAATCATGAAGTTTAGTGCTTCTTCCCGGGAGTTTGAGATGTCTCCTTCAAGGATTGCCTCACGTATCTGACTTTTTAAAATGCCCACTTCTTTTCCAGCTTTTATTCCGAATGTTTCCATAATATCGATACCCGATACGGGTGGCTGCCAGTTGCGTACCTTATCCCGTTCTTCAACATCCTTGAGCTTTTGCTTTACTAGCTCGAAGTTTTGGCGATACTTCTTCTTTTTGTAGTCATTCTTTGTAGTAACGTCGGCATGGCATAGCATCATTAAGCTCTCAATGTTCTCGCCGGCATCAAAAAGGAGTCGCCTTACGGCGGAATCTGTTACCACTTCCTGGGCAAGAACTATCGGACGTAAATGTAATTGTACCAGGTTTTGCACGAATTTCATTTTATCATTTAGCGGCAGCTTCAATTGTGCGAAAATTTTGGGAACCATTCTGGCACCTTTATCCTCATGTCCATGAAAGGTCCATCCTACAAGGGGTTCGAATCTTTTGGTAGCAGGCTTGGCAATGTCGTGCAGGATTGCCGCCCAACGCAGCCATAAGTCGTCGCTTACTTCGCAAATATTATCCAGAACTTCCAGTGTATGATAAAAGTTGTCTTTGTGCCCTTTACCATTAATAATTTCTACGCCGAACAATTCCGCCATCTGCGGGAATATAAGTGGTAGTAATCCTGTATCAAATAAGTAGTTAAAACCAATAGAAGGCTTGGCGGATAATATTATTTTATTGAGCTCATCTGCAATGCGTTCTTTGGAAACAATTTTAATGCGTTCTTTATTAAGCCAGATTGCTTCTAAGGCCTGTTTGTCGATCTCAAAATTTAATTGAGCCGCAAAGCGAATCGCCCTCATCATTCTTAGCGGATCATCCGAGAAGGTTTCGGTTGGATTTAGCGGTGTACGAATCAGCTTTTTGCTAAGATCTTCAACTCCATTGAACGGGTCAACCAATTGACCAAAACTTTTTTTGTTCAAACTGATAGCCATCGCATTGATGGTGAAATCACGGCGTTTCTGGTCGTCGTCAAGGGTGCCGTCTTCGACGATTGGTTTCCTGGAATCGCTTCTGTAAGATTCTTTACGGGCACCCACAAATTCAATTTCGAGATCTTGGAACCTTAGCATGGCCGTTCCGAAATTCTTGAATACGGCCACCTCACTTTTTAAGGATTTTCCGGCTTCTTCGGCGAAGTTTACGCCATTGCCTAATACCAGAATGTCTATGTCTTTTGATGCGCGATGTAGAAAAATATCCCGCACAAAACCTCCAATTACATATACTTCAGTATTAGTTTTATCCGCCAAAGCGCCTAGTTTTTTAAATACCGTATGTTGAAGGTGTGATTCCATTTAATTTCCGGCTAGCCGAAATATGATTGAGATGCAAAATTATTATTTAAAATAAGCGCGACGGTCTTTATCTTCTGATAAAAGTAAAACGGCCATCGGGTTCAAGTTTCATAATCGTCGAAGGCCTGGTGTTAATCTGCTTTTCTTGTTCAAAATCAACAACAAAATCAACACCGTTGATTATTTCATCCGAGATGTCAGAAAAATTTCCTGAAAAAGTTTGGCCACTTAAATTAGCTGACGTGGACACGATGGGTTTTCTAAAACGCTGGATTAGCTGCTGGCAGAATGGATGTTTTGCAACTCTTACACCAACGCTGCCATCTTGATTGATGACATTTTTAGCCAGGTTTTTTGCACCAGAGAAAACGATCGTTAAAGGATGTTCGGCATATTCGATTAAATCGTAAGCAATTTCCGGTACACCGGAGATATAGCTTTCTAATTTGTTTTCGGTGTCTAAAAGTATGATCAGGCTTTTGTTTTCTGCTCTCCCTTTCAGCTTGAATATTTTATCGACTGCTTCCGCATTTGTAGCATCGCAGCCAATCCCCCAAATGGTATCTGTGGGATATAAAATTATTCCTCCGTTTTGCAGTACTTCCAATGCCTTGTTAACTTCTTCCTTAAGCATGATTTAATACTTTCTGATAAGTGTTCATTAAATTTTCTGCCAATTGATTAGTGTTAAACTTTTTCACATACTCAAATCCTTTTTCAACCATGTTTCGGCCCAGGTCGGGATTATTTAAAATAGAATTTACGCTCCAGGAAAGCTGTATATCATCTTGTGGATGGATGTAGGAGCTATGCGGGCCGCCGGCTTCTTCCAGGCAGGAGCCAATTGCGGCAATTACCGGTATACCCGAGTGCAAAGCTTCAATAATCGGAATACCGAATCCTTCGAATTCTGAAGGATAAATAAATATCTGCGCCTGCTGGTAGATTGGCGGAAGATCTTCTAAGGGAACATTTTTTAGAAAAATTACCCTACGATCAAGTTTATATTGAGTAATAAGTGCTTTTACCTCTTTTAAATAAGCGGTATCTTTCCCAATAACTACCAGTTTTACAGTTCGGGGAATGTTCTTTAATGCTTTAACAGTTAGCAAAAGATTTTTCCGCCTTTCAATAGTTCCAACCTGAAGCAGATATTGCTTTGGAAGTTTATATTTCCTGCTAATTTTTCTTTTAAGTTCATCTGAGGATGGTTCCTGAAAAATCTTGTTACATCCCTGGTACACCACGTCAATTTTATCTTCACTTATACCAAAGTAGTTTATAATGTCTTCTTTGGTTTGTTCGCTTACCGCGATGATCCTTGAAGCATTTTCACAGGCAAATTTAAACTTGTATTTATAGATAACTCTATCAATGAAAGGATAAAATTCAGGAAAGCGCAGAAAGATCAAATCATGAATGGTGACTACTGATGGTATTTTCGCGCTTGTGATTCCGAAAGGAAGCTCATTACTCAGTCCGTGATATAATGAGATTTTATCCCTTTTAAGGTCTTTTACAATGCCGTAACTCCGCCATAAGGCATTGAACTTTTTTGGCGGAGGTTGTCGCAACTCAATTTTGTTGAGCTGCGCTAAACCTGGGGGAAGCGATTTCTGTGCATAAACAAAGTATTCATTTTCCGGAAAGTGTTGTGCAAGCAATTCTAATACAAACCGGCTATAGTTGCCTAAGCCGGTAAAGTTTTGAACCGCCCGTTTTCCATCGAAAGCTATGCGCATTTTAATAATATGTGAAGGCTTAACCTAAAAAGGCAGCCTGATTTAGTACCCTTCATCATGCCAGAAGGTATACGTAAGAGAAGCTCGAAAGGTGAAAAAAACTGTCCTTATTTTTAAAAGATTATACAGCTACATTATGTTCCCGCAGAGCATCATTAAGCGACGTTTTTTTGTCGGTTGAAGCTTTACGCTTTCCGATAATTAGTGCACATGGTACCTGGAAATCTCCTGCCGGAAACTTTTTCGTATAAGACCCCGGTATAACTACTGATCTGGCGGGTACTACTCCTTTGTATTCTACTGGCGTTTCACCGGTTACATCGATGATTTTAGTTGATGCGGTTAAGCAAACATTGGCACCTAAAACCGCTTCTGTCTCTACTCTTACGCCTTCTACAACTATGGCTCTAGAACCAATAAAACAGTTGTCCTCTATAATTACGGGCGCCGCCTGTACCGGTTCTAACACGCCACCAATACCAACACCGCCGCTGAGGTGAACATTCTTGCCAATTTGCGCACAAGATCCTACAGTCGCCCAAGTATCTACCATGGTCCCTGCATCTACATAAGCACCAATATTAACATAAGAAGGCATCAATATTACACCCTTTGACAAATATGAACCGTAGCGGGCGGTAGCTTGAGGTACTACGCGTACACCTAATTCTTCGTAGTTGGTTTTGAGTTTCATTTTATCATGAAATACAAATGGCCCTACTTCGATAACCCTCATTTCACGTATAGGGAAGTAAAGAATAACTGCCTTTTTGATCCAGTCGTTCACATGCCAGCGATCACCGATAGGTTCTGCAACCCTCAATTCGCCTTTATCAAGCATTTCAATTACTGTTTCTATTGCATCCGTATAAGCGTTTTCTTTAAGAAGAGTACGGTCATCCCATGCATCTTCAATGTGCTTTTTTAATTGAGGTATCATTTATAAAATTTTCCCAAAGTAAAGGTTTTAGTCAGATATTTTAAATCAAAAGTTGAAACTGGAGTGATGTTTATACAAAAGATCTGTTTTGTTTTGCAAAAGAACATCAATAATAGAAGTTCCGGTATTGTTGCGCAGATAGTTGGATTCTAAATTAGAATTAAAAATTTTGGCATTTAAAGAGGTTTCTATACAAAAATGTACCAATAAAGTTCAATAAATTGCCAATCTTTTAAAATGATAATCTAAAATGTATTCCTAATTTCACCTTTAATATTTCAATCATTTTATAAACCCCATTAACGATTCACAACTTGTAACAGTTGCTGAATTTTTGCAGAACCTAAAATTATGATAACCACTAAAAAGTATTTAGTACCCTTTATTTTAATTACATCTTTATTTTTCTTATGGGGATTTGCACACAATCTTAACCCTATTCTTATACCACACTTGAAAAAAGCTTGTCAGTTAACAGACTTGCAATCTGCGTTAATCGACTCTGCCTTTTTTATCGGATATTTCGTAATGGCCATACCTGCCGGTATTATTATGAAGAAATACGGATATAAATCTGGAATCATCCTAGGCCTGCTATTATTTGCAGTCGGGGCATTTATGTTTTACCCGGCAGCTGAACTAAGGGTATTTGGCTTTTTCCTTGTGGCCTTATTTATAATCGCTAGTGGATTGACTTTTTTGGAAACAGCAGCCAATCCATACGTGACGGTTTTAGGTGACAAAAGCACGTCTACAATGCGATTGAATTTTTCTCAGTCCTTTAACGGCTTAGCAGCTACGCTGGCGCCGCTCTTGGGCGGAATATTTATCCTTTCGGGCAAAACTTTAAGTGAATCACAAGAACAGTCTATGAGCCCCGCTGAGTTAGATGCTTATCTGGCTAACGAAGCTTCAAATGTTCAGGTTCCCTATCTTATTATCGGCATTGTTGTATTGTTAGTTGCGTTGATTATTTGGAAAGTTAAATTACCAGAGATAGTTGAAGAAGACGATTCTAAGTCAAATAATGTTGCAGGCAATAGCATTTGGAAACAGTCGAATCTAATGCTTGGGGTAGCAGCCCAGTTCTTCTACGTAGGTGCTCAGGTTTGTGTATCGAGTTTTTTCATACGGTTTATTGGAGAAGCAGCTGGTATTCAAGAAAAGGAAGCTGCGATGTACCTGGCTGTGGCCTTACTTGCCTTTATGATTGGCCGCTTTGTTGGTACGTTCCTGATGAAATATATCAGACCTCATAAGCTTCTGGCTATATATTGTGTGCTAAATATTATCCTTTTAATTGGCGCTATTATGGTTGGAAAGATGTTTTCGATCTATGCGTTAATCGGAGTTGAATTTTTCATGTCAATCATGTTCCCAACAATATTCTCTTTAAGTATTGAAGGATTAGGAGAACAAAAGAAATTAGGTTCTTCTTTAGTGATTATGGCGGTAGCAGGTGGTGCAGTGTTTCCTCTTATTATGGGTCAGATCTCCGACGTTAGCAGCATCCAGCTTGCTTATATAGTTCCTGCTTTATGCTTTCTGGTAGTGTTATTCTTCGCTATGAAAACAACTGCCAGTAAACTCGAAGGTGTGGAAGCAGCACATTGATAGATTTTCAAACATTCAAGCGTAAATTACTTTTTAAACTAATACACAAATACTCATGACTCAACAGGATAAACATCTGTACCTACAGATTCATCCATCAGATAACGTGCTGGTTGCCTTGCAAGATCTAAAAAGTGGTGCTTTAATCACACATGCAGATACTGCATTTACTTTAATTGAAGATATCAGCGCGAAGCATAAGTTCAATATCCACGACTTGAATATTGGTGATCCGATATATATGTACGGTGTATTGGTAGGAAAAGCCAGTCAGCCGATAAAGAGAGGCGGCTTGTTAACTATTTCCAATATTGTACATGCTACCAATGGATTTAATTTGGGGGCGCGTAAAACGGATTGGCATATGCCTGATGTTAGCAAATGGGCCGATAGAACATTTATGGGTTATCACAGAGCCGACGGTTCTGTTGGAACAGCCAATTACTGGTTAGTTATATCGATGGTTTTCTGTGAAAACAGAAATATGGATACGCTTAAACAAGCCTTAGTTGAAAAACTCGGATATGGGGTCGCTTCAGATTATCAAAACAAATCCCAGCTGCTGATAGATCTTTACAGATCTGGTAAAAGCGTAGACGAGATATCAGGTATTGATCTTAGCCAGGCTGCAAATTCAAATATCAAACAAGCAAGGATTTTCCCAAACGTAGATGGTGTTAAGTTTTTAACTCATGAAATGGGTTGTGGTGGTACCAGAAATGACGCTCGGGGTTTATGCGGCTTATTAGCAGGATACATAACACATCCTAATGTAGCGGGAGCTACTGTACTAAGCTTAGGCTGTCAAAATGCTCAGGTAAGCATTTTAAACGAAGAGATCTTAAAACGTGATTCCGGGTTTTCCAAGCCATTAATCGTTGTAGAGCAACAGCTGGAAGGTACCGAAGAAGCTTTGATGAACAGGGCAATTAAGGAAACTTTTTGTGGGTTAATCGACGCAAACAAACAACAACGTGAGCCTGCGCCACTTCAAAAGTTATGCGTTGGATTGGAGTGTGGCGGATCTGACGGGTTTTCGGGTGTTTCTGCAAACCCTGCAATTGGATATACGTCAGATTTGCTGACCGCTATCGGAGGTTCGGTGATTCTTGCAGAATTCCCGGAATTGTGTGGTGTTGAGCAGGAGTTGGCCGACAGATGTGTTGA
Organism: Pedobacter sp.; assembly: GCA_036388375.1. Lineage (GTDB taxonomy): Bacteria > Bacteroidota > Bacteroidia > Sphingobacteriales > Sphingobacteriaceae > Paradesertivirga. Next base: position 1,935 of record DASVRX010000217.1, on the reverse strand, counting down.
TGAAGAAAATGCAGAAAAATTCATGCAATTAATGAAATCTTACAACGCAAAGGCTGAAGCTTTGGGTTCTGGTTTTTATGCAAACCCTTCTCCGGGAAATATTAAAGACGGTTTAATAACCGATGCGATCAAATCCGCAGGTGCAGCAAAAAAAGGCGGTACCTCGCCTGTAACTCAGGTATTGGATTATCCAGAAAAAGTAACAAAAAAGGGATTAACCTTATTATGTACTCCAGGTAGCGATGTTGAGTGTACCACTGCTGAAGTTGCTGCTGGAGCAAACGTAGTCTTATTTACAACAGGTTTAGGAACTCCAACGGGGAATCCGATTGCACCGGTTGTTAAGCTTTCTACTAATACTAAATTGTACCACAGAATGCCGGATATTATCGATGTGAATTGCGGTACAATTATCGAAGGCGAGGAAACAATCCAACAAGCCGGAGAACGAATTCTTGAGTACGTAATCAAAGTTGCAAGCGGTGAAGAAATTCCAAAAGCTGTTCAACTTTGTCAGGATGATTTTATTCCCTGGAAAAGAGATATTTCCTTGTAGCTTAAATTAAAGAAGTCCTTTGTACATTTATAAGGACTTTAATTATTGTTTTTTCTCAAATAGGCACTTGGTAAAGAAGATCAAGGTGGGTGCAGTTTAAAAGGTCAAATTCTAAAATGGATTTAAATTTACAAGATAAAGTAGTTATAGTAACGGGTGGAGCCAAAGGTATTGGTCGTGGGATTGTTGATGTTTTAGCCCGTGAAGGCGCAATTGCGGCAATTGTTGGTAGAGGAAAAGACGACAATGACCGAGCAGTTAAAAATGTTATAGAAAAAGGTGGTAACGCTTTTGGTGTACAGGCAGAATTAAGCAATCCTGCCGAAGTTAAACGTGCGGTACAGGAAGTAGCTGAAAAATACGGTCGTATTGAAGGTTTGATTAATAATGCGGGTGTTAATGACGGGATAGGCCTTGAGGATGGGAGTTATGAAAAATTTATGGCATCTCTTCACAAAAATCTGGTTCATTACTATCTAATGGCCCAGGAGTGCTTGCCTTTTTTGAAAGAATCAAAAGGTGCAATTGTAAATATTGGATCTAAAACTGCAGATACCGGACAAGGAAATACATCTGCGTATGCCGCTGCAAACGGTGGCAGAAATGCGCTCACAAGAGAATGGGCAATTGAACTTGGAAAGTATGATATTAGGGTAAACGCTGTTATTGTTGCCGAATGCTACACTCCAATGTATGACGCATGGGTAAAAACATTGGAGAATCCCCAACAACGCTTGAAAGAAATAACCGATTTAATTCCTTACCAGAAAAGGATGACTACTGCTGACGAAATTGCCAACATGACCGTTTTCCTTCTTTCGGAGAAATCAAGTCATACAACCGGACAGTTGATCTATGTTGACGGAGGCTATACTCACCTGGATAGAGCAATTAGATAATCATTTTTCGACTGCAATCAACAAAGGCGTGGATGGTTCTACGCCTTTGTTGTTTAAGCAAGTTTACATTAATGGACTATTACTAAATATATAATATTCCCCTGGCAACAGGGTTAAAGAGTACGGGTTTGCAGTAGTGTTAATTGTGTCGCTGTTTAGATAGCTGTACCAGGTTCCCGCTGATGGAAAATTAATTGAAGTACTTATCGAATTTACATCGAAATTTCCTACCACAATCACGTTCATTCCAGCTGAAGTGAGTTTGATCGTTTTTACCGATCCAGTAAGGGAGTATTCAAACGTTGAAGTATTAAAAATTGAATTGTTTATTTTCATTTTGATAAGCCGGGAATATGCATTGTATAGCTTTCTTCTCTCTGTGTTCTGATAATATTCCCAACGGATAGGCTTATCACCTGTTCTTCCGTTTTGATCGATGCTTACATCATATCCCAATTCGCCGAATTGCCAAATCATTTT
>DASVRX010000216.1:0-15083 GCA_036388375.1 Pedobacter sp. | reverse complement strand
TTGGGAACCACCTTTGCCGGCGTTGTCGACGAAGGCACATCCAAACTAATCTCTATTTCAAAAGGTTCTAAATTCTCCTGCATCGTAGCGAATACTTTATAATAAAAAAGCTATCGGAGACTTAAAAGTTTTCTTATTTGTTAGAAAATAAGCAAGGCAAAAGGCACCAATTGGCGGGTCCTGGCATGTTGGTAATGGAGCTTGTAAACAGCTAATAAGTCTGAGCTGCAAGGTTGAACCAGAAAATAACTATCTAACAACTTTCGGCTGCGTCATATTTAAAATCACATAAAGTGCATCTTTGGGAAACGTCATAGACCATCCTTTACCAGATTTATTTAATTGGATTTCCTTTGTAAGATATCCATTAACATCAAGGGCGTGAGCCGATCTGACTTTCAACTTTTCAAAACTTAAGCTAACATGCGCCTCCTGACCTTGCCATGGCATGCTGCCGGTATTTTCAATGAGGAAACCGTCGTACTCAATATTGTCTATTTTAACTTTTGATGGCGCCTCTTTCCAACCGGTTGGGCGATAAACCGTACCCACCTGCACCAGAATTTTTTCCGATTCTTCAATAGTTTTGTCATCCATTGAAACTACCTGCACAACCGCATATTCGTTTTTTGAAGTAATTGTTAAGCCCGATAGCTTTACCACAGGCTGCTTCTTTAAAAAGCCAGCCACCCCTTTTGCTTTAGGCGCATCAAGCATACAAACTCCGGAGTTATAGTTCCAATGTAGCTGGCCGGTATTGCTTGTGATGACTTTTTCTTTCAGGTTAATAAGTTCTGATAAGTCGGGAGCAACAAATGATTTCTTTGGATCGCCTTCGTGAACCGTTTCTACCGGACCAACTAAAAAAGCCAAGGGCGAAACTTTGGTTTTTTCATTTGTTGGAATTGGAGCTGCACCGCCATGATTTGGATCAACACTCGTAGATTCTAAAATAAGCGGCAAATCCCGCTTGAAAATTGAAGGCAATGTTCGTTCTTCATGTACAACCGGTTTCCCTTGCGCCACATAACCCTTCCTATATAAGAGTGCGTTTGCCGGAAACATTGACATTTGCCCCGGAACAGAATTGCTCCATCGCTTCATTGGAACTTGTCCATTTTCCAGCTTTAGAGCAGATATATATGGGTCCTTATCAAATCCGGCTCCGGTAAGACCGTACCAAAACAAACCGTCAACCCCAGAAAGCGAGAGGTAAGATGAAATCAGGAAAGGCCCCTCAGCCTGATATTTATGAGGCAAGTTCCAGGCGCTCATCGTAACAAAAAATGGTTTTCCTGCGGTTTGTTTTACGTTTATTGGCAGCAACTCCGGATGGTAGAGTACCGAAGCCCCTACATACTTATGGCCCGGGTCAATACGCCAGCCACTGTGTTCTCCTGTATGCTGTGGGTCGTACAATCGGTTTATCGCAAGTACTTCTACAGAAGCATTGCTCCAACGATCGGCATCTACCATCTTTACACCTGCGGGCTTCCAGTTGCCTCCATTAATGAGCTGTTTGCAGCCCATGGACTTGTAGTGATCTCGTATTTCTGTATAGAAATCACGCTGCTGCTCCGAATAGAATTGCACCTGATCACTCACTCTTTTTGCTTTGCCTCCAGTGGAAGATTGCGTGGCTTCACGATTGCGGTATAGGCCCAACTTCCCTGAAGACTTATCATCCCCATCTAAACTCACGTTGTTCCAGGCATTAAACGCCGCGTCGATAGATCCATATTTAGTTTTCGCCCATTGGAAAAATCGGCCGCTTATCTCCTGCTTCAGGTTCGGAAGGATTTCATCTACGGTAGCAAATAATAATCCATCTTCGTTATGGATTTGTATCAGGGCAACAGCCGGCTCATCTTTTAAAGGGATGCCGGTATAAGGGCTTGGAGTTGTGTAAAGGTAATTTACCCATTTCTTGTAAGCAGATTTGAGGCGTTCATTGAAGAAAATAACACCCCATAACTTTACATCTCCGTTATATTCCCCTAAGTTCCAGGAGGCAGGTACAGGCGAGTATCTAGCATAATATGGATTAATCGCTGTATATATCCCTTCTTTTTTGAACGCAGCAACTGCCCTCCAAATATTTTTTACTCCAATTGTGTCAACTTCATCAATCTTGCTATCCTTACCTTCAGAAGCAATAACAGTATGATAGCGAATAAGATTCACACCAATTTTGGCGAGATAACGGGCGTAACTTGCAAGTTGCTCATCACTGAAATCTCTAGATACCTCTGCTCCATTAACCGCCCAAAAGCGCTGAGGTTCCCCCTTTCCATTCACGAAACTTCTACCATCAGGCGATAACCTGATAAAACCGTTTTCGCCCGCGTAACCCTCATTAAGGTACCTCAAATCTAACCAAGCATCTTTGGTATAAGCATCGTCTGTGAAAGGTATATCAAATGTCTGCGCTGATACTCCCGGCAAGAAAGCCAAAAATAACCACACAGCTGTAATTGCTTTAAGCGAGAGGTTAAACATATAAAATGATTACTATTTTAAATTTACTGGAAAGGCGTGATATAAAGAAATTTACTGCGCGACCGGATAAGAGAAACCGGCATATGGCATTAGCGGTTCAGACCGATAATATGGCTTTGTAGCATGTTTCGACAAGCAGTATTACCAGCTTTAATACCGCACTTCAAAAGACCCTTCAGAAATTATCACAGAGTCCAGCTTATTTTTCATATTGAATAACACGCCCTCAAATGAGCCGCCTACTGTAGGTAGTAAACTTCCATATGGAATATCATATTTTTTAATCACTACCTTAAAAGGGCTTTTTTGAGGATTGGCAGTATACATGACGACATCATCCTCCGCATTCGATAATCTTTTACTATATACGACATGAGTACTTGAAGATTTGTAAATGTCGTCTGCTCCGGATATGAAATAGTCCCCAGTCTTACCTAAATTATAGATTTGAATCCTAAAACCCTGAGATTGCGAGTCAACCTTTTTCTTGGCTGTGATAGTATACATAGGTGTAAATACGCCATTATTACCAAATTCGGTATATTGACCATGAAGAGCTTCCCTGTCACTTGAATTGTGGCTTGTAGAAACCCAATCCTGCCCATTGATTTGCATTCTTAGCGTCTGAGAGTCAATATCAGATTTGATCTCAATAGTTTCTTTTTTATTGCAGCTAATAGAAAGTGTTGCGAAGATTACGCAAATGAATGTTAATGTTTTCATAAGTCTAGGTGCTGCGAAATTATGAAAAAAAGAAATACGTAATTATCTCGTGAGTTGATTTAGCATCATTTAAGAAAATTATGATATACGGCCCTTGAATTTGGTGATCATCCTTATATTTAAGAACTCTTATACTACTATATGTCCTCGTTTAAAAATTTCTACCTATTAGCCATTGGCTTTATCATCATCAGCACTCAACAAAGCATTGCACAAAAGGAAATACTTTTCCATGTTAAATTTAAACCTAATAAAACTTACATCACCGACATGTCAAACACCATGCAGATGGAGATGAATTTTGACGTTGATTCAGTGAAGAAAAAACAGATGGAAAGTAACGGAATGAAATTTCCGATGCGCATGAACATGCTTCAGGGAGATGACACTTTCTACGAAAACAGGCGCTGTAGCTGACAAGCGTATTCCCATGACGATGACTTATGACAAAGTGGGGATTAAAATGACCATGAATGGAAATGAGATGAAGCAGCCTGATAACTTAGTTGGCATGAAAATAAAGGCTTTCGTAACAGAAGAAGGCAAAGTAAGTATTGACACTATTGAAGGCAACTCAGATACAGCGATGAAAGACGCACTTCGAAAAATGGTTTCGCAAATATTTCAAAGCGTCGAGTTTCCGAATAAAGCAATGAAGATTGGAGATACCTTCAAGCAGGAAGTTCCGATGGATATGCCGGTTAGCGGACAAAACTTGAAAATGCTTATAAATGTAACATATACCTTAAAAGAGGTAAAAGGATCGCAAGCTTTCTTTGATTATACTCAGTCAATTAGCATGAATTTGAAACTGGAGAAAGGCAATACTACAGCAACCGGTTCCGGCAACGGCAAGATGACTTACGATATGCCAGCAAATTATATCACAGACACCACAGGCGATATGATCATGAATATGGCAATGCAAATGGGAGAGATGGGGATGAAAATGGATATGAAAATGAAAACTTCTGTTAAAGCGAAGGTATTGTAAGGGGAGCGGATACCGTAAGTTCTTAATGCATAACAATGCCGACGTAGTTTTCAGGTCATCATTAGTATATCCGAAATATAACCCTTCTTTTCTTAAGTGCAGAAAGGGGTTAGGGATCACACTTGTAAACTTTGATACCTATACCATATGTTAAAAACCAGTTTTATTGTACTTACTTTATTTTTTTGTTTCGGTGCTCTCTCTGCTCAAACTAACGAAACCAAATTCTACCGTGATCATTCCCGGACAAAAGAAGTGGAGCAGAAAAAAGCAAAATACTCGGAAACGATTATCACTACACCTGATGGAATCGTTACTACAGAATTTAGAGGGGTGAGGAAGAATGTATTAATTGTGCGCTCGCACTACAAAGGGAGTGAACAGGTAGGCATCTGGTACACCAGCTTATTAAAAGAGAAAAATCTAGACTATTCTTTCACTATCGAATATGTGGACACAGTCTGTGCCGTTGGTCCACTTATAGACAAGGTGGGTAACCTATTTACCGACAATAGTAGTGTTAACTACATAGCACCGAAACTAGCTTCTAAAGAGAAATCGGTATATGAATTTTATCAGAACAATTTCAAGTTTCTTACAAAAGAGACCAAGAAAGGAGTATCCGGGGAAGTTCTGACGATGTTCACTATTACTAAAGATGCCCAGGTGATTGATATAAAAGTTTTAAAAGGGAGTCGAATCCTATTGGATAAGGAAGCAGTGAGACTCCTTCGTATGCTAAAGTTCAGTTCTCCGCCGTTCTTGAATGGAAAGCCGTTAAATATTTGCTGTGTATTACCCATGAGATTTAAAGTAAAGTAATCACTTTCATTGGATAACCTTTGAACGCGTGCGTTACTTCCGGGTTTACAACCTGACGACCTGAAAATCATTCATCAAAGTCCATCTAGAACCCGACTAAAGCACCCCTACTTCTTCAATTTCAGCGCAAACCCCTGCGTCATAAATGCATAATACTCATGATGTTTATGAACCGCTGTATAATCTCCGGCAAACATTACCGTGCCAGATAAACCGTCTTTGCTCCACCACTTGTTTGGTATTTGAGGCAGGTAAGCCGAGTGCCGGACACCTCCCCACGGCTTTTCGCTATGAAATATTTTCCACGGGCCCCAGGGATCTTCGCTTTCATACAGTTGCATTTCAGATTCTTTATCCCATTTTGCCCACTCTTCATTTGAAGCATCTTCTCGGTGAGGCACAACATCGCTGTACATACCAAGTATGTAGCGCTTCAAAGCTTTATTATAAGAAATTGTAGGGTGGGCGGTGTGCCCCGGATCGCTAAAAATCGAATAACTCTCCTCTTCTGATTTTGACCAACTGGGAACATTGTTTTTTACACCTGATAAAAATTGCCATGCATTGCGATTTATAATACTGTCTTTATGTACTCGGGCCATATAAACATGATCGCCCGATTCCCAGCTCCCGTCGTTAGACATTGCATACACGTATGGCGAAAGATGTTTAGGCACATCGCTATATCCCGGACCGAAATTCAAAAACGTAAGTCCGGCAAACTTTGGCCCCAGGAAGCGAGGAGTGTTTGCGTTCGGAACATTCGTCCAGGTTTTTCCCATATCGGTGGATTTTATAATTCCGGCTATCCCGTAGTTTTTGGAATAGGCTGAAGTAAAAAACATATCCGTCAGCATTGGTTCCGGAGCATTTTTAAATGGATCATAGTTTTCCATGCGGGGCCTTATAGAATCAAAGTAAGGCATAAGGCGGGGGATGTTCCAATCATAATCGTATATTGAAACATATAGCAGCGAATCTACAGCAATAATTCCGTCTACATACCGGTGCAGCATTTTATCCTTCGGCATCATTTTACGGAATGGTATTTCCATAAAATCTGTTACCGTTTCTACTTTATGATTCGGAGGAATACCGGTTGCCTTGAGCACATGAGCATAGTTTATCGGGCCACCGAAATTTTTTCCGTCATCATCCAACACATAAATTGCATCATCAATTCCCCAGGTCCACCAATGCATATCCGAACCGGTTCCAGGATACTTGTACGGTTCCGAGGTCCATATCAGAGTATCTATTAAATCACTCTTAGGAAAAGGTATTGCACGGTGATATTTAGTAGTGAATGAACCAGTAGCCGCTTTTTTAGGCCCGCCACACGCTATTACAATTAGAACAGGAAAAATCAAGTAAAGGGAATACTTCATAGCACTATTATTTTTTAAACCAAGGAAGGTGAAAATCGAATTAAAAGACTACCTAACTATCCGGCTGTATCCGGCTCAAGAACTCCACTTAATTATTTGCGGTCATTTCTACGCCGGTGTCTTTTATACCTATCATCACGCTCTTTCTTCCCACTAAAATGATTGTTATGTCGGTCTATTATTTTTTCTTGAGCCGAGTTCTAAGCTCTGAGATAGAAATTGTAATAAGTCTGCCGATAGCCTTGCCATCGCGATAACTAATAGCCTTTAACATGACTGCATCTTTTGGAACCCTGAGAGGACCGGAGTATTTAGGATAGTATTCATCCGGGGAGGAATTGTCGAAGCTATAGTAAATATCCAAGCCGGGTATATCAGTACTAAACTCTACATTTAGGGAATTCCCGGGACCACTTGATGGTAAAAATACGGGGTCATAAATACTTGGAGCGTATTTCACCTTCGCGACTTCGAACCGCTTAAAATGATCTTCTACCTTCCCGTAGAAATTAGCCCAGTTCTTCCGGTTAACGGGAGACCATACCGACTCCGCAATGGCCATTGCCCGAGGCCAGGTCATATATTCGGCCTGGCGAAAATTATAGACGTGTTCTGTCCAAAGATTAGCCTGCCCTCCCTTTATTGCTTGTTGATCAGTTACCCCTTCACCGGGATCAAACTGGTAAGCTTTATGAAGCGTTATTTTACGACCTTCAGTTCCCTCTTCGCCTTGATTATAATCGAGATAAACGTGTGTTACAGGGCTCATTACCACTTCGTGTCCCGAATTCGCCGACTTTATTCCATATTTGCCGCCTCTCCAACTCATCAAAGCAGTAGATTTAGAAGGATTGCCTTCAAGAATCTCATCCCAACCAATAAACTTCTTACCCTTCGACTGCACAATCTTCTCTACCCTCCGGGTAAAATAGCCCTGTACCTCCTCCATCGTTTTAAGGCCTTCTCTCTGCATTAATGCTTTAATCGCAGGATTCTTTTCCCAAAAATTATGAGGCGCCTCATCTCCACCCATATGTATGTACTCAAACGGAAAAAGTGCAGCCACTTCGGTGATTACTTTGTCGAGGAAGTCATAAACTTTATCGTTTGCAGGACATAGCGTATTATCAACAAAGGCAATAGGCGGAGCACCTTTAGACCAATCCATAATTTGTTCTCCTGCCCGAACATTGTATTTTTCGGCACCCGGGGTGCAGGACAATTCGGGATAGGATACTACCGCAGCAAGGCTATGACCGGGTACATCGATCTCAGGCAATACATTCACAAAGCGTTCGGAGGCATACCGAACAAGTTCTTTGATGTCTTCTTGTGTATAGAACCCTCCGTAGTCTTTCGGCTCGTTCGGTAATGGGGGAGAAAAGGTTCCAAAGTCGCCAACTTTATTTACACGCCAGGCTCCCACTTCAGTTAGCTTCGGCAGGCTTTTAATTTCTATACGCCAGCCTTCATCGTCAGTCAAGTGAAGATGCAGGAGGTTATATTTATATTTCACCATATTATCGATATACCTTTTGACCTCTTCTTTTGTGAAGAAGTGTCTCGTTACATCGAACATTAACCCGCGCCATGAAAATCTTGGGTAATCTATAATGTTTACACACGGGATACGCCAGTTGACCATGTTCACCAGCTTATCGCTTTCAATTTCTTGTGGGAATAGTTGCAGCAGCGACTGTGTTCCATAAAACAAACCCGCAGGTTTATTGGCTGTTATTGTAATCGTTTTAGGACTTACGCTTAACTGATATCCCTCGTTCCCCAGTACCTTATTTGGTTCTCCGTTGAGCTGTAATTTGATCGTAGCATCATCATCTTTATTGCTGGTTTTCACCTTGATCCCGGTGGCGGTACCAATTTTCTTTTTTATCAGGTCGACCGTAGAAAGAATATCAGGAGATGCTGATGATTTTATCGTGATCTTCGCCGGCAAAATAAAAACACCTTTAGTCTTTAAGACTTCAACTGGTTCGGGAATAATAAAGATTTTACCTGCAGGCTCCTGACAGAACACTGTGAGGTTAAAAAGGCAGAAACCTAAAGTTATGAAGAATGATCTTTTAGTCATTTGGGTTGGTTGGTGATGACAATATATAAGGAATCAAGTTCTTACTTTAATGTCAGTTTAAAGATTGAGTCATAAATGTTTAGTTAGATAAGCTTTAAAAATATGATTTAACAATAGCTTTAATACCTTCGATAGCCTTGATTTGCTTACTGTTATAAAGTTTTTACAATTTGTATAGCAGCTGGGCTAAAATATCAGCGGCAAATTGTTGAGGTCTAAAGAATTCAAAAACCATACGAAAATCTGAAGATCGAGGATGCGACTGAGCTGTTAACAAATCAAACAACCTCTTTTGACCCTTCACACGCCGAGTTGAAAGGCCTGACAGCGAAATTAGACCCTAAAGAAAAGCAGCTAGTCAATTTAGCCTATTCCAGGGATATACTCACCGGGAAACTGCAAAAGAGTTCAACATTCCACTCGGGACAGTTAAAACTCGTCTGCGAAAAGCGATCAGTGACTTGAGATTAATTCTCGTTATCTCTCGGACATTTGCAATTGGACAAGCTAGTAGCACTTTTTGATTAAATTGCCGGCTCGAGGTTTGGATGCAGGATATTAATAGGAGGCAACAGGCTATTGCTAACTACTTGATCAGAATTCGGTAGAGCCTATGGCAAATCGTAAATACCCGCCAGCTTAACTTTATAAGCATTATATTCATTTACGGCGTTTGTAAGCTCTTTTTTAGCCTCAATAAACTCACCGACAAGTTCAACTTCCTGACAATTTTCGACGATTAATTCGAAATCAATTTTTTGATATGCGATTCTTTTTTGAGTCGCAATGTCTTCAAGTCTCTTTAGCTCAAGAGCTTCTTCTTCAGGTAACATAAGGTATAGGTCGATAAATATTAATCAAAAATATACTTTTAATGAACATTCCTTTAAATATGTTTAAGATATATCTAAATAATTACCAGCCATTTATCCATTATGCCGATTAATGCATCATGAACTTAATATTACCTCTTAATTCACCAAGTGAAACAGTGGAGCTATGAACATTCAGGTACCATTTACCTAATAATTGATTCACTTCTGCATCTGTGAGTACCCTGGTAGTGCCCATGATTAATCCAGTATTTCCAGTACTAAATTCGGTAATACCGATCCGAAATAATTCTGGTATTAAAGTTAGTTCTCATAATCGAGGGCATTGTTTTTATTTAAGGTACGCTGTTTATATTCAAAGGGTTGCCTGGTAGTAGTTTTAAATATATTGCCCTAATTAGACCCCGCCGAATTCCTCACTGGTCTAGGACTAACTAAATAAACACAGAGTAATTTCATACAAGCCATCCGACATTATTAGGTTCCGAATCTTATACTTGAAAAACTTATACTTGTAATACCTTATCACCTTCTATGAACCTCTACGATTACAATGAACTCCTGAGCGAAGGACTTATCTCGGAAACCACCTATAACCGGGTGAAAAAGAAATACACTGCAGGTCTATTCTCCCTATTCTGGGAACTTAAGGTCGTACTTTATATCGGTGTAAGTTTACTCAGCACCGGACTTGGTATACTGATATACAAAAACATAGACAGTATCGGTCACCAGGCGGTGCTTGCCGCTATTGCTGCGCTATGTACCGCTTGTTTTTACTGGTGCCTGAAACATAAGAAGCCTTTTAGTTATCAGAAAGTTGAGGCTGCAGATTCCTTTTCGGATTATATACTGCTGCTGGGTACCCTTAGCTTCCTCACCTTTGTAGGATATTTACAAATTCAGTATGAGGTGTTCGGCACACGCTATGGGCTGGCAACTTTCATCCCAATGCTGGCGCTGTTTTACATCGCCTATTACTTCGACCATTTAGGCATCCTGACGATGGCTATTGCCAACCTGGGCATTTGGGCGGGCATATCGGTTACGCCAAAAGCACTGCTCACAGCTAGCACTTTCGACAGCGAACGGGCCATTTATACATACCTCTTTTTGGGAATATTTTTACTTGCCGCCGCGTATCTCTCAGAACGACTAGACATTAAAAAGCATTTCTTTTTCAGCTATCAGCACTATGGCCTAAATCTCACTTTAGTTTCTTTACTAGCGGGTTATTTCTATCACGATTATGGGATTTCAATGATTTGGCTAGCTCTGTTCGCGGTAGCGGCTTGGCTAATCTATAAAGATGCATTTATACGAAAGTCCTTTTATTTTGCGATGCTGGTAGTGGTGTACAGTTATATTATAGTAAGCGGTTTCTTTGTACGCTCAATCATGCTAACGGATAACGACGCTGTGATTTCCCTCGGCTTTTTGTATTTCTCCATCTCTGGAGTTGCGTTTGTATATCTGTTAATGACCCTTAATAAATCAATTAAAAAGCAATGATTATCTACCATAAACTTTGGCTTAATAATTTAAGGCGACTGACTCTTGTAGAAGAAGATTTCGGCGATGGGCTTGTTCCTGAATCGGAATGGAACGCGGTACAGAAAGCCTGTGTTCATGAATTTTACAGTCCGAACCTGTTCATGCGCGTTGGCCTCTTCTTCCTGACGATTGTTTCATCCCTCTTTTCATCCGGTTTTTTGAGCTTACTGGTGAGTTCTGCGATGGACAGCTTTGGCTGGCCTTTATTTCTTGGAATTGCACATTATCTGGCCCTCGAATTGCTGGTCCGTAAAAATCATCATTACCGCTCGGGGGTGGATGACGCTTTGTTATGGATTTCGTCGGGACTATTTACCACCGCTTTTATAATGGCTACGAATGCGGACGATAACCCGCTGGTGCTGTCGCTCTTTATATTTCTAGTGAGTGCCGTGCTAAGTATTCGCTTTTCAGATTCGCTGATGAGCTTGGCATGGTATTGTGCTTTGCTGGCAGTAGTATTTTTTGGCTGGCAAAAAATCGGTCCTCTGGGTAATGCGACAATGCCATTTGTAATGATGCTGGTTTCGGGTATATCCTACTGGCTGGTCGGGAAAAATGTGGATAACGCATTATTTAGGTTCTATTCTAATAACATGATTGTAATACAGGTGGCGGCGCTAATTAGCCTATATGCAGCAGGCAATTATTTCATAGTAAAAGAGCTAAATGATATACTCAACGGCACAGTAAGCAAGTCTATTCCATTTGGCTGGCTTTTCTGGGGATGGACAATCACTATGCCCCTCATCTATATTTTTTTCGGCGTAAAGCAAAAGAATACTATTCTATTGCGCACAGGTCTTTTGCTGATTGCCGCTGCTGCAGCTACATATAAGGCTTATTATAAACTAATGCCTATTGAGTATACGCTGATTATTTGTGGAGCTCTCGCTTTATTGATTTCCTATATAATTACGCGCCTGTTAAATCCTCCTAAAAATGGGTTTACTACAAAACAATTAAAGAAAGATTATATAATGGAAGAGTTGCAATTGGAATCGCTTGTAATTTCTGAATCGTTTGCCGATGCTGCGATACCTGTAGAAGAAGGGTTTGAATTTGGCGGGGGAGAATTTGGAGGAGGAGGCTCGGGCGGGGGATATTAATTTTAACAATGCGATTACTGCGCTATCCCAAAGCATAAAAACTATTTTAATCCAAACCCCAATAAATCAAAGAATCCTTCTAATTTTGCTTCAGCCGATTAAAAGAACTCAAATCATGATAACCAAAACATACACCATAGTACTTGCTGCAATTGCAGTGCTTTTCTTCTCTTGCGCCAGCACTAAGAACGGGGGCTCGAATAAAGGCTGGGTCAGCTTATTTGACGGAAAGACCTTGAACGGTTGGAGGGCCAACAAAAACGAAGGCAACTTTAGCGTTGTAGATGGCAAACTTGCTGTAAAAGGTGATGTGGCGCATTTGTTTTACGAAGGGCCGGTTGCAAATCATAATTTTAAGAATTTTGAATTTAAAGCAAAGGTGATGACCCTGCCCAAGGCTAATTCCGGCATCTTTATTCACACGGCTTACCAGCCGAACAGCTGGCCTTCAGTTGGCTACGAAGTGCAGGTAAATAACTCGCACTCAGACTGGCGAAGAACAGGAAGCCTGTATGGGGTTTCAGATGTGAAAGAGGTTTCAGTTAAGGATGAGGAGTGGTACACAACCTACGTAAAGGTGCAAGACAAACACATCACCATCATGATCAATGATAAAACAGTGGTTGACTTTACAGAGCCTGAATCAGTTTCAAGCAATTCATCAATCAAAAGAAAATTATCTTCTGGCACACTTGCTATTCAGGCCCATGATGCCGGCAGCAGGGTTTTTTATAAGGATATATATGTAAGGCTGCTGCCTTAATTACTGACAGTATTCAGGTGTAGCTATTTTGAAGTTTTGTAACTCATTCTCGAGCTTTTTTCCAATTTTCTAGTTCAATAGTTCTTTAGTAACATTCTCTTCGAAGTACTTCCTAACCAATAGGTTGATGAACCGTTTCAAGTAAATCTCATTAAGAAACACATTAGACCAGTTATCATACCTTTGACATTGTATACCTAAATAAAAAAAGTAGAGGCTTGTTCCAAGGATTGGTAGAATCCGCTTTTCTTCCTCAGTGATCGGGTTTACCGACTCGTATCCTTTTAGAAAATTATGCACCTTCAGATTTCGTTCACTAGCATCTTTTTCAGTGCTGTGAAGTTGCAAAATGTAGTAGGCGATATCATAACAAAGCCAGCCATTTCCACAAAAGTCAAAATCGAAGATCGTGATCTGCCCGTCCTTTGTGATATTCATATTGTCAAACCAAATATCTAGATGAACCGCTCCTTGCCTGATTTTAGTGCTATCTACTTTACTGATTTGGTTTAATAAATACGCTTGTGCAGATGCCATCCAGGTTAACTCTTCGCATCCGGAAGGAAGAAAACTTCGCAAGTTCTCAAATGAATTTTGTAGCACAATCTCCGGAGTATAGGCAACCCTCTCTAACTTAAAATCAAGCGCATGTTGGTGAATTTGTGCCATTGTCTTACCAATTGCATAGTGCAACTCGGAAGAATAGTTAAGTAGTTTATCGCCTTCAGCAAACGAGAATAATACGCCCTGTCTCCTTCCCTCCGGAGCCTCTAAATATTGAATGTAATTATCATTAACGTCTTTTTGGGGATAGGAAACAGACACGCCCTTGTCAACAAGCAGATTGAGTAATCGAATCTCTTCATTTATCTCTAACTCGGTACGCCAATTTATGCTGTAAACCCTAAAAACGAACTTACTCTTATCATCAATTATTAAATAACTATGGTTGATACCTGTTTTTAACAATTTACACGCGACGTCGCCAGCCAGACCATATTCCGTCTTAACAAACAACCCAATGTGTTCTGCTGAAAGAATTGAACTTATAACCGGAAACTTTTCCATTTAAAGAAATTGACCGCAATCTACACCTTTGTGAATAAACACTGTAACCTTCAATTTTTAAAAGCGTCCTATGAATGTCCGATAACGAACGGTGGATAATATGGTTAAAACACAAACCTGCTCATTAGATGAGCCTTAAGTTTTTGGCCTGTTATTTATACCCTTGTCACATAAACAACCCTTTGAAAAAACTCATGACCTTCCGCTTTATCCCATTTCCTATTTTTCTTCTATTAACAGTAAGCGTAAACGCACAACAATTCGTCGGGACAATTTCCGGCCAGGTTACAAGCGAAGCCTCCGCTGCACTTAAATCGGCTACAGCCCGCCTTTATAAAATAGCGTCAAAAGATTCAACGCTTATTAAAACAGCGATAACAGAGCAAGACGGTAAATTTGCTTTTCAGGTTGCTGATACCGGAGCTTTCCGAGTACGAGTAAGCATGCTTGGGTATCAAGATCATAACAGTCTGACAATTTATATAAGTGATAAAAACGGGACCATTAGCTTGCCGGCTATTGCATTAAAAAAGTCAGCGCAGGCCTTGAAAGAAGTGGTGATATCAGGTAAAAAACCTTTTATAGAGCAAAAGATAGATCGCACTGTTGTTAATGTTGATGCAATCATTTCGAACACTGGAACGAATGCTTTGGAAGTTTTGGAGAAATCGCCCGGGGTAACTGTTGACCAAAACGGAACAATAAGCCTTAAAGGCAAATCGGGTGTGGTGGTTTATATTGACAACAGGCCCACCTATCTTTCTGCTGCCGACCTGGCTTCATACTTGAAGTCGCTTCCTTCGAGCAACATTTCTCAAATTGAATTGATTACCAATCCCCCCGCTCGGTACGACGCGGCAGGGAACGCCGGCATCATCAATATAAAGACTAAAAAGAATCTGGCAAAAGGATTCAATGGTACGGTATCAACCAGCCTTGCAAGGGGAGTTTATTGGCGCAATAACGAAAGCATTAATTTGGGCTACCGGGTTAACAAGTTCAATTTATTTGGCAATGCCGGATACAATATTCAAAAAAGCTGGAGACAGCTTGATATTAATCGGAGAAATTACCTGGATGACGGCTCTCTGAACTCGACATTTACGCAAACCTCACTTTTTAACCCCGAATCTAAATCGCCGAATTTTAAAATTGGCGCAGATTTTTATGCAAGTTCAAAAACTACTTTAGGTGTTGTGGTTACGGGATCATCGTCCGTAACAGAAGAATACAGGCCGGTG
>DASVRX010000215.1:0-18253 GCA_036388375.1 Pedobacter sp. | reverse complement strand
AAAATACAGGGATCTTAATACCGGCACGGGCAGGGAAAAACCTGCCTAATTCCAGGCTCGATGCAAAATCAAAAAACATATCTTCACTCCGGTTCCGTTCACTTACTTTTTTGTCAATCGAGCCAAAGCCAATGGTACTGGTACTTCCTGATAAGGTAATATCTCCTAGATCGGCTAACTTGGTATTCATCCGGGCGGTAGCAGCCCAGCCGCCACGTTCGTCGAAATCCGTTAATCGCAATTCATTAAACCAAACCTCAGCATCTTTTTCTAATCCATCGTCTGTTCGCGAAATAGAACCTTGTAAGGGATTATTAACCCCCACCATATAGATTCTTACTTTACTCAAATCCGGTTGACCGAGAATGGTTATTTTACCATTGCCGGTATCATAAGTAAAAGGAACATTATTTCCGGGATGCGTGCCTTTTTCTACCGCATCATTTCTTCTTGCTTTTGCCGTCTGGAAGTTTTTCAATTCCAGATCCATTTTATTTACTTCCGGCCATATGGCATTGGCATCTTTTGAACCGGGTACTGTAACTTTTAGTGGTATCTCGTATTGATAATAGTTGTCTTGATTGTCCGTCCCGATGCGTAGAAAAGCATTTACATCTTTATCTTGTAACTGAGCTCCTTCCGCATGAATAAACATTTCTATTCTTCGGTAAGATCTGAAATCGTTAAAGGTAGTTCGGAAGGCAGCGCGGCCATATCCATCGCGCAGCCTTTTTACAGCCAAGGATAAAGACTGCTCATTTTGACGGGTATCGCCTCTAAAATTGCTGAAATCTCTTTCTCGTTCAATGCCCGGCGGAACCACGTAAGGTATTGGTACACGGCGCCCGTTATCTTCGATGTTAACGGTACTAACATCAAGCTGTGAATTATCCAGGCCTTGGTTCGCGCCTAACAGCGGATCTACAATCGCCTTTGCCGGACTGTTTTCACCGTTATATCTGCGCCATTCGCCACGAACCAACTGCAGTCTGGCCATTCTCAAAATTGTTGTATCAGCAAAGTCGGTTAAAAACATTCGGGCAAACCTGATTGATTTAAAATCCTGGATATTACCAACTTTTTGACCCTGGGCAATCGGAATTTTAAACTGATACCAGGCTACTTGCTGATTAAGTCCATTCGCCAGTTTTACAGTGGAAATAACTTTATCGGTAATAAAATTCTGACCAACTATCATATCCTGCGGACGGATAGACACTTTATATTGGAAATACTCATCAGCAAGGGAAGAGTTATTGTCCCGGTTTATGTCTTCACCATCAGGAAGAGCAGTAGCAGCCGAATTGTCTATTCCTAACTCCTGTTGAGATTGCTCATTTGTTTTTGAGTTACCTTCTGTACCATTATATCGTTCGTAACGTTTTAAGATCCCCGCATTTATGTTATCCAGATTGCTTCCGCGATAATATTGAAAATCATCTGATGAAGGATCGGCTTGCAGCTGGCTTGCCGCTTGTGGATTCAATTGACTTAAAAATGGAGAGAAGAACTGGCGTTCATCGGTGCTGCTTAATCCGTCTAAACCCACATCCTGTACTCTTCTTGCAGCAGGATCGTTGTCAAAAGCCTGGATTACCGGTTGAAGCTTTGGTACTCGTCCCCAAATAGTCTCGTCAGTTTTGGTTTGATTTCCATCTCCCGGTAAACCATTTTCCAATGATTTACGGCCATCTTTCAAAATATCTTCTGATACACTTCCAAGGTTGAAATACAAATCTCCGCCCGTCGCACCAGGTTTATAGATAAATGGATCCATAACCCACATTTCTATAAATTCGATGTTAAGTGATTCGAAATCGGTGCTTTCAAGCCTTCTGAAAATCCCGCCCCAGCGATTGCGTGGATTATTTAAAGTTCCATTAGGGTTTACACCCGTAGTTGTGTAGTTATAGGGGCCTCTTAATGTGGGATAATAAGCCAGATCAAATGTTGGTAAAGTAAGATTTTGACCGGTAGCAGCTTGTTTGAATGGAAAAACTTCCTGCTCAATAACTTCTCTAACGTAATGGTTAGATTGCTCCGTTCTGTTATTCTTAATGTTATCGGGTGTTAAATTATTATTACGGTTAAAGAAAATTGGATCGATGGTGTAGAACGCAAGTTTTGCCCTGTTGTAGCCATAATTTAAACTCACGTCTTTCGACTCAGGAAATAGCTGCGGGGTTCCGGAGATCTGCCATGATACCGGACTCTTAATATCGATAATTGAGCGGCTTCCTTCAAAATCATCCAGGTAACTGGCACCGTTTTTACTCCCTGCGAAATTCAATGCTCTTGGATGGCCCGGTATTAGCTTAGCAAATTCTCCTGTAAAGGTGATGGATGATTTTTCTTTTGTACTGAGAAACGGGAGTTTATCCACCATTTTTGTAAGCCACCGCGAATCTGAGCTGTAGTTAGCATCCATTCCGAAAATGGTATTGGATATAGCCTCTTCGCCAATATTGATTTTAGGCGTGAGTGGCTTCTCTGATAGGTTCATAAAAGTACCTCCAAGATTTAGTTTATCGCTTACGCGATAATCGAACCTGGAGCCAAATAACGAGCGTTGCTGTAAGCCGAACAGCTCATTATTTTCCATTTTAATTTTAATCTGCTGACCGGAACTAAGCAATGCCTGATTTAAAATTCTAACCCTGCCGCTGTTATAATCAACTGTAAAATCGGCACCCTCAGACAAAGGCAGCGTTCCGGCAGTTACCTGTACCGAACCGGGCGGAACATTTATCGCATTTAATTGGAACTCCGAACTTACTTCGGATTGGTAAGTACCCTTGAAAATATATCTGTTAAGCCGGGTAAATAATTGTTGGGCACTTACGCGTGTAGAATCATAAAGAGGCTGAAAAACATATTTTTCAATCAGATCTTTTTCGGTAATCGGGTTAAATTTCTTCGCCAGATCAGAACCGAAGGGCTCTACCAACGGAAATGTAATGCGACCATTTAGCGGATCGATTGTTACTCCATCTATAAAGTCAAAAAATCCATCGGGCTTGCTATCGCCCACCTGATTTAAATTATCAAGATTTGTTGCCTGGATCCAAAGCTTTCCATTAAGGCTGCTTGCATCAGATATTACAGGTTGTTCAACGCCAGATTTTTCTTCAAGTCTGAAGATATTGAAGTTGAACGCATTCCTGCTGACTTGGTAAGCACCCAAAGAATAGATGTTTTTCATCATCAAATCCCAGGATGGCAGATTTACTTTTAAAATTTCGTTCTTAAGCAATTTTGTGAAAAGAACCTGCGGTGCATTTGGATCTACAGGGACATCTGATGAAAACTCACCCACCTGATACTCAATGCCGTTAGCATTGTACCTATAAGCAACAGCCAAAACCTCGTCAGCATTTAATGCAGCATTTAATGAAATATAACCTAATCGGGCGTTCAATGTAAATTCCCTTTCGGTCAGCTTCCTTGCATAAGTAAGCTTTGAATAATTATCGGTACCTCCAGTACTTTGGAAATAAGTGTTGATGTTGTTAGAGTTTGTAAGCCTGGCATCAGGAGGAAGAGTTCTTAACAGATTATTCGACTGTTGGTCAAAACCAGGACTTAGAAAGCCCGCCGGAAGCCTGGAACCACCGCCTTGAAACAAGGTTTTATTATAGGGATTATTCTCACCCAAATCCATAAATGCCAGTACGTCTCTTGAATCAGTAGTGCTATTGCTGCGATTTGTTACCCAAACTTCAATTTTGCTTATTGTGGTGTTCGAGGTAATCATTGGGATATTTTGGAGCGATTTATTATAATTCTCTCTAAAATATTGAGCCAGGAAATAGTGTTTATTTGCCTCGTAATTATCAGCTCCGATTCTGAATTCATTCTGTTGAGAACCGTTGCTGATGTTTATTTCACGGGGTTGTGATCTTTGCTGTGAAAAAATGCTGGTAACATTTAACCTTCCAAACTGTAGTTGTGTTTTTAAGCCAAACAGAGCCTGACTACCGGTTATTAATGTTGAGCTTAACGGCAAGCTTACGTTACCTGCCTCAATTTTTTGGATAATTTCATCAGGTTTACCAGTATAATCGAGCTTCATTTGATTTTCAAAATCAAACTGTGCTTCGGTATTATAATTTGTTGAAATGCGGAGTTTTTCCCCAATTCTTCCAACCACATTCATTTGAATTCTTTGGTCGAAATCAAAGCTTCCCTGTTTTCGCTGCCGCTCATTGAATAAAGGGTTTTCATTTTTATTAATCCTCCCCGCAAGCGTCAAGTCGGCACTTCCCTGCGGCCTAATATCAATTATGGAACCGCCAAAAATCCGTTCAAAACTTTTACTTTTAATGTTAATAGCCGGTACAAAACCCGGCTCGCGAGCTTCTTCAATTGGCTCATTCGAAAGCTGTTTCCAGTTTTTTCTTTTTATCTGCTCACTTTCATACTTCTGATATTCGTCTATCGATAAATATTGAGGTGCACGGAAAGGCTTGTCTCCAATTTTGTCCTGAATAATGTAACGTTTCGTAACCGGATCAAAATCAACGCTTCGTTGAATATTTGATGGATTGGGAAGAGAAAACCCGGGCTTAGGTTTTAATTCTAATATCCGTGAATCAGAAAATGGATATTTAATTTTCAGGGAATCTGATGCTGAGTTTTGAATTTGCGCGAAGGCAACTCCAGAAATGTTTATAAAGAAAAAACAGCAGATCCCCAGTATGCTGAACGCACTTAAACTTCTCAAAATCAGTTAGTATTTAATGTAATTATAAGGTTTTCAAGGCGAACTTAATTAATTGTTCAACCGATAGTGTTTCTGTTGAATTTTTAACGATTTGGTCCACTGTCTTCTCGGCCGAGTTTTTGGAAAAGCCAAGCATTACCAAAGCAGACAATGCTTCATCTTTAACAGTGTTATACTGCGGTGCGTCGGTTAATGTCTCAATACCCTCTTTCTTTAACTTATCTTGTAATTCCAGAATCAAACGTTGCGCAGATTTAGGTCCAATCCCTTTAATCCTTTGCATTTGCGATACATCCCCTTTTACGATCGCAGTTTGAATTTCATCCGGTGTAACCGATGATAAAATCATTCGACCTGTGCCCGGGCCAATGCCCGATACTGAAATCAAATGAAGAAATAGCCGCCTTTCACCCTCATCAGAAAACCCATATAAGGTATGAGCATCTTCTTTAACATGCAGCCAAGTATAAAGCTTGCAATTTTCTTTGCTTGTTACTTTCGAATAAGTGTTAAGGGATATATTAATATGATATCCCACGCCGTTCGCTTCAATCACAACAAAAGTAGCACACTTGAAAACTAATTTCCCTGAAATGTAAGCGTACATTTATAATTTTCTACGGCTAAATAAACTTTTGCGTTTTTTAACAACGTTCAATTCTTGTTTAGATTGTACGTCTACTACAGCTATTGTAACCATATTTACAATTTCGCGCACCGAGCTGCCCATTTGAAGTACATGTACCGGCTTATTTAAGCCCAATAAAATTGGTCCAATTGCTTCAGCTTCACCTAGTTCCTGTAGAAGTTTGTAGGCGATATTCCCAGATTCCAAATTGGGAAATACAAGCGTATTTGCCGGCGCATCTGCAAGAGTGCTAAATGGAAAATTATCTTTTAAGAGCGCATTATTGATAGCAAAGTTAGCCTGCATTTCTCCGTCTACGGTTATTTCCGGATGTTGTTCGTGCAAAATTCGTACTGCTTCACGGGTTTTATATGGCACATCATCCTCGTTAGATCCAAAATTTGAATAGGATAATACCGCGATGCGGGGGTTGATGTTAAACTTTTGTACCGATTTATTTAAAAGAATGGTAATATCTACCAATTCATCAATAGTGGGGTTTTTATTGATGGTTGTGTCGCCAAAAAATACCGGGCCTTTTTTCGTGAGCATCATGTACATTCCAGCCACACGATTTACACCTGCTTCGGTACCAATTACCTGTAAAGCTGGCTTTACGGTCGCGCCATAGTCTTTAGTCAGGCCAGAGATTAGCGCATCGGCTTCGCCGAACTCAACCATACACGCACCGTAATAATTCCGGTCGAGCATCATTTTACGAGCTTGAAACAAGTTTATTCCCCGGCGTTGTCTTTTCTTGTAAAGAAACTGTGCATAACGTTCAATATTTTCAGTTTCCTGGGATGGATCAATAATCTGCATCCCCTCCAAATCTAAACCTGTTTCTTTTACAATCTTGTTGATTCGGTCTTTGTTGCCTAAAAGTATTGGGCGGGCTATGCCTTCGTCTCTTACAATTTGGGCTGACTTTAAAATTTTATAATGATCAGCCTCGGCAAATACAACACACTTTGGATCAGATTTAGCCTTGTTACTGATGCCTCTTAATAATGCATCTTCTTTACCCAGCCTGCGGCTTAGTTCTTCCGCATAAGCTTCCCAATTAGTTATTGTTTTACGCGCTATTCCTGAATCAATAGCAGCTTTTGCTACAGCAAGAGATACGGAGGTTATAAGCCGTGGATCGTTTGGTTTTGGAATGATATAATCTTTTCCGAACTTAATGTTTTTGATATTGTAAGCTAGATTTACCGCTTCGGGGACAGTTTTTTTGGCTAACTCTGCGATTGCTTTCACCGCCGCAATCTTCATTTCTTCGTTTATACCGGTTGCTCTCACATCCAATGCGCCCCGAAAAATATAAGGGAACCCTAATACATTATTTACCTGGTTGGGATAGTCTGAACGCCCCGTAGCCATGATCACATCTTTTCTGGCCGCAACCGCTTTGTCATAAGCAATTTCGGGGTTGGGATTAGCCATAGCGAAAACAATGGGGTTTTTTGCCATTGTTTTTAATACATGAGCACTTAAAACATCGGCTGTTGAAAGCCCAATAAATACATCGGCATCTCTCATTGCTTCTTCGAGAGTATTTATATTTCGATCTGTGGCAAATTCAGCTTTAATCGCGTCGAGCTTTTCGCGATCTTTACGAATAACCCCCGATCGGTCAACCATGACCATGTTTTCTTTTTTTGCACCCAGGCTTAAGTACAAGCGGGAGCAGGAAATCGCCGCAGCACCGGCACCGTTGATCACAATCTTAATCCTGTCAAGCCTCTTTTTCTGAATCTCGCAAGCGTTTAGAAGAGCGGCGGCTGAAATAATTGCAGTGCCATGCTGATCATCATGCATCACCGGGATATTCATTTCCGCTTTAAGCCGACGTTCTATTTCAAAACACTCCGGAGCTTTTATATCTTCGAGGTTTACACCTCCAAAAGTGGGTTCAAGTGCTTTAACAATTCTTACAAATTCGTCTACGTCTTTGGTATTTAACTCCAAATCGAATACATCGATATCCGCAAAGATTTTGAATAAAAGCCCTTTTCCCTCCATTACCGGTTTGCCGGCCTCCGGGCCAATATCTCCTAAGCCTAAAACTGCTGTCCCGTTACTAATAACCGCTACCAGATTCCCTTTCGCAGTGTACTTGTAAACGTCTTCAATGTTTTCGGCAATTCGTAAACACGGCTCCGCTACACCAGGTGAGTAAGCTAAAGTAAGGTCTCTTTGAGAATTTGTAGGTTTGGTAGGAACCACCTCGATCTTCCCCGGGCGTCCCTGAGAATGGTAGTCAAGGGCATCCTGTTTCCGATTAATTTTACTCATTAAATGCTCCGCTTGGTGAGATGGGTAAAATTACAATTCTTTTGCAGAGAAATGGAAATTTACAATATCTATATTGATTGTAAGAGGTAGAGAAACCGTATTAGATAAGTGACTTTGTAATTTTGACTCAAAAAACTAGCTCTCCCTGATTCTTAAAATCATTCCGGGTTTCACTGAATAATTTTTTAGCTTATTGAGGATTTTTATTTCTTCTTCGGTTCCATTAAACTTTTCGGCAATAGAGAACAAGGTATCGCCTTCCTGCACTTTATAAGTAAAGTACACATTGCGCGCAACAAAGCCGCTAACTTTAGGCTTCTCGCTTTCAGGAATAACATAAGCAAGTACCAAATCGCCTTCAACCGGCTCGGTTTTAAGCATTTCTGTGGTTAAAGCTGTATAGATATAAGGTTTGATTTCGGGAATCACCAATTTTTTGGGATTTTTAAGACTTCCCTTTATCATCTGGTTTTTATAAGATGGGTTAAGCAAGGATAAAATATCAATGCTTACGTCTGTAGCTTTAGCAATACTCCACAACGATACTTTCCTGTTTACTGCTAAGGTATTTGTAAAAACATTGAACCCGGTCTCGCTCGGATAAATCCCATGACGTTTACTGGTGTTCATGATGTAAAGTGTGGCGATAAAAGCCGGTACATAACCCTGAGTTTCTACAGGGAGATATTTGCGGATTTGCCAATAATCAAGGTTGCCGCCACCCGCATTTTCTCTGGCCCAACGAATATTATTGTGACCACAATTGTACGATGCAATAGCTAATAGCCAATCGTTGTACATGGCGTAGGATTTAAGTAAATAATCCGCTGCTGCCGCTGAAGCTAAAACCGGGTCTTTACGTTCATCTACATTATCGTCTATGGTTAATCCATAAATCTTCCCGACCGGTTCGAGGAATTGCCATAAGCCCGTTGCGCCAACCCAGGATTTTGCATGCGGGTTTAATGATGATTCTACGACCGAAAGATATTTTAATTCGTCAGGAAGGCCTTTTTCTTTAAATACACGCTCATAGATGGGAAAGTAGTATTTCGACAATCCCAGAACTTTAGAAAAACGTGTTTTTTGAGATGCGTAAGAATTAATTAGTTTTTGAACAGACTCATTATAAGTTAAAGGAACCGTTTTTTGCAAATTTTCCAGGGTAACCCGACAATTTGGGTCCAAAGAAGCCCTTTTCGAACTTTCTTTAATTACTGATGCTTTAGTATCCAGCGAAAATCCCAAAATCCCCAATCCGCTGAACAATACCAAAGTAAAGGTCACTGTTCTTTTCATCTTAAAACTCATTAGCATTATGCTATTATACACCATGCCTTTTACTAAACTACTTCTTTTTTTGTTACGTTCATAACGTATTTAGAGAACGCAAGTAATTCTGCTTCTCCGAAACGCTTTCCAATAAACTGAATTCCCAAAGGCAGGTTTTCTTTATTTTCTCCAAGAGGTAAAGAAATTGCAGGTATACCGGCCAGCGAAGCTTGTACTGTAAAGATATCTGCCAGGTACATTACCACCGGATCATCAATTTTTTCTCCAATACCAAATGCCGGGCCCGGAGTTGTTGGAAGCAAAATGAAGTCATGGTTTTCAAGAATTTCATCTGTTTTCTTTCTAATTAGTTGCCTCACTTTTTGAGCTTTCCCGTAAAACGCATCATAATGCCCGGCGCTTAAAACAAACGTTCCTAAAAGGATACGCCTTTTTACTTCATCACCAAAGCCTTCAGACCTTGATTTTTTATAAGTGCTTTCTAAATCCACAGCATTCGGACTGCGATAACCGTAATGCACACCATCGTATCTTGCCAGATTCGATGATGATTCGGCCATGGTAAGTATATAATAAGTTGGCACTACATAATCCAGATATGGAAAAGATATTGGCTCTACTTCATGTCCTTCGTCAATAAGCCGTTTTATAGTGTTCTCTGTAAGTAACTTTATTTCAGAATCAAGCCCTTCACTATTAAGTGTTTCGGGTAAATAAGCAATGCGTTTTTTGCCCGATGATGTTAATTTTTTAGAATAGGCAGGTACAGGCAATGTTGAACAGGTGCTATCATAGTCATCGTGCCCGGCAATTACCTCTAAAAGTAAAGCAGCATCGTATACCGATTTTGTGATTGGGCCTACCTGATCGAATGATGATGCATAAGCGATAATGCCATGCCTGGAAACCCGCCCATAAGTAGGTTTAAGGCCTACAACTCCGCAAAATGCAGCGGGCTGTCGTACTGATCCGCCTGTATCTGTACCTAAAGAGGCCATACATAAATCAGCTTGGACGGCTACTGCCGAACCTCCTGACGAGCCGCCGGGTACTTTTGTATTATCCGCATCGTTTTTTACCGGCCCGAAGTATGAATTTTCGTTAGAACCCCCCATCGCAAACTCATCGCAGTTTTGGCGGCCAATAATGATTGCATCTTCTGCCAGAATGCGCTCTACAACTGTAGAAGAGAAAATAGTATTATAATTTTCAAGGATTTTTGAGCCTGCAGAAATATTATGGTCTTTATAACAGATAAGGTCTTTAATTCCTAAAATCATACCGGCTAATTTTCCGGCGGTACCATCAATTATTTTATGCTGAACCTGGATAGCTCTGGCTTTGGCTTCATCCGAATAAACCTCTACAAAAGCGTTTAAGTGCTTTTTTTCTTCTATCCTGGTTAGATAACATTCAACTAGTTCAACTAACTGTAAATTACCTTCTTTTATCTCTTCTTGTAAAGAATTTAGAGATGAGTATTGATACATGGCGTGAAAATACGTATTTCTACGAAATGAATGCTTTTTTGCGGTTATTCCTTTAGCTTAAAATGGAAAAACCCCATCCGTTTAGAGATGAGGCTATGCATTATAACAGTTGAGACTAAATATCTCTTTGTTCCGAATCTTTTGTTGGTACAGGTGCTCCGTCCTTGCCTTCCTTAAATTCTTTTACACCGCGGCCAAGTCCACGCATTAATTCAGGAATTTTTTTACCTCCGAATAACAATAAAAGTACTGCTACTATTAAGATGATCTCCGGGGCACCTAGGCCAATTAAAAAAATACTGCTTATCATGTTCTATAATTTAGACTGTGTCTGATCTGTTTGTGGTTCTGTACTGGTTGATGTATCGCTAACATCAACTTTGATATCATCATGTACGGAATTTATATTGCGATGGATTTCTGCTTTTACTCCATCAGAAGCATCTTTAAATTCCCGAATACCTTTTCCAAGGCCTCGCGCTAATTCAGGAAGCTTTTTACCTCCAAACAATAACAGTACGACCGCCATAATCAACATTATTTCGGGAGTACCCATATTAAGGAATAAAAAAATCGAGTTCAGCATCATCGTCAGAAAAAAGTTTACAAATATACTTATATATACGAACAAAGTCGGGGTTTAGTTTGCAAGCCAGGATTCGGGATTCGTGGGGCTTCCGCCTTTTCTAACTTCGAAATGCAATTGGGTAGTTCCATCAACAGGGTCGGTTATTACAGAGCCAATAGTTTGTTTTACAGCAACTTTTTCACCTTTCGACACGCTTACAGACCGCAAATTCGAATAAACTGTAAAATACTCTCCGTGAACAATCAATATGGCATAAGATCCGCCCATGTTAAGAACGGTTGATACTTCTCCGGAGAAAACTGCTCTTACAGATGAGCCGGGATTTGTTTTGATATCGACACCGTTATTATCTACGGTTACATTACCGTATTTAGATATTCCATACCTGGACACGATTTGCCCCTGTGCAACCGGCCAGGGAAGGCGGCCACGATTTCCTAAAAAGTCTGAGGATAATTTCGCCGCTTCAGGTGTAGAAGTTAAAACGCTAGAACCTCTTGATACTGGTTTAGCAGTAGTTCCTGCTCTTTCGGCTGCTGCTTTTGCGGCAGCTTCAGCCCTTCTTCTGGCTTCAGCAATTTCGCGGTTAATTGCGGCGTTGATAGATCTGTTTAACTGCTTTACTTCTTTTTGCTTGCTCGATACTTCTTGCCGTACTTGCTTCTCCTGTTTGGTTAGCTTACTTAATTCAACCGCCTGATTTTTCTTTTCTTTACCCAGCGTTACTTTTTCGTTCTCCTGACTATGAAGAAGATTATTTTTTTTTCGTTTGTTTTGATCAAGCTCCACGATTCTTATTCCTAACTCTTTTTGAGTGTCCTGAATATAATGGGCTTGCTTTTTTCGGTAATCGCCAAATTGTTGCAGGTACTTTAATCTTTTATACGCCTGATTGAAATTCTCGGAAGCGAAGATGAACATCAGTTTTCCGTATGCACTTTGATTTCTAAAGGCAAAGAGCACCATACCTGCGTACTCTTTTTTTAATTTATCAAGCTGAGCCTGTAAAGAGCGGACGTTATTGTTGCTCTCGGAGATTTGATTGTTGAGCAGTTTAACCTCAGAATTGATGGTATGAATTTTTTCTTCTCTTAAACGTATCTGAGTATTAAGAACATTTATTTGTTTTATAGATAGCCTCTTGTTTTTCGAAATTTTGTTTTGCGATCTCTTTAAATCTTCAATCTCGCGTGTTAGTGCTTCTTTTCTTCGTTTTAACTCAGCACTGCTTTGGCCAAAAGAGGCACCGGCAATACTTAAAAAGACGAAGAGAATGAATACTTTCTTGAAACTCATAGATGCAAATCTATCTAAATTAATCCTTTACTGTATACCTTTTAGGCACATTAAAAGGAAAATCAGTTGCCTCGTTTATGGTAATTTGGGTGTAATGAAGATCGATATTGATGCTTTTATTTGTCGCGCTAGATTGGATAGAAGCAGCTTGTGGAATATCTTGTCCGCCCACGTTTTGGTACTCGCCGTAATTAATGGTCAGCGATTGCGATTTCTTTTCATCCTTCAAATTATTTTGAATGAGATTATGCTGCTCATTGCAAATCATCAGATAAACCAACTCGTCTAAATTCCCTTTGAGCTGAATTTGCCCGCCATTAACAGTAACTGCTGAAGTTGGTGATAATGCTGCCGGCATCACATCTCCAATGAAGATATTTTGCAACGTGATAAAATCAAGTTGATCGTTAGCAAACTCATAAATATATTCAAATGGTTTACGTGTGTAGGTATTCTCAATCTTGTTAAGAATTTTTATGCTATCTGGAGTAATGTATGCGCGAGCAACCTCACCAATGAGCGGATGAGAAACGGAAACCCATATTACCTTGCCTTTTTGTATGCGGATGTTCATGCCTACATCATTGCTCTTTTTATTAATGGTAAGCTCTGCTTTCGCTTTTAAAACCATAGTATTAAAATTCACCTGTTTTGCGGCAACCTTATTTAATACGTCCGTCTTATTAATAGTTGGTTTATTATCTGACACCGGCGCCACTACTACTACAGGCGTAACTGGCTTTCTTACTCTACAGCCAAAAGCCAAAAGCAAGACAACTAACATTATCGCTTTACTCAATATATTTTTTCTCATAAATCTTTTTTTCTAAAATGCTGGATTTCTCGCCTTTAGCTTTAGCTATTTTCCAATGTTCTAAAGCTTTAGCTGGTTCTCCAATCTTAAACAAAATATCCCCGTAATGTTCTTGTTGAGTACCATTTTCGGGATTATGCTTTATTGCCTTTTCAATCCAGATGCGGGCTTCTGTATACTTTTTTTGTTTGAATAATACCCATGCATAAGTGTCCTCAAAAGAGGCATTTCCTTGTTCGAGCTCATTCGATTTCTTAGACATCGAAGCAGCACGGTCAAGATTTTCGTTACGTAACGATAAATAATAGGCGTAATTATTTAACACATAAGAATTGTTGGGATTTAATTCAAGTGCCTTCTCGTAAGCCTGATCCGAATCCTTGAATTTTTTCACACCATTATAAGAATCGCCCAAGCCCGAATATATCTGTGATAGAAGTTGTTTGTCTTCCACCTCTAAAGTAGAAGCATTTTTAAGATAGCTAATGGCTTTTTCGTGCTTGCCCGTTTGAGCTAAAGCTATCGCGGTGTATAAATACAAAGGCGCCTGATTTGGAAAAAATGTTAATGCTTCCTCGCCATCTGTAATTGCCGCTGCATAATCTCTTTGAGTAACTTCAATATTTAAAAGCTGCTCCCAAATTTGGTATACCTGGTCATTTAATTTAAGTGCTTGTTTGTAAGAAGTTTTGGCTTTGTCTAACTGATTGTCTTGAAAAAGAACATCGCCATAAACTGAAAAAGATTTAGGATCGGTAGGATGAGTTTGTGTTACCAGAAGTCCAAGTGTTACTGTTTCGGTTCTGATGGCGCTGTTTTTAAATTCAGGTAATAATGAAAGAATGATCTGAATCTTCGCATCGACGTTTAGCCCCGGATCATTAAAAGCTACTTTTAATTCATCAAAAGCTTGAGCGTTTTTACCCTGACTTTTGTAAGCATCTGCCAAAGCTAGTCTGATATAAGGATCGCTGGCATTTACACTTTTAGCTTTATCAAGGATTTCAATAGTCTTCTTTATATTCCCCGCTTTTAAATAAACCTCGCTCAGGTTTAAATAATTGCGCATTTCGGTGGGATTGCTGCTGATTAATCCTTCCAGATCGCTGGATGCCTTTTCAGATTTGCCCTGTTTCTGATAAACTCTTTGACGGGCAGTTACCAGGTTCTCAGAATTGCCAAAACGCTGTTCTATTTCAGTATAGACTTTTTGGGCTTCATCATTTTTGTTCTGGATATACAAGGCGTTTGCCTTATCGTAGTAATAATCCTCTTCGTAAGGATCAATCCTGATCAGTTCATTAAAAGCAAGTGTGAGCTGTTCAATATTTCTGTTTTTTTTATAAATATCTGCAAGCAAGAGCCAATACCATTTATTTTCAGGATCAACAGTCACCGCCATGCGGATCAATCGTTCAGCTTCTTTATCCTGATTTTGTAAATGATTATAATTTGCTAACTCATATAAGGCGGCATCATTCGCCGGCGAAATTTCGAGTACTTGTTTGAAGTACTTTTCTGCTTCGATAAAGTTCAGCTTTGCTTTTTCTCTTAGTCCCTCATAGAAATAGCCTTTCATCCTTAAACTATCTTCGGCATTAATAACCCTTCCAACTACAAAAACAGGAGAGGATTTTTTTTGAGCATAACAAACGCCGCAAATCAGAAGAATAAAAAGAAATGAACCTTTTAACATTATTAAATACCTGTATGTCCGTACCCTCCCGAACCGCGTGTTGTGTCGTTTAAAACTTCGGCATTTTGCCAACTGATCTGTTCGTGTTTAGCAATTATCATTTGCGCTATTCTGTCGCCGCTTTGAACTACGAAATCCACATCCGAAAAATTGATTAGCAAAATTTTAATCTCACCCCGATAATCTGCATCGATTGTTCCTGGTGAATTTAGAACCGTAATTCCATGCTTTAACGCTAAACCGCTTCGCGGTCGTATCTGGGCTTCGTAACCTTTTTCAAGCTCCATATATAAGCCTGTAGGAATTAAAACTCGTTGAAAAGGTTTAATAATTACTTCTTGTGTGATAAATGCACGCAAATCCATCCCGGCAGATAATTCAGTTTCGTAAGTTGGGAGTGGATTAGAGGATGTATTAATTACGCGGATTTCCATGGAGTATAGCAAATAAGGCTTTTCTTTCAATAAAAAATATAGCGATCAAGAACGCTAATAACAAGCCGTTACCAATAATTAAATTTCTATTAAACACGTTGAACGACAAATAGACTAATAAGATTGAGACGATTATGTAACTGAGATTCTTTTTTAAATTATATGGAATTGGATAGTTTTTCTGCCCTAAAATGTAAGACAACACCATCATGCTGGTATAAGCGGCAAGCGAAATCCACGCGGAAGCGATATAACCATATTGAGGAATCAACAAAAGATTTAATACGATTGTGATGAAAGCACCAACTCCCGAGATATACAAACCATATCGGGTTTGATCCGAGAGTTTATACCAGATAGAAAGATTCATGTAAATGCCCAGACTTACATATCCAAATAAAAGCACCGGCACTACTTTCAAGCCCGACCAGTATAGCTCTCTTTGAACCGGTTCATCAGACTTAATAAAAGTTTTTAGGATCTCAATATTCGCGACAAGCGCCAGGAAGATGATTGAAATCGCTATTATAAAGTAATCCATTATGGTGGCGTAGGTATTACCTGAATTTTTACTCTTTTGATGACTAAAAAAGAATGGTTCGGCGCCCAAGCGAAAGGCCTGAATAAAAATACTTAGGAAGATCGCAATCTTTGCACAAGCGCCATAAATCCCGACCTGGAGTTCTCCATCTCCTGAAGGCAGAAGTGCTTTTAAAAATACTTTATCCAGATTTTCATTTATAATGAACGAAATGTTCGCTATTAATACCGGAAAGCTGTACGTAGACATATCACGTATCAGGCCCCAATCGGTTTTGAGTTTTAGTTTAAGTAATTCGGGAATTAGCAGAAGCAGTGTAACGGCGCTGGCAACTAAGTTTGCGATAAAAACATACCCGATCCATTCTGTTTTATACCATCCGGAAAAGTATGATGCAAAACGGCCGCCATCTTCGATGATTTCTGGAATGAGAAGTATAAACACAAGATTTAATCCCACGAAAGTAAGCACGTTAACCAGTTTAATCATCCCATATCTAAGTGGTTTTCCTTCCGATCTTACTCTTGCAAATGGAATAATAGATATTGCGTCTATTACAAGTATGAAAATAAAATAACGAACGTACGAAGTATAATCGCTAACAGTAGTTTGGCCGCCATTATACATCCACTGAGCAATAGTTTTTGAAAATAACAAAGCAATGGTTAACAGAACCAGCGATATGGATGTTATTACAATAAATGCATTACTGTACACTTTCTCTTTATCGTTTTCAGTTTTATTAGTATACCTGAAAAAAGTAGTTTCCATGCCGAATGCTACAACAGCGTTTAACATCGAGGCCCAGCTGTACATGAAGGTGAAAACTCCGTAAATACTAGGCCGGAAAGCTGAAACGTAAAGGGGAGTTAGGACAAAGCCAAGCAGTCTGGAAAATACTGTACTTACGCCATAGATAGCAGTTTGGCCTGCAAATTTTTTGAGAGTTGACAAATTAGCTTGATACTACTTTTTTAGTATCTCAAAATTACGATAGTTTTTTACTTCGCCCTCAACAACCTCTACATTTTGAACGGAAGCCTGAAGCGGGCCTTCATGGCACCATTCAAGGAATGATTCAAGTGAAAAGTCGTCGCCTTCGGCTTCGATATAAACATCGCCGGAAGGCAAATTTTTTACCATGCCTTTTACACCTAGCTGATCTGCAACTGCTTTAGTTGAAGCTCTGAAAAATACGCCCTGTACTTTTCCCTTCACCAAAATATTTAAGTGCTTCATATATCCTGTAAAGGTAGAATAAGGAAAACTGGTTTTAAAATATGCTGAATTGAAAGCTTAAATAAGCTTCTGAACGCTAGATTCGGGTGTTAACTTTAGCCCGTTCGTATTGGTAATTAGGTTTAATCCTGGTTTCTTGCCTTTATCGATACTGCCAAATGTATCATCGATCCCTAAAAACTTGGCTCCGTTTATGGTTGCCCAGCAAATGGTTTCCGTTAAAGCAAGCGAAGGGAAATTCGAATGCAACGTCTTAAGCTCCGATAAAATACATAAACTTTTATTTGAGGCGAGGCTGTCGGTTCCTAGAGTGATATTAAAATCGTGATATTGAAACATCTCCACTTTAGGCAAACGATTCTCGATATACAAATTTGCATTGGGGCAAAAACACCAGGTTACGGCCCTGCCGGATCGAAGGATAAAGTAAATATCTTTTAAGCTGGTGTAAGTATTATGAACCAACATGGTGCGTTGCGCAGCCGGAATAAGCGGAATAATACTTTGTATGGAGTTACGTGCCTGTGGTTTAAAGAAGTCTACATTGATGTTCAGATCCTTATAAAACTTTAAAAACTCGCCGGTTTTGTAGCGATACAACTTGTTCTCATCTTCACTCTCCTGATTGTGAATTGTTAATGGACTGCCTGATTCGCCACAAAATTTTCCTATAAATCTGAAAAGTTCCTTCGTTGCAGAATATGGAGCATGGGGTACAATGGAGGCATGCAAAGGAGAAAATTCTTCTAACAATTCGGTACCTTCCCTAAATACATCCTTCGCTTTATCGGGTTCGAAGGAAAGCAATTCGATAAAAGTGTAATAATATAAAGCACTTTTCTCTTTAACTTTTTTCGTGTCAATTGTATTAGAAATATCGGCAACAGCTACAATGCCATTTTCCCACATCAAAGCATCAGCATCTTCAATTGCTTTTTGCGAAACAGGAGTAGATTTTCTTAGTTTAACTACATTTTTGATAAATGGGATCAAACCTTCTTTTTCGGGGATTTCGTTTTGAAGGTAGGATAACTCAAGATGGCAGTGAGAATTAATAAATCCCGGAACAATGAGTCCTTCTAGTTTGTTGATTGAAATGTCCTGGATTTCGGTGCTATCTTCTGCAAATAAGTCGAGAATTAAGCCATCGTCATCCACAGCAATAACACCGTTTTTAAGTGGCTCGGAGGTTGCAGGTAGAATATAATTAGCACT
>DASVRX010000214.1:0-2637 GCA_036388375.1 Pedobacter sp. | reverse complement strand
GGTAATATTGAACTTCGACTTGTAAGGTCCAAAATACTGGATTACTTGGCGTTAGATATAAGTAGAAAGCACTTTTAATAATGTCAATCGGCGTTTCAGAAAAGGGAATATGTTTTACGTAATCTGCTAAAAATACTATTGTGTAGGTAATAATTAACGCTGCTAAGAAAGGTGGATGGAGGCGTAGAGCTCGCTTGTATAGGAAATGAAAGTAGTACTTAAAACTATAATTAGCTTTATCCATACTTAAGGGGATGACAAATCCGGATATTACAAAAAAAATATGAACTCCGTAAATGCCGTTCAGCTCTAAAAAATAAAAGGTCTCAGAAAAAAAATTATTTTTCTTTAATGGTGCGGCAAAGTGGCAAAAACATACCATAAGTACTGCTAAACCCCGTAATGCACCTAAGCTGTTTACCTTTCTTTTTTCCATTAAATCTAATTAACGCCTCATAAGCATAAACCCTGAACATGATACTAAAAAGGCCAACCAAATCGATTGACCCTTACGTAGTTATATCATATAGTGGCACTATTGCACACTATCACAACTTGAATACCTTTTATTTCTCCTGATACATAACACTCTTCACCGCTTTAATCACTTTCTCCGCACTTGGCAACGCTTCTTTAATTAAAGTAGGAGCGTATGGAAGCGGAACGTCAGCACAAACCACTCTCAATACCGGAGCATCAAGGTAATCAAATGCGTCTTTTTGAACTTTAAACGTTATTTCGGTAGCGATTGAGCCTAATGGCCAGGCCTCTTCAACAATCACTAAACGGTTGGTTTTCTTAACTGAGTTGATGATGGTATCGTAGTCAATCGGACGAACGGTACGTAAATCGATTACTTCTGCATTGATTCCTTCTTTAGTTAATTCCTCAACGGCTGGATTAACAACTCTTGAAAGCATTTTGCCGAAAGTTACGATGGTAACATCGCTACCTTCTTTTACAATATGGGCCTTGCCAATCTCGATATAATATTCTTCCGCAGGAACGTCTCCTTTGTCACCGTACATTACTTCTGATTCCATGAAGATTACCGGATCCGGATCAAGGATAGATGATTTTAACAACCCTTTTGCTTCGTATGGTGTAGATGGAACTACAACTTTCAACCCCGGAGTATTTGCATACCAGTTCTCGAAGTTTTGTGAGTGCTGCGCTCCAAGCTGACCGGCATTACCTGTTGGTCCACGGAAAACGATCGGGCAACCAAACTGGCCACCGCTCATCGAAAGAATTTTTGCAGCGCCATTAATTACCTGGTCGATCGCTACAAGAGAGAAGTTGAAGGTCATGAATTCGATGATCGGTTTTAAACCGTTCATTGCAGCACCGGCACCGATACCAGCAAAGCCAAGTTCGGCAATGGGGGTATCAATAACACGCTTTGCGCCGAATTCTTCCAGCATTCCCTGGCTTACTTTATAGGCACCATTATATTCAGCAACTTCCTCACCCATTAAAAATATCTTGTCGTCTTTGCGCATTTCTTCATTTAATGCTTCGCGAAGTGCTTCTCTGAACTGTATTTCTCTCATTATGTTAGAATAAATTCGGTGGCAAATATAATCTTAAAGTTTGAAAAGTAAGCTCGTGCTGAAGGGGTTTATTCTATAAAATTTGCAGCATTTCGGAAGGAATAATCTCTATTCCTGCAAAGTCTCTTGAGAAATTCGGGTTTGGCTATCATTTTTTCTTTTGATATCCCTCAATACCCAACTTAATTCAGCATCGATCTTTTTCAACCGATCTGATAATGATATTTTAATCTCCTGATCAGGAAATATTCCTCGTCCCTCAACTCTTGATAAATGATCAGGTTGAATGTGAAAAATACCAAACCGCAAATTAAGCTTAGACTTTGGAAGATCTAGAATTGGCAACAAACCGGCCACACATCCATTAAATGCTCCCCCGGTCTCTTCACCAACAAATAATGCGCGGTTAGTGCCCTTCAGGTTAGCCGACACGATAGTCGAAGCCGAAAAGGTTCCGCCATTAATCAATACATAAATCTTTCCTTTGAAATTATCTTTTTGAGGACGGACTAAATTCGAGTATTTAGTAGAGTAAAGGTAACTATTCCCATGTTTTCTGGTTTGCAGAGTCACGTACATGTTGATAGGAAAAGCAAATAACGTAGCCATGGCTTTAAGCACAGGCTTTGGATATAGTGGCATTTTAGGAATCACTGCCGGAAGGGTTTTTGATATGCTTACGCGAGAGGTTAGTTCAAATTCGCTTGTCATCCGAAAAGCAGTATCTGCCAGGTAAGAATAGAGACTGGTGGCATCACTCAATCTTCCACCTCCATTGTCCCGCAGATCAATAATCAAGTACTTCGTATTCGCATGTTTAATTGATTTGAAACTGCGTGAATAGAATGCCTGATAATTTCCCTGCATAAAATTTCTGATCGTTATCAAAGCTACACTGCTGTCGGGTTCTAAAAACTTTAGGGTTTTACCCTCAATTTTTGCGGGCTTTGCTTTTTTTATCGCCGGCTGGCTTTTAATTTTCTTTACAATTTTTCTCTCCCGATTTAGACTGTCAGGTTTCTTTGTCGTCTTACGCAATGGTTCTTTTAAATCCACCACCCATATCGAGTCCTTGTATTTCAGC
>DASVRX010000213.1:0-1950 GCA_036388375.1 Pedobacter sp. | reverse complement strand
TTCAACGAACTTAACTCAAGCCGCGCAAAAGAGTTAGGGGTAACTCAGATAAGCGGATTGTATGTAAACGAAGTTCTTGAAGGTGGTGGCGCACAATCTGCAGGTTTGAAAAAAGGCGACATCATAACTAAAGTTGAGGGTAACAAAATACAGTCCTCATCAGATTTGCAAGAACGCGTAGGTCGTCTTCGTCCTGGCGATAAATTAAATTTAAGCTATGTTAGAGACGGTAACGAACGAACTACTTCTGTGGTACTTAAAGGTGAAAGCTCTGTTAACATCGCCGCAAACACTAATAACGCGGAGGCAAATGCAATTTTATCGTCGCTTGGAGGAAACTTTGCTTCTTTAACTCCTGCACAAAAGCAGCGTTATAGAGTTTCTTCGGGAGTCTTGGTAGCTGGCGCTCGTCCTGGTGGTTTATTATATGAAAACTCCATCACAAAAGGGACTATCATCACCAATATAAACGGCAAACCCGTTAATAAAGTTGAAGACGTGGAAACAGCAGTAGTTGCTTCAAAAAACAATATGATGCGTATTGACGGAGTGACAAGCGATGGTGCCAGATTTATGGTAACCTTCCCTGTAGTTCAATAATCATCCCACAAAATCTTAATTGAAGCCTTTCGTTATTAAACGGAAGGCTTTTTTATTTTTACCGAATGAGATCGATTGGCTTGCGATGGAAACTTTTGAACCAAACATTAATACTCCTTCCCAAGAAGGCGATTTACTGGGAGGAGGAACAAGCGCTGATCGTATCCGATCTTCACATAGGTAAAGTTGGCCATTTCAGAAAAGCAGGCATCGCAGTTCCAAAACTCTTGGAACAAGAAGAATTAGCCACCCTGGCAGATTTAATTAATGATTATAAGCCTGCAAAACTCATTTTTTTAGGCGACCTCTTCCATAGCGATATGAACAATGATTGGAACTGGCTGCAACTGTGGAGAGAACTTTTCAAGGATCTAAGAATGATCCTCATCGAGGGCAATCATGATATTTTGGAACAAGAGTATTATAAGCAGGCACATTTTGAAGTTTATAAAGAATTAAATTTGGGCCCCTTTTTATTTGTCCACGACAAAGCGGATTATGAAGCACTTCCGGCATCCGATAGCTACATCCTAAGCGGACATATTCATCCAGCTATCAAATTGAGGGGACGGGGACGGCAAAGTATTTTACTTTCGTGCTTTTATTTCGGAAAATTCGCCGGAATTCTACCCGCTTTTGGAAAATTCACCGGTAAATGTTGTTTAAAGACCCAGGAAACCGATTCAATTTTTGGAATTTTAGAAAACAAGGTTGTTAAAATTCATCCTTTTTAGAACGTTTCTAAATAATCTAAAAGCCTTCCATCGCATTAAAATGGTTATATAAGTATCTCCATTTTGAATACTTTTGCATCTCTAATTATTAAATCGAACAAAAGTAATGAGCAGTTTCACTAAAACTTTCTCTTCGAGTATAGGAAAGAAATTGATAATGAGCTTAACGGGATTGTTTCTAAGCCTGTTTCTCGTCGTCCACCTTATTGGAAACTTACAGTTGTTTAAAGATGATGCAGGTAAGGCCTTCAATGAGTATTCATATTTCATGACTCATTTTCTTCCAATAAAGATTGTGTCTTATCTTCTTTACGCATCTATTATTCTCCATGCTGTATACTCCCTCCTTTTAACCTTGAAAAACAAAACAGCCCGCTCAGTTGGTTATGCCCAATTTCATGGATCAGCTAACAGTTCATGGAGTTCAAGAAACATGGGTATCCTGGGAACAATCCTTTTGGTATTCATTGTAATCCACATGAAAACCTTTTGGTGGGAATATCATAATGGAGCTCTGCCTTATACCCAGTACATCACCGAACTTCAAAATCCAAGTGCAGTAAAGGTTACTGAGCTGCCAACATCTGGTGTTGAATTGATGCACTCATCTTACATA
>DASVRX010000212.1:0-2693 GCA_036388375.1 Pedobacter sp. | reverse complement strand
TGATTAACAACAATGGTTAATGTTGTTGCTGAAGCACATTGACCATCTGATGGAGTGAAAGTATATTCCGTCGTTTCATCATTGTTGATGCCAGGGTACCAGGTACCAGAATATCCATTGTTGGATATACTAGGAAGATTTGCAAGCCATCCTCCAGCGCAGATGGGAGCCACTGAATTAAATGTCGGAATGTTAGGATTTACAATAATAGTCAATGTTGCTATTGATGTGCATCCTTGATTTACAGGTGTGAAAGTATAGGTTGTAGTTACTGTATTATCTAATTCTGGCGACCACGTTCCGACTATGCCATTCAAGGAAGTAGTGGGTAAACCTGACAATAAAGCTCCTGCACAAATTGGTGGGATGTTATTAAACAAAGGGATGACCACGGGTAAAATCTCTATATTTATAGTCGTGGTAGTTGCACATTGATCAGCGTTAGGTTGGAATATATAACTCTGAGAAATCGTATTGCTATAATTGGGAGACCACGTACCTGATATTCCTTCTTGCGAAACTGTGGGTAGGACGCCAATCTCAGAGCCATAGCAGACGGTAGTGACAGAATCGAAAGTTGGTGTAATTAAATTATTTACTCCTATAGTCACGGTTGCAGATTCAGCACATTGTCCGATGTTCGGTGTAAAGGTATATGTTGTTGTTGCAAGATTATTTAGAGATGGAGACCACGTTCCTTCGATTCCTTCAATTGAAAACTGGGGCAGCGGCGGTACAGCAGTATTTGCACAAATTGAGGATATTACTTCAAATGTTGGGGTAATTTTTGGTACAATATCTATTGTATGGGTGGTGACGGTTGCACATTGTCCCGTAGCAGGGGTAAAAACATAATTTGTAGTCGCTAAATTATTGAGCACTGGCGACCACTGCCCGGTAATGCCTTCTATTGATGTAGTGGGTAAAGGGTCGAGTGTGGTTCCAGTACAATTTGGTGGCGAAATTGCAAAAGTTGGAACATGCTCGTAAATTGAAATAATCATGCTAGCGGTGGTCGCTGTATTAATGTTTGTAGGAGTAAACGTATACGTTGTTGTTTGCGAATTGTCTAACTCTGGTGACCATGTGCCCTGTATTCCATTATTAGAAACTAGTGGCAGATTTGCCATTGAGCCTCCAATACAAAGTGGAGCGATTTGCGTAAAAGTTGGAACCGTACGTGCAATTCCTGATAAATTGACATCATCTATCCTAATGGTAATACTTTTCGATTTTACGAAGCGAAGTTTCAAACCATTAATTGATGCTTCACTCGGCAATGCTAAAGATTTGGATCTATACCATCCGACTGGCGCGTTCGATGGCTCATAAAATAGCGCTCCATTGGTATTAGCTAGAGGAATCCAAGAAAGACCGTTCCAATACTCAACAGCAAAAAATGCATGGCTGGTACTACTTTGCTTGCGATAAGCGAACTGGAGCGAGACTGTGGAAAAGTTAGAAGCGTTAATACCTTCGATAGAAAAACCATAATTACCAGTAACGGAATTAAAGAAAATATTACCACCACCTGATGCACCAGTATATGTAGTTGAAGGTTCTGAACCTCGCACTTCAGCTTGATTTACCTGGTCTCCATTTCCGAAAGTTAACACCCCAGCATTTTGAAAGATATTATTTGCTATAGAAGTAGTAGTTGAGGGAAAACCCATATTTTCTGAAAAAATAGTTTGGGCTTCTGCATCGGTATAAAGTAAAAGTAAAATTATTGCAAGTAGTGATGCTTTCATATAAACGTTTGATGATTCTTGATTAGTTTTTTACGATTTTTATTGGATATTCTTTTCCGTCGGATGAAATTAGTACTACCGTGTAATATCCATGAGCATAATCCTCGAAAGATATGGTAGATTGTTTTGCGCCGCCGGTGGATGGTGGAAACCTTTTTAAGGTCTGTCCACTGATCGAATAAACTACAATTTCAGAAATTACAATGTCATTATTAATCCAATTAATATGAAGTTCTTCGCGAACAGGATTGGGATAATAGGTAATCTTGTACTTTTCTCCTTCGACGACTATGTCTGTAATACTTTCTTCGGAAACTGCCGCAAGAGAATCTTTGGCGGGAATGTTGCGAGCACCACAATTAATGCATACATATCGTCGCGTTTGATTTCCGGCAGTGTCGTATTCAAACTTTACCCTATTTTGTGCCCCCGCATTATAAATATTTAGCAGAATGAAAAATGACAATTTTAAGATTATGACCTTCATATATAATATAATATTGGTTGAGTTCTTTGATGTGAAAACATAAAAATTCGTTAAAATCGATCAAAAGTAATATATAACTTATAGAAAAGGCTGTGCATACTCGTTAAAAACTTAATTTAGATTTAGTTTACGGTTAAACCGTAAAAATTGAAGAATATAATGTGTCTCGTAGAAATGCTTTTTCGATGTGATGGCTATAGTAGCAGATTATAAAGCAGTTTAAGGTAGAGGTCCCGGCATAATATGATCCAAAATTGGAAGCGCAAATTGCAGTGCAAAAAATGCAACTTGAAACGCGGATTGACTGTAGATAAAGTCAGTTCAATCTACAGTGCATATGCAACTCGATTAACAGATAATTTCTTGCTCAGAGCCTGCATATCTTCACCCACTTTCTTATCTACGATTTTTGCGTATTGCTGCGTAGTTTTTAAGCTTTTGTTGCCTAACATTTT
>DASVRX010000211.1:0-3084 GCA_036388375.1 Pedobacter sp. | reverse complement strand
AAAAATCAGGGGAATATCACCAAAGCGGCAAAAGAGCTTGGGCTTACCCGAACAGCCTTATACAGGCGATTAAGTAAATACGATATATAGGGGATGGACCCGATCAGCAAAAAGCATGTTTAAGCCGTACGAACGAAAAATTCTTTTTCGAATAATCCTTATCCCCATAAGTTTCGGAGTGCTTTTGTGGTTCATTCTGAAAGATTATCCGTTGCTCTCCATTGTTCTTGTCCCCTTTATCATTTACCAGTTGTATGACATCTTTCACTATCAACGAAAAGTTTATGCAGAACTTGAGCAATTTACCGAAGCAATACATTTTCGAGATTTCTCACGACGCTTTGGCGTGAAGGAGGCGCCTTTAGAACTGCAACCCTTGCATCTTGCTTTTAATCAACTTACCGATTCTTTCAGGCAAGCTTCAAAGGAAAAAGAGACCCAATATCAATACCTTCAGCAGATCTTAGAAATAGTAGATACGGGCATTATTTCTTTCAATCTTTTGCAGGGTGATGTGGTTTGGATGAACGATTCCCTTAAAAGAATGTTAAACCTGCCACCTCTTAAAAACATAGCTGCCCTGGAGAAACGAAACAAGCTTTTGTTTGATGAAGTAACAAACCTTCCGCTAGGAGAAAACAAATTAATCACATTTCTGCTCGCGAAAAGCCAAGTTAAGTTATTAATGAATGCAACTGCTTTCCAAACCAACAATCAGCAGTATAAGCTAGTGACATTCCAAAATATAAGTGAGGCTTTGGAAGAAACAGAAGCTGATGCATGGTCGCGGCTGTTGAGAGTAATGACGCATGAAATCATGAACTCTATTGCACCAATTTCATCTCTGGCTAGTACCTTAAATAGCTTGGTTGAAGAGTCTAATGCCAAAAACGAACCACAGCCATCCTATCGGGAAGATCTTGAAATCGGGCTTGAGACTATCAGAAAGCGCAGTGAAGCCTTGCTTAAATTTGCGGAAACCTACCGTAATCTTAGTAAAATCACCACACTTAACCTCGATAAAATCCTGGTAAGAGACCTGTTTGAAAATCAAAATAACCTTATGGCACCAGGCCTAACGGCACGCAATATTGATCTTGAAATTATTCTTAAAGACCCGTCAATACAAATTGAAGTAGATTCTAGCTTATTGGAGCAGGTGTTAATCAACCTTCTTGTGAATGCCATTGATGCGGTTAAGGGTAGGGAGAAACCGAAAATTATCTTGTCTGCCGAATATGATGGGAGTCGAAAATGTTTTATAAAAGTAACCGATAATGGCCCCGGAATACCGGCAGAGCTGTTGGACAAAATATTTATCCCCTTTTTTAGTACAAAAAAAACCGGATCTGGTATCGGCTTAAATTTATGCAAGCAGATAATGATGCTCCATAAGGGAAATATTCAGGTTGAAACGATAGAAGGTGTGGGAACAAGTTTTATTTTAGTAATATAACTACCTCTTACTAAAAGATCACCTTAAAAGTGGTGCCGACATTAACCTCACTATACACCTCAATACTTCCGCCTAATGACTCTACCTGATTTTTGGTAAGATACAAGCCAACTCCGGTAGCATCCGGATGGCGGTGGAATGTTTTATACATACCAAACAGCTTTTCTTTGTATTTTTCAAGGTCTATTCCGAGCCCGTTGTCGGAAAATGAAACGGTAACCTTGCCATCTTCAACACTTGAAACTACTCTAATCTCCGGCCGAACATCTGGTCTGCGGTATTTTACGGCATTACTTACAAAATTATGAAAGATGCTTTCCAGATATGCAGGCACGTAATTTATTGTATTGCAGGCAGAAAAATCAGTGGTAATATTGGCATTCGACTCAATGATTTGTTTCATCAAAACCTCTTTTGCTGTTCTTAAAACATCAGTAAAATGCAAATTGGTTTTTAGCTGTTTAGAAGCCGATTGAACCGCAACAATTTCACTAAGATCAGCAATGGTATGGTTTAATGAATCTGCTGCCTTGTTGGTTACTTTTAAGATTAAATCTTTTTCTTGTTCTGATTCTTCGTTTGCATACAAGCTAAGTGAGCTCTTGATATTTGCTGCATGGTTGCGCAGGTTATGAGACACAATATGTGTAAAATTCATTAACCTGTTGTTTTGGTCGTGGATAATTTCCATCGATTGCTGAAGTAAGATCTCTTTCTTTTTACTTTCATCAATATCCTGT
This sequence comes from Pedobacter sp., assembly GCA_036388375.1. Lineage (GTDB taxonomy): Bacteria > Bacteroidota > Bacteroidia > Sphingobacteriales > Sphingobacteriaceae > Paradesertivirga. The sequence continues at coordinate 888 of DASVRX010000211.1, read as the reverse complement.
AAAGTCCCTCTTATACCGGTAATATTTCCCCACTCATCAATAACCGGATGACCAATTACTTTAACCCAAATTTCCCTTTGTTTTGCGGTAATCAGCTTCGCTTCCAATGAATACGGCTTGCCATCTTTTAATGCCTGATGATAATATTTTAACATTTCCTTAGCGGATTCGGGCGTATAAGCATTCATAGAATCACGAAAGTCTACTTCCGCATCATCATCCATTTCACGTATTCTGTAAAGTTCTTTTGTATAGGATACTTTATTTTCAGGAAGTGTAATCTCCCACCCCCCTACTTTTGTAATATAAGCGGTACGCTCAAGAAGTAATTCTGATTCGAGTAATTGCTTGCTTTTCTTCTCTAACTCGTCTTCATTTTTTTTACGAGAGGTGTCGATAGTATTTAGAATATTTGAAAAATAATAACCCATTATGAAGGTAATAACCGAGGTAAGAACTACATGAAGGGATACTCCGAGTTCTGTATTATACAAGTTCAAATCTTTTCCCCAAACGCGCAATCCGCCTACAAAAATTTGTGTCAGTATTAACAGAGGGATAATTTTCCGTGCTAGAACGCCACCTAATTTGGACGACATAATTGCGCCCATGTAGCCTCTATTCGAAAAAGTATACAACATTCCGGTAGCAACAAGCACAATGCAAAAGCTGGTATTAAAAGACATTGGGCTTAGAAACTCATAATGCAGAGAACCGTACCTAAAAAGGTTGGCACATAGATACACTGCACTGATTGACAGTGCTATCACCACTAGACTCTGAAAAAGATATTCTTTAATTTTACTATCGAACAGTGCTACCAAAACAGCAGTACTCATACATAAAAAGCTGATCGCCACACTTGTACCCATCAAATGGTTGTTGATG
>DASVRX010000210.1:0-5705 GCA_036388375.1 Pedobacter sp. | reverse complement strand
AATTGGAGCATCAAATCAAATTACGTACTGCCGAAATTTCCCAACAATCACTCGAATTGAAAGGACAAGCGGAAAATTTGCAGGCCGTAAATGAAGAGCTGGAGGCACAGTCTGAAGAGTTGCTGGCCATGAATGAAGAATTGCAGGACGAGCGTATTAAATCGGATAATGCGAATAAAGCAAAAACAGTATTTCTAACTACAATGAGTCACGAAATCAGAACGCCAATGAACGGTGTTATTGGAATGGCTTCGTTATTAGCTAAGACACCTCTTTCTGATGAGCAAAGTCATTACGTAGACATCATCAGATCGAGCGGTGATAATCTTGTAACTGTAATTAACGATATTCTCGATTTTTCGAAAATCGAGTCAGGTAAAATGGAGCTCGAACAGCGATCATTTAATCTATTTGATTGTATTGAAGAAGTATTTGAGCTTTTTTCCGAAAAGGCTTCGACGGCGGTACTGGAGCTACTTTATCAAATTAATCCCGATGTGCCCGAATATATAATTGGCGATTCGGTTCGCTTGCGCCAGATCATCTTAAATCTAGTTGGCAATTCTGTAAAATTCACAAAAGAAGGTGAAGTATTTCTACTGGTAAGTTGTTTAAAAAGAAAAGGAACTCAGGTTGAATTATTGTTCGAAGTAAGAGATACAGGGATTGGAATCTCTGAAAAGAAGCTCAATTCCCTTTTTCAGCCGTTTACGCAGGCAGATTCTTCAACAACCCGCAAATACGGGGGCTCAGGTCTCGGGTTGGCAATATCCAAACGACTTGTAGAATTAATGAAGGGCGAAATTTCTGCTAGAAGTGAGTTAGGAAAAGGCAGTAGTTTTTTCTTTAATGTTCAAACTACTGAGGGCACCGGGGAAATTAAAGAGCATCCGGAATCAACAGTTCTATCTGGGAAGTGCATCCTGGTTGTGGATGATAATGCTACTAGCAGAACTGTTCTTCAAAGCTACCTTGAATCATGGAAAATTAACGCTGTTTCGGTAGCATCGGCAGCGGAGGCTTTGGCGGAGATAGGCCGCACTGATTTTGATCTGGTAATTACCGATATGTGTATGCCAGAAATGGATGGTTTGCAGTTAGCTAAAAGAGTGAAAGAAACAAAGGCTCATCTGCCTGTTATGTTACTTAACACACTTGGCCAAGATTGTTTTGAGGCAAATAATCAACTCTTTTGCGGTGCAGTTATAAAGCCGGTTCGTCGAAATGAGCTGAAAAAAATGATTGTTAACCAATTCTCTACTTCACAAAGAGCAGCGAAGAATTTGGACAAAGAACCGGATCAATTTTCCGCGGAATTTTCTCAAAAATTCCCTTTAGATATCCTGGTTGCTGAAGATAACCTGGTCAACCAAACTCTAATCCTGACTATGATGGATAAGCTTGGGTACAAAATTGATTTTGCCGGCAATGGACTAGAAGCGGTAGAGGCCGTTAAAATTAAAAAGTACGATCTCATTTTGATGGATATGCAAATGCCTGAAATGGATGGATTAGAAGCTACCAAAGAGATTAAAAAACTTGATATAACTCGGCAACCCACTATAATTGCGCTAACCGCCAACGCCATGCAAGATGATAAAAATATCTGTTTGGCAGCCGGAATGAATGATTATATGGCGAAGCCGCTTCGGTTTGAGAAGCTTGTGGAAATACTCGAAAAGTATTCTCTTCAGTTGAAAGTAAATGCTTAAAGGCGGTAGCTGATCATTCGGCTACAGATGGCATAGCCGGTAGAGAAAAGTAAAAAGTAGAGCCGGAGTTTTCGATACTCTCAACCCAAATCTTACCGCCATGGTCAGTAATTATTTCTGAAGCAATGTATAAGCCCATGCCAAGACCGGAGTACCCTTTTACAACTTGCTTATCGCGATGAAATTTTTGAAAGATCTTATCAATACTTTCATTTGACATTCCAATACCCTCATCAGTTACCGACACTTTTAAATCGCCGGTATCAGTAATAGCAGTTCTTACTGTTACCAGGGAGCCAGATTTGGAATATTTACCAGCGTTGGTTATCAAATTTGTTAACACCTGATCCATGCGCTCGCGATCAATTTTGACCTTGATCTTTTCGCCCAGCTTTAGTTTAAGCTTGTGATTTGGTAATAAATGGGTTAGCAAAAAAGAAGTTTCTTCCATAAAGGAATTAAACTCCATTTCCTCATAATTATAGTGAAGTTTGCCATTTTCGATTTTTGATGTGTCAAGCAGTTGCTGAACCAGATTGTTCAACTTTGTCGATTGCGCATCAATTTTCTTTAGAAAATCTTTTACCTGTCCGCTGCACTCTGACTTCCCAGATAAGGCAAGCTGAGTGAAAGCTTTTATAATGGTTATGGGCGTCTTAAGTTCGTGACTGGCTATCGAAATGAATTCATTTCGCTTGTCGTCGATGTATTTTGATTGTCTTAATTGCGCATCCTTATCCTCCGCAATAACAAACAACTCTAAATTTTTTCTTTTTACTTCCTCGTATGGGGAAATAGGTGGTTCGGTTGCGAAGTAATCTTTTAAAAACTTAAGTGTAAGGGGATCCAGCTTTACTGATCGGGGAAGATTGATGCCAATCTCAATTACAGCCTTATCTGATAAGATATAATTCTGGAATAAAGGAATGAGCTTCTTAGCATAAAAGAAACTTTCTTCAGAAAGTTCAGCCCCAGCTACGGCTTCATACTGTATAATCCCCGACAAAGAAAATCGATTATTTTCTTGTTTCAAACCGAGCGACAGGATTCCAGTATCCGTAAAATCGATAACTACTCTGCAAAGCTCGGCGATAGCGGTGACAAATGTGGCTTGTGTGGAAATGGACAGTTTTAATAGCTCAGAAAGCTTGGATGCTTTCTTCTGCGCCAAAACCAGATCCATCTCGTTCTCTAATGTAAGTGTGATTAACTCTAACATATCTTAAACTTTGCACACAATCACCGACATATCGTCTGTTTTTCGGGCATAATCTTTATATAAGGCTGCCGCTAAAAACGACGGATCGTATTTGTTGATGCCGGCATACTTGGTGCTATCCCAGCGTGTTTTTAAACCATCGGAACATAGCGTGATCTGCTGATAATCAGCAGATGAAATTTCCTGGCTAGACATGGTATTAGGGATGTTATGACCGATTATTCCATTATATGACATTAGATTGCGAACACTTAGATAATTAGACATTCCGGTTGTAATATTTCCCACTCCGGCTGTTTTCCACACCTTCCTTTTAAAATCATATACCACTACCATTCCAACCGCCCCGCGGGTTTTTTTGATAGACTCGTGTATAAATCTAATGATGTTTACCGGATCGTTTTCTCTGCATGTTTTAAAAGCTTTTCGGGCTTCTATTATAGCTCTATGAGCTTCCTCTCCATGGCCAAGACCGTCTGCTACTAATAATTTAAAATAATCTGCATTTTGAATAAAGGTGCCGCCATCACCACTCACTGTTTCGCCAGGTTTTGGTACAGTGAGAGATCTCATTATTATACTCCTTTTTTCAGGTATATCAGCGTTTTTGTAGATTCGGCAGAGCAGAATAGTGCCCCAACCTAAAAGGCTGTAAATCTCAAAATAATCTGACAGCCTTTTTATGCTTCCAAGACCGTTGCCGGATGTACTGGTAGTTGATACGCCATCGGGCATCATTTTAGATGCATCTGCCATGCCAGGGCCGTTATCAATACAGATCAGTTCTAAATATTCTTTTCCTTCTTCCCCGGTAATACTTACTAACAATTCCCCTTTTTCAGCATGCTTTTGCAGATTAGATGTCATTTCAGCGACAATAATATCCAAAGAACTAAGCTTTTTGGACTCGAAACCGGCTTCTAAGGCTTTTTTATTAATATCTTTTTTTAGTAAAGAGAAATAGCTTCTATCTTCAGCACAATAACTTGTGTATGTTGCATTATCCATTAGCCCATTTTATTACCACAACAGTTGTCCCTTTTCCTACTTCACTTTTAATGTCAAATTCGCTCACCAGGCGCTTCGCGCCTGGCAGCCCAAGCCCCAGGCTTCGACCTGTAGTATAACCGTCTTTCATGGCTAAACCGATATCTGGTATACCGGGCCCCTTATCTTTAAAAGTAACACGCACGCCGTTATCGCGGCCACGGGTAACTATCTCTATTAGTGTTTCTCCACCCTGGCCGTATTTTAACATATTACGACCCAGTTCACTTACGGCTGTAATCAGTTTGGTTTGATTAACAAGCCCCATCTTGATTCTAACTGCACACTCCTTTACCCTGTTTCGGAAAGGGACTACATCCTGATCTTTAACAATACGCATGATATCTTTAGACAGTGATATGATCATCCTCGTCCAAGTCTTCACCATCTTGTCCTGATTCGATATTTGAATTCAGTAATTTCATGCCTTTTTCGACATCAAGAGCGGTATGAACGCCAGTTAAAGGCAGGCCTAGTTCGATAAGGGTAATTGCTACAGCCGGCTGCATGCCTACTACCACGGTTTCGGCATCGAGGATTTTACACATTCCTGCGATATTTCCAAATATCCGCCCCATAAAAGAATCGACAATCGAAACTGCTGATATATCAATAAGAACTCCTTTGGCATTGGTCTTATTGACCATTTGTACAAGGTCGGCTTCTAAGGATAGAGCGAGTCTGTCATAGAGGTCAACCTGAATGGTAACCAATAGAAAATGCCCCATTTTTAAAATTGGAATCTTCTCCATAGCTAAACCGCTCTAACTAGTTGTACCTTTTTTACCTCCAGCTTAAGCGACTGAAAAGAAAATTTCAAAGCACTGGCCAAAGTTGCCTTTGTAATGATGTTTGACAAGTCAATCCCTAAATGAACAATAGTTTGAGCTATTTCCGGGCGAATACCACTAATTATACATTCAGCTCCCATAAGGCGGGTAGCGCTTACGGTTTTAATTAAATGCTGTGCTACAAGTGAATCAACCGCTGGAACACCGGAAATATCCAGAATAGCGATGCTGCTGCCGGTTTCCACAATTTCTTGTAATAGGTTTTCCATTACCACTTGTGTGCGGGCGCTATCCAATGTACCAATAATCGGTAGTGCCAATATGCCGTCCCATACCCTAATAACAGGTGTTGAAATTTCGGTAATCTCATCTGTTTGACGTAATATTACTTCTTCTCTGCCTTTTATAAAAGTTTCAAAAGTGACGATGCTAAAGCTGTCGAGTAGGCGGTTTAGCTGTACTGTGGCATGATAAAGAGTTTCTTTATCATCTTTAATTTCTTGTTGAAGTAATTGTAATAATGCTTCTTTCAGACCGAAGATAAATGCACCGGTTTCTCTAGGACTAAATCCTTGTCTGGCACGTGTTATTGATATGCCTGAAAGTATTTCAATAACTTCGTCAAAATCAGTAGAAGTTACATCGTTGATATTATCTAAAGTTAAATTAGATACGAAGGAATCTACCAATTCTTCAGATTGCTCTCTTATTTCTTCATTAGAAATCAACTCTTCTCTTAAACCTGCTTCAGATAGCTGGTTTTTGATCCATAACTCTATTATATTCTTTTTTTTCTTTTGTAGAAGCTTCGGGATATTATATTCCATTTTTTGTGATTGTATGTAATTGTACGTAATTAAATGGTGGAAAATGGTTTTTATTTCCGAAGCTTGGTTTTTTGAATAGGATTTAAAGTTTGCGAAGCCCAAGGATTAG
>DASVRX010000209.1:0-4325 GCA_036388375.1 Pedobacter sp. | reverse complement strand
AGCCGAAACAAGTTCGGCTTCATACTTTCGAGAAATAATTCTTTAATCCACCACCGTCACCTTTATCATATTCGTCTTACCTTTTTTCTCGATCGGCATCGCAGCAGTATTAATCACAATCTGCCCGGTGGTAACCATGCTTTCTGCTTTCAAAACACGGTTAATATCGCTTATTGACTTATCGGTCGTTTCAAATTTATCATAATAGAAACCCGTTACACCCCATAGTAAACTAAGGGTATTCAGCAGCGTACGGTTACTTGTAAAAATAAACGTTTGTGCTTTTGGTCTATGACTCGAAATTTCAAATGCGGTATAGCCGGATGAAGTCATCGAAACCAACCCAACTGCGTTGGTTTTTTCCGAAAGATAAACAGCAGACCCACAAACCGCATCCGCCATATACGTAGGGGAATCGGGGTTTAACTTTTTAGGAGTTTGATACGGATAAGCAAAATCCTCAATATTCTTGATGATTTTACTCATCGTTTCGATTACAATCACCGGGAACTCACCAACTGAAGTTTCTCCGCTTAGCATCACTGCGTCAGCTCCATCCAGAACCGAATTTGCAACATCGTTCACCTCTGCACGCGTTGGGCGTGGAGTGGTAATCATACTCTCAAGCATCTGAGTAGCTACAATTACAGGCTTAGAAGCTTCGCGACATTTACGTGCAATCATTTTTTGCAAAACAGGAACTTGTTCCATTGGCATTTCAACACCAAGGTCGCCACGGGCAACCATACAGCCATCCGTAACCGCTATAATTGCGTCGATATTGTCAATCGCCTCTGGTTTTTCAATTTTAGCGATTACACGAGCAGATTTCCCGCTGCGGGTAATTATGCGTTTTAGTTCAATAATATCATCCGCCGTACGAACAAAAGATAAACCGATCCACTCAACATCATTTTGAAGAGCGAATTCTAAATTGTCTAAATCCTCTTCGGTTAAACTTGGAATAGAAATTTTGGTGTTTGGAAGATTGACTCCTTTGCGGGATGTTAAAATTCCACCGTGGACTATCTCGCAAGTAACTGTGTCCCTATTATTTGTATCCAAAACCCGCATCTGAAGCTTTCCATCATCCAACAAAATAATTTCTCCGGCTCTTACATCCCTTGGGAAACTCTGATAAGTGATATAAATTTGCTTATCATTTCCTAGAAGTTCATTAGTAGTGATCTCAATTTTGTTTCCGTTTATCAGCTTTATTCCACCCTCCTGAACCATCCCGATACGAATCTTTGGTCCTTGCAAATCGGCCAAAATGCCAATATGAGTTTTATATTGTTTGTTTATTTCCCGAATAGTATCAATAGTTGTTTGATGGTCGGCCTTGCTGCCATGTGAAAAATTGAGACGGCAAACGTTAACTCCGGCCTTAATCATACTTAGCAATACTTCTTTATTGCTTGATGCGGGCCCCATTGTGGCAACTATTTTGGTTCGTTTATGTACTTGTTTCATTATTATCAATTTTATACTGGCTGGTGTATTTTGTACACTATTTAATTTTTCGCTAAAATATCAGATTTTCTTTAGATTTCAACCGTTTCGGATCAACTTCTATTGCAGCAAGTACTTCCGGTAGTTTATTTATACCGTCAATTAGCTGTGAGAGTTCTTCCTGACTTATATAATTGTGAATTTTTATAAAGTAATCTACAGTTTTCATTTCAGGAATCAGGTATCCCTGTTCGCCCTTGTTGGCTATGAAGAAAAGATCCGTTTCCGTTTCCGGGATCTGGTAGTAATATATTGAAAAAAAGAAACTTTGAGAATTGCTTTCGATTGTAAGTTCATCTATCTTGTAAAAATTTATATTCAATTGCCGGTTAAGCTTAAAGCAAAGCATATAATCTTTAAGCTGGGAAGTGATGGCTATTAAAACAAAGTCGAGGTCTAATTCGTATTTGAGTGTAAGTCGATTCAATTTCTAAATCTAAAAAAACGAAAATAATACATTTTCGTTGATTACGGCCAATTAAGCCTAATTTGCCCAAAAACAAAAAGGTTTGATATTAATCAGAATTTATTTTTCTTTGCACAGAATTATTTAACCATATAAAAAATAGAAACTATGTCTGATATCGCTTCAAGAGTAAAAGCAATTATCGTAGAAAAATTAGGTGTGGATGAAAGTGAAGTAACGCCTGAAGCATCTTTTACAAACGATCTTGGTGCAGACTCTCTAGACACCGTGGAATTGATCATGGAGTTTGAAAAAGAGTTTAACGTTGCTATTCCTGATGACCAGGCTGAAACGATCGGCACTGTAGGTCAGGCGATCGCATACTTAGAAAAAAACGTAAAATAAATCTTGCTGCCTCAGTATAAATGGAGCTAAAAAGAGTTGTAGTTACAGGGTTAGGTGCGCTTACTCCGATAGGAAATACTGTTTCAGAGTACTGGAATGGGTTGATTAGTGGAGTAAGCGGAGCTGCTCCAATTACCAAATACGATACTACAAACTTTAAAACAAAGTTTGCCTGTGAGGTAAAAAACTTTAATCCTGAAGATTTTATGGATCGTAAGGAAGCCAGGAAACTGGATCCTTTCGTACACTACGCACTGGCATCTACTGATGAAGCCGTTAAAGATTCAGGTTTAGATTTCCCTAATCTGGATACTAACCGAATAGGTGTGATTTGGGGTTCGGGTATTGGCGGTTTAAAAACCTTTTTGGATGAAGTGGTAAACTTTGCCAAAGGTGACGGAACTCCACGTTTTAATCCCTTTTTTATCCCCAAAATGATCCTGGATATAGCACCAGGACATATTTCAATCAAATATGGTCTTAGAGGGCCAAATTTTTCTACCGTATCAGCATGTGCATCTTCAACAAATGCGCTGATTGATTCATTCAACTACATCAGGCTCGGAATGGCTGATGTAATTATCTCAGGCGGATCCGAAGCAATTATTAATGAAGCTGGTATGGGTGGTTTTAACGCCATGCACGCGCTTTCTACCCGTAACGAAGATCCTGCTACTGCATCCCGCCCGTTCGATAAAGATCGTGACGGTTTTGTTGCCGGCGAAGGTGCCGGAACCATTATACTAGAAGAGCTGGAGTACGCTAAAGCAAGAGGTGCTAAAATCTACGCCGAACTAATTGGCGGCGGTATGAGTGCTGATGCTAATCACATTACCGCACCTCACCCGGAAGGTTTAGGTGCACGTTTGGTAATGACCAATGCATTAAGAGATGCCGGGTTAACAACCGCCGACATAGATTACATCAACGTTCACGGAACCTCAACTCCGCTTGGTGACATCAGTGAATCAAAAGCGATTATTGATTTATTCGGCGAAAACGCTTATAAATTAAATATCAGTTCTACAAAATCAATGACCGGCCATTTGCTCGGTGCTGCCGGAGCTATTGAAAGTATGGCATGTATATTAGCTATTCAGCATGATATTATCCCACCAACTATAAACCACTTTACCGACGACCCCGAAATAGATCCGAGTCTGAACCTGACTTTCAACGTAGCTCAAAAGCGAGTAGTGAGAGCTGCGCAAAGCAATACCTTTGGTTTCGGCGGTCATAACGCATCGGTTATCTTTAAGAAATATGAAGCATAATAGAAATAGCAGTGTTATTAATTTGATACTGCTATTTCTATTAATATCTAAAGGTTAATGCCTATTAACACGCCGGATGCTGTTCGTCAAACTTTATAAACTTCATTTTTCTCCGCAGCGTAAGTACATTAAATGCTTAACCAATTTGCTTGGTTTCGTTCCCGGAAATGTGAAGCTTTATAAAATGGCTTTTAGACACAGGTCAATCGCTGTGGTTTTGAAAAACGGAACCAAGAATAGCAACGAACGTTTAGAATTCCTTGGCGATGCAGTTTTGGGATCTGTAATTGCAGAGGAACTGTTTAAGCGATATCCCTATAAAGATGAAGGCTTTTTAACCGAAATGCGCTCTAAGATTGTAAACCGCGCAAACCTTAATCAGCTCGCCAGAAAATTAGGCTTAGGTGAACTGATTGAATATGATAACCGGATAGTGAATTATCCTAATAAACAGGGGTCATTACTTGGAGATGCTTTTGAGGCACTTGTTGGTGCAATTTACTTGGATAAAGGGTATAATTTTACGCAAAATTTCCTCCTTAACCACATCATTAAACCTCATATCGATATACATACCCTTGAAAACACGGAAACAAATTTTAAAAGTAAACTGATTGAATGGTGCCAGCGGCACGGGAAAGATGTTACTTTCGAGGTAGTAGCCAACTCACAAGGCGATAGCGCTAAATTATTCACCATACAAGTGAATGTGGATGGCGATAACGTAG
>DASVRX010000208.1:0-19959 GCA_036388375.1 Pedobacter sp. | reverse complement strand
TTTAGTCCTTGACAGTTTAAAAACAGTCCTGTTGTTTATGTTTTCAAATAAAGGCAAACCATTTCCTGCTATAACAGGGTGAACACAAAGTTGAAGTTCATCAATCAAATTAAGTTTCATTAACTGTATAATTAAACTCCGACTGCCGACTAAAATGTCCTTACCCGATTGTTGCTTAAGTTCTAAAACTTCTTCTTCAAGGGCTCGGCTTGTTAACGTCGCACTATCCCATTCTAAATTTTTCAATGTATGGGAAAAAACTATTTTCGGAACTTTATCTATCGCCTTAGCAAAGTCATTCATTGATTTTTTATCTGAAGGATTCTCTAACACAGTTCGCCAGAACTCCATAAGCTGATAAGTTATTCTACCGTATAGAATTGCATCTCCCTGGTTTAATAGTTCTGTATAATGTTGGTGTATTTCTTCATCTGCGATACCTGCCGTATGGTCGCAAACCCGTCAAGTGTCATATTGAATGCTGCAATTACTTTTCTCATAGCTTTATATTATATCAAAGCAAATTCGTGTGTCGTTTACAATTATGATAAGTAGAGTGAAATTTTGTACAAATTTACCTGTCAAGCACAACAATCCAGAGGTATATAGCGACAATTTAAAGGGGCGTTTAGTACGGTATCGAAACAAACATTCTATTTCCGGAATTCCATTTCACCACCCACGACAAAGATACCGACGCCCGTCAATGCGTCAAGGCTACACAAGCGGGAAATTGTTGTTGTTGTTTTATTTGGCTTTTCCCGGCCTTGACACAATGCCGGGCTATGCGCTCTTTGGGGTCTACGCGGTGAAATGGATAGGATTGTTCAATAACAGGCGTTAATACTTAAACGAGATATCGTTTTTCTGTTCTTCAGTAATTTGATTTGTAATCTGACAGAAAAATCAGGCCAGTAACTTATATCCTTTGCCCCGCAGATTAATGATTTCAATACTTTTATCATCAAAAAAATGTTTTCTTAGCTTTGAAATGAATACGTCCATTGTTCTTGCATGAAAGGGATTGTCATCTCCCCACAATTTTAGTAGCGTTTTCCTCCTGTCGAGAAGCTGGTTTTTGTGCTCTATAAGGAGTAGCAAGAGCTCGCTTTCTCTATAAGAAAGCCTGATTATTTTGCCATCATTCCGATTAACTAACTCTTGTCTGAACGAATAGAAGATAAAGTTTCCGATAGGCATGGGTTCACTTGGATCCGGATTTACTTTGCGCTTTAACAATTCATTAATTCTGAAAATCAGTTCTTCCAAGCTGAATGGTTTCCGTAAATAATCGTTCCCGCCGCTTGTATAACCTTCGGCCACGTCCTGGTCCTGTGATCGTGAAGTTAGAAATAGAACAGGCAAAATTTGATTCGCTTTGCGGAGTTCCTTTACAAATGTGAAACCATCCATAAAAGGCATCATCACATCTACCACACAAACATCGAAATGTGATTTGTAGACTGCATCCAAACCGTCTCTACCATTGTTATACTGCGTTATAGTAAAGCCCCTGCCGCTAAGCGTTTCAGAGATGATTCTGGCTAGCTGTAACTCATCTTCAAGAAGTAATACCCGGGGCTGGTTCATTTATCAGGGGTAATGTAATTATAAAAACGTTGGATGAAGGAGTGCTTTCAACGCGGATGTTGCCCCCATGTAGCTCAACGATCTGCCGTACGTAGGTAAGGCCGAGCCCATATCCTTTAACATTATGAAGGTTGCCTGTTGGAATGCGATAAAAGCGATCGAATATCTTTTCAAAAAACTCCGCCTTAATACCTTCACCGGCATTTGTCATTTTGATAATGAATGAATTTTCGGTGGGCAGAAGTTCTATCTGAATCTCGCCCGGTCTTTTGCCATACTTAAGTGCATTATCAAGCAGATTCGTGAATACGCTGGTTAGTTGTAATTCGTTTCCCTTGACATATATAGGCTTTAAGCCCTTTGCCACGATGATGCTGGCCCCGGCAGATTCGATTTTGGGCTTGAGTTGTTCAAGACAATAATCCAGCACCGAATTCAATGAAATACTGTACATGGCGGGTTTTGAACCAAGTTCTTCGCGGACTACACTGCTCAGGATTTGATCGCTGAGGTAGGTTAAGCCTTCGGCTTGCTGACGAATGATTTCAATATAGTCATCAACGGACTGCTGGCTTAGCTTAAAATCCTGAATAGCTTCTGCCGCTACCTTAATGGTTGCGATAGGAGTATTAAGCTCATGTGCCATATTGTTTACGAAGTCGCTTTTTAGCTCCGCCAGCTTCTTGTGACAGTAGCGTGCGCGACGTATATATGTAACAGAATATGGTAATGCCTATTAGTAAAATCGAGCCTATGAGTACCCATTTCATTCGGGTGAGCACAATCAAGGCTGGGTTTGTAAAGCGAGCATTAACATTGTTATTGAGAGAAACACCAGCTTTATATATTAGAGTACTAAACGGGAAGGCTGAGGATTGAGTTAGTTTCGAATCAATATCAATTACAAAATCTGTATTGATATCATATTTGAGAAGGGCCTTTTTATATAGCGTGTTGAATTGGGTTGTATCTATCCGGCTTTGCTTTAAAAGACGGGATAAAGAATCTCCTAAATTATAAGTGTAGTAATAGGCTATCTGTTCTTTTAGATCACTGTCAATTTTATTGTAGACGAAGAGCTTAATAAAACTGGATTTTAGCTTGGGAGTAATATGATCGATTTTACCACTTAATTTAAGGTCTCTAAATCCCATATTGAAGGGCCTGCGATTATCGGTAGGTGGTGGGTATCTGTCTGAAATAGAGACGGTAGTTTCATTTGTGACCGGAATATAGACAGTGCCAAAGACAATAAAGTTGGTATCACTAAGCCACGTCTCATACCTTTTTAATATTTTTTTCCGCCCAAGTTCGGCTTCCTGTTCAATTGCCAACTTCAGTGCATCGTTTATATCAGACTTAAAAGTTTTACTTGCTTGTTTGTAAGCTGAGTAATTCCAGTAGCCCTGTAGCAAGGTTAGTCCCAGGGTACAGAAGATAGTTAAGATTAATATAAACTGAATTCGCCGATTCACATCCAAATATACTGGCTACTTCCTTACAAAATCGTTCATTAACACTAATTAACACTGATTAATGTTGGTTTAATGTAGGGCTCGGTGGCTGTCGGTAGGTTTGTAATATTATGAGAAGACTTTTTACAATCCTATTCCTGGGTGTTGCTATAAGCGTTCAGGGACAATCTAAATCTAAGTTGGGCGATGTTTGTGAGGACCTCCAGTTTGCAGATCTGCTTAATCATCATACTGAAACTGCGAAGCTTTCTGATTTCAAGGGAAAGGTTGTTGTTGTAGATTTCTGGGCACCCTGGTGTTCTCCCTGCGTATCCGCGCTTCCCCATCTTGAAAGCCTGCAGCAAGAGTTTAAGCAGGACCTGCAAATTATAACTGTCACAAAAGACTCGAAAGTCCGAATCGATAAATTCTTAGCCAACAAGCCTTTAGCTCTCCCTATAGCCTTTGATTATGATAGCAGGCTATCCCGATATTTTCCCTACCGGACTTTACCGCATAGCATCATCATTAGCAAAGAAGGTTTTATATTAGCAATTACATCAGGAGATAAAATAACCAGGGAGGTTATAAAAAAAGCTATCAGCAATGAAAAAATAGTCCTTCCTGAGAAAATAGACAAGATAGATTTTGATCCTGAACAGCCGTTGCCTGATAATTCAAATATTATTTATCAAACCACTGTTACCCCTTATCAACAGGGTGCCCCAAGTATGTCAAATACAGGAGGCGACAGGTTAGAACCTAATAGGAGAATATTAGCGGTTAATTTGAGTCCTCGATCGCTCTATGAGATTGCTTATCAATTTCCAGTTTTCAATAGAACAGAATTAAATGTAACCAACGCTGACGCGTTCAAGTGGAACGAAGAAAACGCCGTTTGTATGGAAATATTAGTCCCTAAAACCAGGAGCGCGGAGAGATTTGAAATTATGAAACAGCAGCTCGCAAACATCTACAACTACCAAGCAAATGTTGAAAACAAATTAAAAAAAGTAAAGGTGTTAAAAGTTATAAATGGGACGAAGCCATCTCTGGCTGTAAGTCAAGGTGGAAATACGACAATGATGTCTGGAGGCAATGGTCTTACTATGACTAACTCAGGTATAAAAGTACTTGCTGATTTTTTAGAAGGCCGATTGGGAGTTCCGGTTGTGGATGAGACAAACCTCAACGGACTATATGATCTCCACTTAGAATGGCTCAATGAAAACCCTAAAGCTGTATACGCTGCTTTAAATAAGATAGGAATAGAATTGATTGACCAAGAACGAAAAATCGATATATTGGTAATATCAGACAGATGATCATGTTTATACCTCTCCGGTGGGCTATCACCTTTTGTCTCAAGAAACGAACCTACTTTTTTTTCCATAAGGGCAAACTGGATTTATAGGATTCACCTATAGGAAGTTTCGTTTTGCCTATCTCGATTTCATTACGGCCTATGGATGTCACATGCGAAATGTTAATTATAAAAGACCGATGGATACGCTTGAACTCCTTATCAGGAAGCAGTTCTTCGAGGTGTTTCATTGTCATGTGTGTGATGTGTTTCGCTTCCGCCGTTCTGATAATCATGTAGTTTTTCATTGATTCCGCAAACAAGATATCCTGGTGCATCAGCTTGATTAATTTACCATTTACTCTAAAATAGGTATACAGCGGTGGAGTCTCCTGTTCGATATGCTGTTTTAGGAATTTTGATATACCTATACAAAATCGCTCATAGGTTACAGGTTTAAGCAGATAATCAACAGCATTCAATTCATAACTTAGTACTGCATGTTCTGAAAAGGCAGTTACGAAGATAAATGCAGGCGGATTTTTCAGACATGTGATGAATTTCACCCCGCTCATTGATGGCATTTGTATATCAAGAAAGATAAGGTCAATGACTTCTTTATGAATGATATCGAAAGCTTCTAAAGCATTTGAACATAGTTTTACCAGATGAAATTCCGGCTGGCGGCTAATGTGATCTTTCAATAATTCTCGTGAAAGGGGTTCATCATCAACTACGATACACCTAATCATTCGTTTTCAATATTAAACTTAAGCGCAGCTCATACGAATGGCCGCTTTCCATGATTTCTATTTTGTGTTTATCCGGATATAGCATTTGTAACCTTTTCGATGCGTTTAGTAATCCTATACCATTAACCTCTTTCTGAATATTTTCCGGTTTGCTATTGCTGATTTCAATAAACAACTCATTCTCTTCCAAGCTAATAACAATGTGCACATACCCTTTGGCAGTCTCTTGGCGAATGCCATGCTTAAATGCATTTTCTACGTAAGGTAGTAACAGCATTGGCTCAATTAGGGCAGCATCATTTATCCCCTGGGTATCAAAAGTGATGTCCATTGTTTCTGAATAGTGCATTGATTCAACATCTACGTAACTTTTTAAAAAATCAATCTCTTTCTTAAGTTTTACCTGTGTTTTTACTGATTCGTATAAAACATGGCGCATTGTTTCTGCATGTTTAGCTATGAGAGGGGCCGCTTTATCTGATTTTTGGATAGTTAATGTATAGATGTTATTCAGGGTGTTGAAGAAGAAATGAGGTTGTACCTGAATCTTCAAAAAGTTCAATTCCGATTCAAGCTGTTGTTCTTTTAATTTCTGTATAAGCTTTTCGTCATCCCATCTATTCAGGAAATAAGCAAATCCTGTAACGCTTAAAAGATTTACTAAGGTTAAATGTAAAGACTGCTTTGGAAAACTATAGCTGTCCCAGCTATAGTTTGCGGTCTCCTTTGTGGATCCAGATAGTATTGATGCCTGCCACTTTAACCAATCCAAAAAGTATAAGTGGAATTCGAGATATATGATAAATAACAATACTGATAGAAAAAACAATCCATTCTTTTTCTGTAATAAGAGGGGTACGGCCAAGCGGTAATAAATGTAATACTCCAACATCAGAAATGGCGTGGTTTTCACCCTATAGATGAATGTTTTCCAAAAATCACCCCCATTTAAGTAATCGCGATATTGCCAATCACTTAAAAACTGCAATACCACGAAGTAAAAGAAAAAGAAACCTAGTACTTGCCAGTGTATCTTTGATCCGCTCATGACCGAAACTAATTAAATAAAAAGTAAGCTGGCTTTATACGCTGAGGAAAAACCATCGTTTTTACACCAATCGCCTACTTTTTTGGACGAAACCCACATAAGGGCACTTTGTCAAATTTACCTGAAGCTCTGTGTAATTATTTTGCGGTTGCGAGGGTAGGATCCGACCTTGCAATAAAAATAGTAGACCAATGAGTAAAACGTTTCACTTATTTCTATTGACAGTCGTAATTCAAAGTTTGTCTTTCGCTCAACCGAAAATGAAAGGATTTGAAATATTAGGTAAAGTGTCCGGCTTACCTGATAGCACCATGATTTATTTGTATCAAAGTAAAATTCATCTGGCAGAGAGGATTGATTCAGCATTTGTTATTGACAATCAATTTCATTTCAAGGGCTCGATACAGGACGATGCCCTACAAGTTGTTTTGCAAACAAAAGACGGTCGTAATTATAAATATTTTTGGCTCGAAAATGCAGTAATCAATTTCACGGCGGAGAACGGAAGACTTAATGATGCTATTATAACAGGTTCTGAAACACAAGAGGAACAAGAGAAACTTGATATTTTGGTGGGAAGTGATAAACAAAAAACCATCTCATATATACGCAATAACTCCGCTTCGATGATCAGTGCCTATTTACTAAGCATTTATGCTCCTACATGGGGAAGAGACACGTCGGCTAGTCTGTATACTTTATTAAGTGAAAAAATGAAAGCGACCTATTTTGGAAAAAGCGTTTCTGCTTTTATTAAGCTTAATAAGAATGTCGGACTGGGAGATAAATATAGTGACTTTGGCCAAGCCGATAGTTCGGGTACTATTATTCATCTTTCCGATTTTAAAGGCAAGGTTGTACTCCTCGATTTCTGGGGATCGTGGTGTGGCCCATGCAGAGCGAATAACCCTAAATTAGTGATGCTATATAATGAATTTAAGAGTAAAGGATTTGAAGTATTTGGCGTAGCGGCGGATTACAACAAAAAATCATGGATTGCCGCTATAAAGAAAGATGGATTAAATTGGACCAACGTGACTGACTTGAAGGGGATGGAGAATAAAGCAGCAATGATTTACGGTGTCCATAAATATCCCACAACCTATCTTATAAATAAACAGGGCATTATTGTAGGTATAGATTTAGAGGGTGATGAGTTGAGAAGAAAGCTTATTGAAAGCTTGGATTAAATTACAAACGCTAAATTACTAATACGACTTGCTCTTATTCCAGTAAATGTCACAAAACGAATGTTAATTACTCTTAAATTGGAGAGAGTTTTAGTTGAATAGAATATAAACCAGCGGAATGCTTTCAGTTCTACAATATTAATATGAAGCAAACTAACTAAGCATTAACAAGATTGAATCACTAGACAACATTGACAGTGGAATCTTCGCTTCAGCAATGCTAACCTGATGCTTTTCAATCTTCTCTATTTTGGATAAAGAAATGATATATGATTTATGGACTCGTAAAAATTCATTAGTGGGCAGCTTCTGTTGTAGTTCCGTCAAGGTCATGCGGGTAAGAATGCGTTTATCTTTTAAAAATAGACTGACATAGTTATCCTCTCCACGAATGTAAAGGAGATCGGCTAATTTCACAGGCACCCAATTGTGGCCGTCTTTTACTAATAAAGTTTGAGGATTTGTATCATTTGGATATCTCGACGCACGCACGTCTGCAAGCTCGCAGGCTTGCAGAAAACGGCTGAAATTAAAAGGTTTGAGCAGATAATCTGTCGCCGCCAGCTCAAAACCCTTTAAAGCATGTTCGGGATGCGCAGTAGTGAAGACAAGTTGTGTCTTGTGTTTTACTATTTCAGCAAACCCCAGTCCGGATAAGCCTGGCATCGAGATGTCAAGGAATACAAGGCCAACGGGATTTATTTTAATATGGTTTAACGCTTGAGTTGCACTTAAAAAAGTCGCCTGCAAGTTTAGAAATGGTACTTGGATAGCATGGCTTTTAATAACATCCAGTGCAACTGGCTCATCATCTATGGCTATGGCTGTTATCATTTGGACAATATTTCTTCCAACTTTGTACGCAGGTCTTTTGGATTCAATCCCTTAGCAACGATAACTCCGTTAGGGTCAATCAAAAAGTTTTGAGGAATCGCATATATGCTATATAGTTTTGCCGCCTGGTTATTCCATTTCTTTAAATCCGACACTTGTGCCCAGGCTAAGCCATCATCTTTTATCGCTTTAAGCCAGGAACCTTTATCGCTGGCACCATCGAGTGATATGCCTAATATAGTGAAATTTTTATCTCTAAAATCGTTAAAGATTTGTACAAGTTGAGGGCTTTCTTTTCTGCAAGGACTGCACCATGATGCCCAAAAATCCAGTAACAGATATTTACCTTTAAAAGATGAAAGACTAATAGAATTCCCGGCGGTATCCTTTTGCACAAAGTCCGGTGCCTTAGTTCCCGCTATCAGATTTTTTCTATCTGTAAGTAGTTTATGATATTCTCTCCCGAGGTCGGTGTTCTTTATCGATGTCGAGAGTCGGTTGTATAGGGTTTCCATAAGGGGAATATCAGGAGATCTGCCACCATAGCTCCACAAGCTGACCAAGGAAATGTAACTAGCGGGATTTGCTTCTATGAATTTCCTAAGAACAGGCTTTTCCGCTGCCGATAAGCTGTCGAGTTGCCGCAACATGCGACGTGCCTCCAGGGAATCATTTTCAGAGATTGGTTGTGGCTTTTGATTTCCCTTAACAAGGTAATTCCCTGACCGTAATTGACTGCTTATACTCATCTGCTGATCATTTATTGGTTTCAGCATCGCTTTCAGTCGTTCATTATCTGAATTGATTACTGATCCTGAGAATTCGGCGTTTTGGATTCGTCTATCCGTTTTTATATTTATCGTTCCCGGATGGAGGTAAAACCTAATCGCATCAACCTCGACCCCTTTCTTGGACCGTTTAATAACTTGATTACTGCCTACACCTTCATGGTCTGCAATAAGACTAGCATTTAAGGGACTTTCGATATAGCCGGATAATATGAAAAATCCATTTTTTTGGATAGCGGAATCTAAAATCTTTTTGCCGTCGACCTGATAGGCTAAATAGAGTCGCGTGTTCTCGGCCCGATTTTCTATCTTGACCCTAAGAGTAAAGAGATCGCTTGTTTTTGTCTGGGCAAATGCCGCGAATGGCAGCAGGAGTGCTGCCGCTAATAATTTCATTTTCATATTTATTTAAGGTGTTAATGTTAGGGTAAGGGATGTTTTGTATTCACGCCCATCGCTTATTTGCTTTAATTTATACTTACCCGCGTAGAGCAGTTCCAAGCGCTTAACCGTGTTTTTAATTCCAGTGTTGTTGCCTTCAGTTGTGATGGGAAGATTTATAATGCTGTTTGAGATTTCCATAAGCAGGCTTGTGACTGTTACTTCAATCTTGGTATTGACAAAGCAATCTTCATCCATACTTATCCCGTATTTAAATGCATTTTCAATAAAGGGAAAGAGGATCAGCGGTGCAATTTGATGCCCTTTAACTGAGGAGGAAATTTGTATATCAATTTTGATGTTATCCTTTTCGGGTAAGCGAGCGAGTTGTATGGAAAGATATTGCTCTATAAACTTTAACTCACTTTCGAGAGGCACAAAATTCTCATGTATTCCTGATATCGTATATCGCATTAATTCAGAAAGTTTATCTATTCCATCAGCTGTATGCGTGGCCTTTTCAGTTAGCGCAGTTCCATATAGATAATTAAGGCTGTTGAATAAAAAATGCGGATTCAGGTGTGCTTTTAGAGAATCAAGCTCACTTTTATATTGCTGGCGTTGAATGTTTTTCTTATGCCTGATAGTATCAAAGTAATCCCGGATAAGTGAGTATAAAAATGCATAGCCTGCTACATACAATATTACATCAAAAGGGATATTTCCATTTTCAAATCTGTAAAGATTCAAATAATATAAAGTAATTAATGAAAGTCCTCCAACCAGGATACAAGGAACTACAAATAAAATCAAGCGGGATTTCTTAAACAGGAATTGAAAATTTAGCTCGATAAATAATAGAGTGAAAATTAGAACTAAACTGTCAGCTTCATGGAAAGTGTGTCGCACAAAATATTCCCAGGGAGTTGTTCTTACATAATTGGGTAAGGGTTCCATGTACTCAATTATATAAGCAAGTAAAATAGCGACCTGTACTAATACATAGTGACTTAACCAACCTAAGAATAATGACTTTAATTTTCTATTCATCTGTAATGCCCTGTGTTCAACAAAGGAAGTAAACACATTTGAAGTGTGATAATTTATGGGGTGAACCACCGGTTATTTGTGGTGAAATGTATGGATTTGCTTAAATATTGCAATTGGTTACCTACCTTTCACTATCAAACACTATGTGCTTACATTCAATCCAAGATTATGAAAGTAAACGCAATCAAAAGCTGATTTGCAATTGCTGCTATGATGATATTATGTTTGCAAACTCAGTCTTATACGACTCGCCTACAGGAATTTTCAAATCTCCTATTTCAATCACATTTCTGCTAAACGAGGTGATATGAGTAATACCCACTAGAAACGACCTGTGTACCCGCCTGAACAGCTTACCTGGAAGCAGGTCTGTAAGGTATTTCAACGTCATGTGAGTAATATAATTTGCCTGAGGGGTCTTTATGATAATATAGTCTTTGATCGACTGTGCACACAGAATGTCCTTATGATTAATCTTAACCATTTTTCCGTTCACTTTAAAATAGGAGTAGTTAGGCTGTGGTTCAATATCAATATGTTGTTTCAGTAATTTGCGAATGCTGGTGTTAAATCGTTCAAATGTTATCGGCTTAACCAGGTAATCAACAGCATTGAGTTCATAGCTTTCAACAGCATGCTCTGAATACGCTGTTGTAAAAATGACAGAGGGAGGCTGATTGAGTGATTTGATAAAATTAATGCCGGTCAAAGTAGGCATCTGAATATCCAATAAAATAAGGTCTATGGTTTCCTGATGGATAATTTCAAATGCTTCAAACGCATTGGTGCAAGTTTTTACAAGCGCTAATTCAGGCATTCTTCTGATATGTGTCTCCAGCACCTGTTGGGCAAGCGGCTCATCGTCAACTATGATACATCTAATCATTTGTTATTGAGGATTATAGTAAGTCGTAATTCATAAGACTTGTCATCGCTCTTCATTTCAAGCTTGTGCCTGCCAGGATAGAGAATCTCCAGGCGTCTTACGGCGTTTTGCAGACCAATGCCTTTAGCCTCATTTATAGCCATTGCCGGTATGCTGTTTTTTAGCTCCATGAAGAGTTCCGTTTCAACCAGGCTTAGAATTATGTGAATGTAGCCAAATGCAACTTCTTCCCTGATGCCGTGTTTAAATGTATTTTCAACAAATGGTAACAATAACAGGGGTTCAATTAGTACCTGGTCACGTATTCCCTGTGTCTCAAAGCTAATATCAATCTTATTGGAATGCCGCAGGGTCTCTACCTCTATATAGTTTCTTAGAAAGTCGACTTCTTTGGATAGGGTAACTTGATGTTGCGTTGACTCATACATAATGTAACGCATCATTTCAGAGTGTTTAGCAACAAGCGGAGCCGCTTTTTCTGACTGCTGCAAGGTCAATGAGTAAATGTTATTTAGGGTATTAAAAAAGAAATGGGGATTTAGCTGCAATTTGAGATACTCGAGTTCGGATTGTAACTGTTGTCGTTTGAGTTCACCAATTTGCCTTTCCTGCCTTGCTGACCGGATAAAATACGCCACACCGGACAGCGTGATTAATTCTCGTATCATATACACACTTACGAAATGCGCGAGGTTATATTTGATGTTAGTCTCATAGCTTCTCTCTGCATGCGCTAGAATTTCAGTCGGCAAGAAAGATATCCTGGAAATGATAAAGTCTACGCTGATGTCATAATATTTTGAAGCCGCTAAATAGAGAATAACATATACTGTGAATTTTAAGTATTGTTTATTGAACAAGTATTTTTGGATCACAAACTTGTAGCAGACCCAAGAAGGGATTATTCTTAGTATCCCCCACAGAACAGTATCCCCAAGATTAAAGTTGCTTGGCCAAGGCTCAAAAAGTTCTATTTCAATAGCTGTCAATACAGGAAAAAGAAGATAGTAGAGGATGAAAAAAGCGACTTCTATCCTTGTGTACTTGTCCGTTAAGCTATTAAACAACTGCATATCGATTAGTAATAATAAGTTTTTGGCGATACACCGAAGAGCACTGAGTTATTTTTTTCGACCAAACCCATGTTTTTTTAGACAGAGAGGGTTTGTCTAATTTCTCAGACCTCCGGTCTAATAGTTTTTTCAAATCATTCTAAAGCCGCTAGGTTAGCATAATCAAAGGATGTAATCATGAAAAAATCTAAAAGTCTTGTCCTACTTCTCTTGCTTGGTTCGAGTGTACTGGCCCAATCTGTTAAAAATACTCCACTAGCATTATCGGAAGTTGTTACCGCGGTCGGCAAGGCGCAGAAGGCTGTTAAAACGGCTGAATATACCTTAGAGCGTGTAGACACTCTGCTTAATTCAAACACTCGCGTTATGACGGGCAAAGTAATAATGCAGGTAATTCCGGCGGATACCATTTTAGGGTATCGCTTTTTTTCCAGGCAGGATGGTGACCCTAGTGAACTGGTATACGACGGGCACATCGCATATTTGACAGACCCGAGTAAAAAGCAGTACCAAATGTATCTGACGCAGACTTGGCTCCGGAACCTGAGGAACATGGCAGGGGGGCGGCTTCTAATGCCGGATTTTATAAAACTGGATACATCAAATGCACACATTACTCTGGAAGAGGATGATAAATATTATTATCTCCTAATTCGCCGACAGGATCTACCTCAATACGATATCGTACATCGCAGGAAGACGATCACGATCGAGAAGTCCAAAATGTTACCCGTAGCAGTCCGAGAGCATCAGGAGAGTCTTGGTAAGACGCAAGACCTTTTCTATCGCATAACGATGTTAAAAATTAATCAGCAGCTTACTTATAATTTTTCGTCTCCTTCATTTCTTAAAGATTTTACGTTGTTTACACCTCCCAGCGGTATAAACAACCCAATGTGGAGTCTCTTAGAAAAGGAGGCTCCTGCTTTTTCGCTCACATCATTCGATGGTGGGGATATTAAGTTAAAAGACGTTGTAGGAAAAGTTGTTCTTCTTGACTTTTGGGAAGTTTGGTGTGGCCCATGTATTGAAGCATTGCCAAAAATAGAGGCACTTTATAAAAGATACAACCGTAAAGGACTCGAAATCTATGGAATTACGAATGATCTTAAACAAGTCGACGCTGCTAAGCGACTTTTTAAAAGCAGGAGCATTCAATTTCCGGTACTAAGTGGAAGTGCTAAATTAAAATCAGACTATAAATTTAGCGGAGATGTGCCCATGTATGTACTGATAAATAAATCCGGTAAAGTTGTTTCGGTGTCGAGAAACCTTGACGCTGGCCTTGAGGAAGCCATTGTAAAAGAACTAAATGGTAAATAGCATCCTTATAATCTCAAAAACAGAAGATTCTAAATTAATCGATGAGAACTAATAATCGGTATGAGAATCAATTCGCTAAGATGATCTACATTCAGGATAAAACTCCAGCCTCTTGAACTGTTAAGCCACCCTTTACTGAAGAAAATAAAGCTGTCAACTGGTCGTGGAATAAATCGGACTGACGAAGGAGGGAGAGTTTATGCCGCCGAAGGCCGGTTTACTGCTTTCTCTTCGCAGGTTAACTTTGCTGCAGCAGATCATGTGCTGTAAAATAAAAAAGGATAACCATTGTGCCGGTTATCCTATAAGTTTTCAATCAGGAGACTTTCTTATTCTCCTTCAAAGCATACATATCCTTCAGTACCTTCATATCACTACTCACTTTGTTATCCAGCACTTTTGCATATTGCTGAGTTGTTCTTAGGCTACGATGTCCAAGCATTTTACTAACCGTTTCGATAGGAACACCATTTGTAAGTGTAACAGTGGTAGCAAAAGTATGACGTGCACAATGAAAGGTCAATTCTTTGTGGATGCCCAGGCAGTCAGCTATTTCTTTCAAATACGAATTCATACGTTGATTAGTGATAGAAGGAAAAAGCTTCCCCTCTGAAACCGCTTTGGGATGGTCTTCGTATTTTTCTAAAATTTGAAGGGCGTTAGGAAGTAAAGGAATGCGGGACGATGTATCAGTCTTTGTTCGGGTAGTTTGAATCCACACTTCTCTGTCGATGCCGATGGCAAGGTCTGCCCGGGTTAGTTTTACAAGATCAGAATAGGCAAGACCTGTGAAGCAACTGAAGAGAAACATATCCTTTACCAGATCGAGCCTCTCTACTGAAAAATGTTTGGAGATGAGTTGTTCGAGTTCATGTTCCGACAAGTAGGCGCGGTGTGTTTCACGCGTCGTTATCTTGAAAGACCGAAAAGGATCTTTCACAAGCCAGTCGTTGGCAACACAAAGCCGCACAATTTTCTTGAGCTTTTTTATGTTAGCCATAGCCGAATTGTGTTGAACTGCCTGAACCGTTTTCAGGTAAAATTCATACTCTGTGATAAACTGATGATTGATATCCGCTATTGGCACATCATCTACCTTGTATTTCCATTTAATAAAACTTTTAAGAGAGTTGAGCACCGATTTGAATCTTTATAGGTTCCATAAGAATATTCTTGCCCAACCAGACTTCTGAACTGGTCGTTATGGTACTGGAACACCTCTACCAGGGTATGAACCTTTTCTTCTTCAACAATACCCTTTACTAAATTTCTGATTGCTATAGCTGTAATTTCTTTGCCTGCAGCAAAAAGTTCTCTCTGAGCTTCATAAACCCTTGCATTTAATTGTTCGAGCCAGGCATTAATGGATTTTACCTCTTTGGTGTTCCCTTTCACACGACAGGCTTTCGCGTTCCAGGAAGCCGCATCGCATTCTCTTTGTGTGGACCACTCAGCCCTCTGGTTGTTTACAGTTACTCGAATCGAAATAGTAGCTTCACCATTCGTGTGGGTTTTGTAGCTTCTGATAAAAAAAAGCACTTTGAATGAGTTTCTCATGATTTTAGACATTAAAAAGATTAAATAAAATTACTTCTAATACGCGCTCAAGTCAAGATGTTCAATGGTTGAACTAGCTGATTTTCAGTTTTTTACGAGCTAAAAAGGTGGAGTGAAATTTGGGGTGTTCGCCCCCCGATTTAGACACCAGAGGTTTGATTTTAGATGTATAAAATGGATATGGCTAAAAACAAAAAACCCCTCAGATGATGTCATTTGAGGGGTTTTGCAAGTTTTGAAGGACTTAATCGTGATCCCGCTGGGATTCGAACCCAGGACCACTACATTAAAAGTGTAATGCTCTACCAGCTGAGCTACGGAATCAATTTAAATCGAACGTTTAACGGTTTCCTTTAAAGTGGTGCAAATATACAGCTATAAGGTATTGCCTGCAAGTTTTGAAAGGATATTTCTTTAATATAAGGCTAAGCAATTAGTTGTCAGGATTTAAATATTTTCATTACATAAATTAACTACCCAATTTATGCTCTTTAATAGGATCTTGAGAATGTATTAGACGGAGCTAGTATTCGCAAACTTCCATCATTGGAGGTTTTTGCTCAAGCCTATATGATCTAACGGCAAATCATTGCCTATCATCTATTAAAAATCAGGCTTATGCTTTCGCTTCCTCTTTAACTCGTGCTTATAAATTATATCACCAATCTCTTTAAAAAATGGAAAGCCTATTTCATCATATTCATACTTGTCGTCATTCAGGATGCCGTCTTTATTGGTGTAAATAACGGCTGAAATCATATACTCAACATCATTCTTGGAATCAATGACGTAGGCATTGTCAATAAGGAATCCGTATGCCAGGCCAGCTTTATTAAATATCTTGATATGATCCGGAATCTTACTTTCAGTTCCTTCAGACCAAAAAAACTTAACGTAGTTGTCTGGAAAGGTGGTGGAGTCATACCTGGGGTACTCACTTTTAGAAGGTGGCATAGACATATACTTGTACAGAAAAGTGTAGTCGTCTTTGCTCAGCTCAAATTTCATTTTTGCTGTAGACTCTGGGAACATCAGCGATTGCAAAACCTGTTGCTGTTCTTCCAAAGGAAATTTATTGTGTCTGGTGAAATCCATTGGTTCGTTTACGAGGGTCTTGCCCCTGTAAAATCCCGAAGCTAGCTCTACCTTTTTACCGAAGTCGAACTGCAAATCGCTAACCTGCTCTTTCTGTTGATAAACTAATTTGCCATCGCTAAAAAATCGAGCAGGATTAGTGCGCTTGTTTTCCTCTTCAGATGCTGGTACCAGTCGTTTTAATATTCTGGTATTCGAATAACCTTTGCTTATTAACGTTTCGTTTAATTGCTTTTGACCAACAAATTCATATAGCCGGTTATAAGCGTCGTTATCACTTACCAGGAAGATTTTTTTGATGTAATGAGCAATTGAAGGTAGTCCGTTTTGGGATGAGGTATCTTTTAGTACTGATGTTTGCCCTGCATAAGAACTATCGGTAAGCATTACACTATTTT
Organism: Pedobacter sp.; assembly: GCA_036388375.1. Classification (GTDB taxonomy): domain Bacteria; phylum Bacteroidota; class Bacteroidia; order Sphingobacteriales; family Sphingobacteriaceae; genus Paradesertivirga. Next base: position 3,237 of record DASVRX010000208.1, on the reverse strand, counting down.
TATCCAGGCCATTAATTTTTAACCGGTTTAGTTTTTCAAGTGTAACTAAAGCAGTTGGGAGCTTTACGGTTGATGCCGGATAAAAATATCTGTTGGGATCGGTATTTAAATGATAGTATTTGAATTTGGGTTTATTGTTTTTATCTCGGTTAATGCGAGTGTAAATAAGCTGGAATTGATAAGCCTTGGGATTATTTAAAACGTTCAGCAGTGTTGCTGAGGCATGCTTGCGTAATAGCTTATCAAGCCTTTTGTCGTTTCTGGGTTGAGCAAACAGTATTGATGTTAACATGCACATCAATACTGTTATAGGCGCAGTTGCCGTAACCCAGCGCTTATTTTTATATAACATTTACGTTATCGATTCTAAGCCTCAACCTAATACCAATTATTCGTTTAGATAATATCGGGCAGGTCCATATTATCGGTTTCGGGTAAGATCCAACGTTCGGGCATTTGTTCCGGTGGCAATAGTAGCGTCACCTCTCGCTGCGATGGTATACACAAACCCTTTTGCAAACGTAACAGCCGCCCTTGTAATGGTATAATTTGTTGGCGTGTTCGTGCTGACTGAAGTTAGATTGAAAACCCCCGCAGGAACTTTAACAAAAGGTGAAGCCGATTTATAAGCGACTGCCGTAGCGATAACTACCTCGCCAGGCGCAGTTGTGCTAACCGCTTTCAGGTCAAACCCATTAACGTTATTCGCAATAGTATTTACTAACCTCACATAAGCAGCAGTTGTATCAACAGCTGGCAATATATCCTCTACAACGAAGCCCGAGGTTGTTTTTGAAGTAGCATCATACGTGCCGCTTGTAAATACTGAATAAAATTTGCCTGCTGTTAAGGAGGCAGGAATGCTGGCAATTACCCCATTAGGATTAACTGAGGCGGTAGACGGTACTATTGTTTTAATGGTCACGCTTCCGGGAGCGAGTGATAGATAACTATTATTCGTGGGAAATACGCTTCCAACAGCCACGCCGGTTGTTGCTTCCGATCCTGATGCGGAACTTGTAGCCGTGATTTTTGTATCGTTCGAGTAAAAGTTAACACTCGGGCCGCTTGGTGCGAAGTTATAAACCTTGACAAATGCACCTGTTGGTGCACTGTCAATGTCCTGAACAGCATCCTTTTCGCAAGAGGCGGATAAGAGGGCGGCTGAAACTAAGGTTAGTATTGCGATTCTAGAATTCAATATCATGTCTGTGGTTTTAAGGTTCAATTATCCATAAAGGTTTAGTTTGATAATCAGCGGCAAGAGCTCCAATTTTTTCCAATGCCGGTATGTTCCAAACATATTCTGAATTAAATCTTGGGCGCAATCTTTGAACCGTTTTACCTCCATTATCACCGTAGATATCTGTAGGAAGCGCAAATCCTAAAAAGACCTGTTTCCCGGTGGATGGATCTACATCGGTGTAATGATATCTTCTTAAATCCATCCAGGTTTCTAAATGTCCCCAACCCCATTGAGCAATATATTTTTGCGACATGATGTGCGACAAAGTCAGATTAGCAGGCGTTAAGGGTATAATGGCTGGTGATCCTAAATAAGCCGCTTTTTCATCAGCACTAATCTGCGTAGGTGTCTGTTTATTATCCAAATTCCTCGAATTCACAAAGTCAATATGACTCGACACTCCATTTCTATAAGCCTGTAGAGCTAGCGGACTATTTTTATCCCGTCGATAAGCTGCTTCTGCTTTTATAAATTGTAGTTGCGAATACGTCATCGCAGGGAGTTGCGATTTGTCGTCGAAAATATAACGGGATAATGTACCCCCTGAAACATTGTTAGGGTAACCCCATAAGTTATTTGGGCGTTGAGTAGCCGTAAAAGTGCCACCATTTACAAGGTTAATATCCATACCGCGATAAACGCCGTCTGGCGCAGGAGCCAGCATCCGGGTTAACCGGGGATCCACTACACCTTGAAACTGTGTTCCATTTAGCAAATTAACAATAAACTGAGTTTGACGATAGTTTTGAAGGTTTTGACGTCGCGGCCCCCAAAAGTTCGTATCGTCATTTGTGATTCCTGTGTATCCTAAAAGTGGATCATCAGCATTGCTGGCAAATGATTTATCTACTGCATCAATAACCGCTGTTGGGTTATACGAGCTCTTATTTGAATAATGATTAAGATGCATGGCTAACATACCATTGGCATATTTAATCCATTTTGAACGGTCTCCATTATAGATCTTGTCGCCAACCGCTAAATAACTTTGATTAACGAAGCCATCTGTGCGTTGCAAGTTGGTAATCGCCAGCTCCAGTAAACGCTTTACTTCAGAGTAAGCAAACTCTTGAGTATCATAATTAAAAGCCGTTTTAGTAGCGTCGGGTGCTTCTTTGATGATTATTTCGCCATGCAAGTCTGTTAGCGACTGCCATCCCCAGGCCTTTAAAATATATCCCACTCCAAGCAAGTCATAGCGCTTTTCCGCTTCTGCCTTTTTTATCATCAGGTTAAGATTATGCCCGAGAGTCCAATAAACATCCCGCCATAATTGACCGCCATTATCGCTTGAAGGGTCATAGCCCTGCCTTTCCCATGTGCCAACAATGGTTGAAAGCAATATCCAGTTTTGAGTGTAACGCCCTACAAACCGACCTTCGAATTGCGGCGAAGTAACCATCCAGTGGAGCATAGGAGCCAGGTATAAGTTAGCGGCGGCATCTTCAGGTGCATTAGGATTCGTATTAACATCTAAATATTTTTTGCAGCTGCTAGAGAAAACCAGGCAGGCTGCTAAGCAAACTATATATAACTTTTTCATTTTTATATTCTCTTATTTATAATCCAATTTTTAAACCCAGGATTATACCCATGGGGATTGGGAAGTTTCCGTAATCTATCCCCGCACCTCCCGAACCTCCAACTGCTGCAGAATTTCCATTTACAACCGGATCTAAACCGGAGTAATTAGTAAGTAAGAATAAATCTGTGCCGGTAACAAAAAGGCTGGCATTTTTAAGAAATTTTTGTCTTTTGAGTAAAGTTGGAGGAAGTTTATAGTTTAAGGTTACATCCTTCAATCGCATCCAATTAATGTTCTTTTCGATGAAGAGTTCTTCACTAATACTTGTATAGTAACCGTTTTGATAATTGGGAACAACTACGATGTTATTAACAGTAGGGGTAGCTGTATTTTCTTTTCCATCGCGCAATACACCCGAAACTACCCTGGGCTCCATACGATCTAAGGTTTGCATACTCAAGCCCCT
>DASVRX010000207.1:0-15754 GCA_036388375.1 Pedobacter sp. | reverse complement strand
ATGGAGTTAAGAAAGATACTTTTTATTTGCACTTAAAAGAATGTGAATTCAGATTCAATCATCGTAATGAAAATCTCTATCGCACTCTTTTAACTTTACTGAAAAAGTTTCCGTTATAATGTTCTTAACTACCATAGACCCTATTCAATTTAATTGTCCAAATTTTTGTTAATAAGATAGTGCGGGATTAATTTATCCTCGGATGTAAATTCATATTTTCTGAATTCTTCGGCGAATTCCGGGATTGAATTATCGGTTACGAAAATTTGTAAACTGTCTTTGTATTGATTGTTTATTTTTATCAGGAAATGGTACATGGCCTTAATGCGTTCTAGATCAATACCTTTATAGCCGAGATTGGAGGAGAGTCCGTCGATAATTAAAATGTTCGGCAGCAATAAATTCAATTCTAGACTCGTTAGTTGATGCGCGACGGCATGCGCGACATTAATCATCACTTTCAGCCCTAAAGACTGTACCTCATCAAACCTGCGCCCGCCGAAAACGGGTAAATACGTTTTTCGGTCAATACCGGTAAAACCATGATCTGGGAAGCGTTCAATCCTTAATTCATCAACAATCTGCCGGAAGTTTTCTTCCAGCCGGTTAACGCGGTCTTCAAAGTTACTGGCCGCGCTTAACGCCGCCTCAATTTGCAGCTCGAGTTCCTGCAGCTGAGTTTCGATAACGGAAATGCGTTCCTTAAACTTATCGTGGCGGGTAAATAGATTTAAATAATCTTCATAACGCTTCTTTTCTTCCTGCAGCGAAGTGCGTTGGTGTTCGATCTCCGCTATTTTTTCGCCGGTCGCGGAAACGTAGCTTTTGGTTCTGTAATCCAGTTCATCTTTGAGACGGTTGTAGGAAGCTTCGATGGTTTTAATTTCGCCGGTTATATTTTTTATAGTTGCTTCATGTCCTCTTATTAATTCGCGGGTTTCGTTTATTTGATGATCAATTCGCTCCTGTTCCGCGATTAGATCGTCCCGGGAAATCTGCTGGGATGGCGTTTGAAGACACAAATAACAAATATCTGCTTCTGCTCTTTCGAGAGATACGCTCGAATTGCAGCGAGGGCACGCTATGAAATCGTAGTCCAGAAGGTAGTTTCCGGCCACAATCGCCTTGGTTAGTCTGGAACTGAATGTTTGAAGCTGCGCTAGCAGAGCATTTTTTTGTTCAATACTGTTTTTTTCAAAATCCACGCTCTTTAGAAAGGCTTCTATTTTTTTCTCCAAATTAAAGATAGTAGATTTCAACTGTTGTGTATTGGTTTCGGTTAATACCCGATTTGAAATGGCGGTCGACTCCTTTTCGAAGTTCGCTATCCGGTCTTCGATGTTTTTTATCTCCTGCCGGATCATCGCGCGATTGGCAATATTCGTTCCTTCCAGAAACTCTTCAACGGTTTTGCTTTGACCTTTCAGCCGCCGCAGTTCGCTAACGAGTTCTCTTTGCCGATCCTGTAATTTTGAAATTTCGATATTGAATTTTCCGTAAATAACTTCAAACACGTATTTGCGCTTAATGTTTTTGGGCGGTTTTGTATGTCCGAAAACGCATTCGTCTATTTCCGTTTGTCTTAAATAGCAGTATAAAAGGTAATCGCTTACGGTCAGCGGCGACTTATCGCTTTCGATTTGGGTCGGAGCGGTTGGAACTTCAAGCTGCGGCAGCCCCATTTTTTCGAGCAACCAATCACGGTAAGTTAAGGGATCATTAACATCTCCCTGATAGACCGGAAGCCGGTGACTTTCAAAGCGCCCGGCGATATCAACTTTCGCATTTCGTGTGGTTACGAATGGCCTAACAATCGAATAGGTTTCTTCCTTAATTTGAATCTGACCGGCTAGATTCGTCACGTTTTCCCTTGTTTCGCGGGGAACACTGATGTCGCCCGCAAACATTCCGCTCAGGCAGCGCATCAGCGTGGTTTTTCCGGTAGCAATAGGACCGGTAATAATATTTAACCCTTTATCGAAGTCGAATTTCCGGTCTCCGCCGATAAGGTCGATTGAATGAATAAATAATTTCATAATTTATCTCCCCATGAAGCGCCGGCAACTTCGGGGAAATGCTCGTAAATAAATTTCATGAGGCTTGAACCGCTTAAATCAAAGTGCCTTTTTAATAATTTGATTCTAAGAGCCACTTCCTGCCAATTTTCATCGGAAGAAATTTTTTTCGACAACTGTTTTCCTTCTTCGGTCGTTCGATATCCGATGCCTCTGCTGGATGGAATAATTTGGATGAGACCCTTACCTATCAGTCTTCCAAGAACGGCGAAATAGGATGGATCCCAAGGCCCGTACCGGTATCTGATCATCTTGGCTTCAATGTTTATTACTTCTTCATCGCGAACTTCAATTTGAATATCTGGATTCCGTATTTCCAAACCTCTTTTAAGGTACCCCGGGTAGCGCAGAAAGAAGTCCAGTTTGGTTAGCTTCGTCCGCCCATCCAGCGATTTTACAGGCGAGCTAAAGGCGTTAATCAGCAACAATAGCCTGGCCTCGGTTTCAAAAGTTGGCTGAAAAAGTTCCTTACGCATTGCCTTCTCCCCAGCCGAACTTGCATTGATCGGACAAATCGCAGATATTGCCCAGAATCAACATTGGATCCCTGAATAAACTACTCGGAGCCAGATTTTCCCGTAGTTCATGCGATGTCATTAATTTATCCGTCATTTCAGACCAAATCAGGTTTGCCGACGAACTCACATCGCCCAGCCGGGCAATGATCGTTTCAGCCCATTGCTCGTGGCGAAAATTTGCATCATCAATCTTGTCGCTAATATCGTAAAGGGAAGATGTTTGTAGCTGCACCAGCCGGTAAGTGCTGTTTGCTCTTAATTCTTTAGCCCTTTTTATAATCGCATCTTTCGCCCCACCCTTAATCATTTTCCGTTCCAAGTTAGACGGGGTCGGCAACGAAGCATCGGTGTACCGTCTCAATAAGGGGTAGGAACCATCGATGGTCGTTCCGAGAATAGATGTCAGTTTAACGTGCGTAAATCGCTTCTGCTTAACAATCTCGCTATCTAAATTCAAAAGCCGGGTTTTACATACATGCTGGAACAGTTTGTTTTTCAGCCTCGTTGCAGCCATCGCGGTCAGAATTTCATCGGTTAGCTTCTTTTCAATATCTTTAACTTCAAATACGGGAGTATTCGGCGAAACTTCTCCGATCATTGCAATATTGTCCTGCTGAACTAAGTCTTTCGACGGCTGGTTAGGCTGGACATACAAAACGTTCAGAAATTTTCTACATTCGGTATCATCAATCTTAAGCAATGCGCGAACTTTTTCTACCAGGTTTTGATTAATATTTCTGGCCGGCAAAACCAAATCATTCAAAGGGTCGTTAAATTTAATCCCGCCCTCTAAAAATAAGCAGTATTCGGCGTTAATGTCATTAATCTTAGAAATGCTTTTAAAGGTTCTGTAAAGGCTTTGCAGCCCGGAGTGCGCGCCCGAAAAAGTCCAGGGCTGAAGATGCGGTTCTTTGGTTTTAACTTGAATGAAAAGCCACTTGTCGGCATATTCGACTACTATATCTTCAAAATGCTCGAGGAAAACGGATACATTCCGGCCGGTAATGCATTCCAAACAAAATCGAACCGCAATTTGCGCCTGGTATCGATAACGGTCAAGGGTCTCCGAACCCGTGTTATCCGGGGGTGTATCCGGAAGTGAAGTCCTCATAAATTTCTTTTCAAACTAAACAAAATTAAGACAATTTCTATCTTGAAAAGTGATAAAAAGCTAGCTTTTCCAAAAGCGGAAGCCTATCCGGTGATTTCATGTAATGATGGCGCAAGATTGTAACAAAATTTTATCTACGACACAATTGAATTGATAGTATTCGAATAGAACACCATCTATAGAAACAAAGAAAAAAGAATCCATTTGGTTTAACTGGCTTCTTATACTTTTAGCGTCCTCGTTAATGTAACTTTAAGTTCTATAAATAAGTGCCCAGTGGAAATTTAGGGTTGAACAAAGTGGAAATTTATGGCTGAACGTTAAGGGTTATTAATCAAAAGAAAACGCCCGCTTTTGAAGGCGGGCGAATTCTATGCCAAATGGCGAACTGCGAATAACCGTAATAGCTATTAGTTACTTACATTTACAGTTAATGCAAAATATGAATATCCAAAAGTGCAATTTATGAATATCCATTTGTGCAATTTATGAATAATGTAATGCGCTAATAAAGTTGGGAACTGAACCGCTCGTAAGTTGTTGATTCTACGTAGCGGCTTTTTTGTGTCTTTTTATTAAAGTTGGGAACTACGTTTAACATTGTATAAATATTAGCCAATTTTTATGCTAATAAAGTTGGGAACTGATGTCAACAAGTTTTAACAAATATATTCTACTCTAAACTTTTCGTGTCCAAATTGAGAAAGCGTATTGCTTAGCAAAAAAGCCCCAAAGGCGCTCAATAATACCTCCCGTGTGCGTGGCTTTTGCCGAGCCATTTCACTGCCTATTGAGCACTTACTTAAATCATATTAATTGGGCAACTTGGAATGCCCCTCACAACATCAACTTTCATACGACCGTAAAGGCGGAATGCAATATGCGGTGTGCTTAAGAGACGAACTCTCAGCCTCAGATTACATTGCAGGACGCCGATAGAGAGGCTATTAAAGGCAATAAAGGATAAAATTGATGGCTAAATTGAACAAACGAACGAAAGTTTTCATCAGTTATAGTCACCAAGATACCAAGTGGCTGCAACGTCTTAGTGTACATCTGAAGCCTTTAGAGAGAGCGCGCCAAATTGATATTTGGAATGATACAAGAATTCGACCAGGCTCAAGATGGAGAGAAGAGATCAGGCAAGCTATTACCGACACTAAAGTAGCCGTGTTGCTTGTAAGCGCAGATTTCCTTGCTTCAGAATTTATCGCTACGGATGAGTTACCGCCACTGCTAAGTGCCGCCGAAAAAGAAGGAGCTGTCATTTTGCCTGTTATCCTCAGCCCCTCTAGATTTTTGCAAATACCAAGCCTTGCTCGATTTCAAACAGTTAATGAACCCTCAAAACCTCTAATTAGCATGACTAAGAATGAGCAGGAAACAGTCTTTGTAGAGGTGTCTGAAGCTATTGAATTTTCATTGAAGCTGTCACCCGCCACAACTAATATCGGGCGTAGGAGAGTACTAATCCGCCGTTCGCTCTTAATAGCTGCAGTTTGTGCATTATTAATAGCAACCTTTGTAACTATCTATTGGCTTTCATACGAGTCAAATGAGGGTGTTCTAGTCGTGCAAGTAGCCAACCCATTAGGGCAACCACTAACCGATGTTGTGCTCAGCACTACTGGTGATAGTTCTACTAGCGCGGCTACTGATGAAGCAGGAAAGACACGGCTCCGACTAGCACCGCAGACTAAACCCGGCGACGAAATCACACTTCAGGTGGTGCATGCACCACGAGACGTAGTTTTCATTTCACCGTGGAACCAGCGAGTGAGGGTGCATTCGTTCGAGAAGGAATCACAAAACGTGGCTGAAGTGGTGTTGGCGGACAGAGGGGACCGGATGCTCCTAGAATATCCACAAGCCGCAGTGGCGATGGTATTAAAGATTAATGCTGCTAACGCTGAGAGGATGGGTATGGAGCCGCTGACGGAAGAGCGACGGCGAGCAAACTTGGTGGAGGCTGCAAAAGCATTTGGATTTAGCCCGGAGGAGGTGGATCGTGCAATCCGCGCTTTAAGTCAGAAGACGACCGACCCGTATCAACTCGGAATGGTTGCTCTATACGCGAAAAATTATCCAGAGGCTACTAGGCAGCTAAGCGTTTCTGTGATGGAACGCAAGCAGCGACTAGAGGAGGCGAAGGGTGAGTTAGTGAAGGCACGTGAACTCTTTGGGCAGACGCTCTATGAACAGGGATTATATCGTCAGTCCGTTAGTGAATACCGGGAAGCTTCTGAGCTACGACCGACCGACGACAATCTTCTGAACAAATTGGGCGTAGCATTGCTCGGCGCCGGAGAATATATAGAGGCGGAACAATCACTCCAGCGAAGGCTGGAGATTATCGAACAAGCACCGCAGTCGGATCAGTTTAAATTAGCTCAAAGTCTCAACAACTTGGGTATGGTTTACCAAGCTCAAGGTAGGTTCCATGAAGCCGAACCGCTCTTCAAAAGGGCATTATCGCTATGGGAAAAGTATTTTGGGTCGGATCATCCGGACGTGGCTATAGGGCTCAACAATTTAGGTAACCTCTACATCTTCCTAGCTAAATATCGTGATGCCGAAGAGCTGCATAAGCGAGCATTGGAGATCAGGGAAAAACATCTCGGGTCGGAACATCCAGATCTAGCTAGAAGCCTTAACAATCTAGCTTTCCTCTACCAAACTCTCGCTAGGAATGACGAAGCCGAAATACTCTTCAAGAAGTCTTTAGAAATCTGGCAGAAGCAACCAGTAGCCGAACACCCGGATTCGGCTTCAAGTCTCAATAATTTAGCTATGGTGTATGAAGCCCAAGGTGAATATGTCGAAGCTGAGACACACTTTAAAAGGGCTTTAGAAATATGGACGAAGTTATTAGGGGGAGATCATCCGAACGTAGCGAAAAGCCATAACAATTTGGCAATGGTTTACCAAGCTCAAGGTAAAGTTGATGTTGCCGAACATCAATTCAAGGAGGCTTTGGAAATATCGGAGAGACGGCTAGGACCGGAACACCCAGAAGTGGCTAGAATACTCAGCAACTTAGGTATGCTATATTTTTATCTAAACAGGAATAATGAGGCGGAGCCTCTCTTAGTGAAAGCGTTGCCGATATGGGAGAAACGGGTCGGACCGGAGCACCCAGATGTAGCCAGAACTATTAACAATTTGGCGATGGTCTATCAAGCTCAAGGCAGGTATGACGAAGCCAAACCGCTGCATAATCGTGCGCTAGCTATCTGGGAGGCGCGATTCGGGCTGGAACATCCTGAGACGGCTACAGGACTTAACAATTTAGGTCGGTTCTTTCTAGCCCAAGATAAGTATGATGAAGCTCAGCCGTTTTTTGAGAAAGCTTGCCCAATTTATGAGAAGTATTTTAAGCCAGATCACAACAGCGTAATTAAGTGTATCAGCAGCTTAGCCGTGATTTATGAAGCTCAAGGTAGGTATGCCGAAGCCGAACCGCTCTTTAAGAGAGCCTTACCCATATGGGAGACACGACTCAGTCACGAGTACAAAAGTGTAATCAAAATCATGGAGCGCTATGCCAGTTTGTTGCGCAACACCAATCGCGTTACAGAAGCGCAGAGGTTAGAATCACGTGCAAGGAAAATACATTTTAAGATGGCGCTTAAAAATGGCTTGCTGTAGGGACTTCGAACTGCCAATCATCGGCACGATGAATTAAATACCCCTCTAGTGTCTTTTTATTAAAGTGGGAACTGGGTTTAACATCGTATAAATATCAGCCAGTTTTTATGCTAATAAAGTTGGGAACTGGTGTCAACAAATTTTAATAATTTTTATATTTGTAAAAACAAAATGGTGCAGCTTATAAATATTGATGTTTCAAATAACTGAAATCTGCAATATTTCTCTAAAGGTTTCGATATTTCTATACTCCATTAAAATACTCTTGTGCTTGTTTTGGATTATTACGCAGTTGGTTTATTAGGTTACGAATTGATTCGATCCCTTCTTTATTAAAAAGTTGCGGAAAGAATCATATTTAAGTCTATTAATTCGCTAAAAATGAGAAGTTTGCCAAAAGTCCTGCAAACATTCCCGAATTAACTCTTACAAATGGACGCGACGCAATTTACCGGAATCAGCAAATTCCCGGTTACATCGGAAACCCTTTAATCGAAGCACTCCCGCCGATTTTAAGCACGAAAGAGGCGATGAAAAAACTTGCTTTTTATCCTATTTACAACGAATCGATGCGAAAATGGTCTGACGAACAGCGCTATCATCTGATGGAAGACATTGTTCGGTTTTTTACGCCGCTTAACATTCACATTGATCTTGAGCGGCGCATCTCTCGTGTCATTCGCACTGGCTATATCGAGCGGAATCCGCTTAAAACAAGTTTCTGGCAGGAAAACGGCAAACGAGCTGAAAATGTCAATGAGGATTCTATAAGCCAATACGGTGACGATGAGGATGATTTTCACTCCACTTCTGCCTACGGATTTAATATGGTTGGTATAAGCGGTATAGGAAAATCCCTCGCCGTTGAAAGAATTCTTCGGTTATATCCGCAAGTGATTTATCACAATAAATATAAAGGGCGAAAGTTTACATTTTCACAGATTGTCTGGCTTAAAATTGATTGCCCTTTCGACGGTGGATTGAAAGGACTCTGCATTAATTTCTTCCAAACTGTAGATAGTATCTTGGGAACCTCTTATCACAAAAACTATGGCAGCAAAAGCAGAAATACTGATGAAATGCTGCCCTATATGGCACTTGTTGCCGCTAATCACGGAATCGGAGTTTTAGTAATTGATGAAATTCAACGCCTAAGCCTTGCTAAAAGCGGCGGCGTTGAAAAGATGTTGAATTTTTTTGTCCAACTCGTTAACACCGTTGGAGTTCCTGTTATTTTGGTCGGAACTTATAAATCGCTTTCCGTGTTCGACGGTAATTTTTCCCAAATGCGACGCGGAACAGGGCAGGGAGATTTAGTTTGGGACCGGATGAGATTAGATAAAGAATGGGGACTTTTCGTAAAAGCTCTCTGGCATTTTCAATATACTCGAAAAGTTTGTTCTCTGGATGAAAATCCTGAGCTTATCGAAGTGCTATACGAAGAAACACAGGGAATCACGGACTTGGCAGTGAAAGCTTATATGCTCGCTCAAGAAAGAGCCATCGAAACGAAAAAAGAACTGGTTGATGCTTCAATTATCCGCTCAGTTTGTCGTGATAAATTCCGCATTCTTCGTCCTGCTCTCAAGGCTCTTAAATCCAAAACCCCAAACGCCTTAGCGAGATTTGAAGACGCTTATCCGAGATTTTTGGAAGAACTTATCAAGAAGGCACCTGATCCTAATTCGTCTTTGAAGTCACCGCAAATCGAGGGAGAAATCACTTCTCACCCGCAAATCAGGTCATCAGACAATAACGAAGGAAATAAAAGCTCTAAAAAATCTTCGGCTAAAGATAACAAGACTAAATCCGGTTTTGAGTTATCCGAGTCTCTCACTAACTTCGACGATTGGCTGAAAAAGATTGTTGATAAATGCAGACATCCTGAAGAAAAGAAAGCAGCATTACCCGCAATCTTGGCTTCATTAGAAAACGTAACTAATGTAACTATACACACCGCGCTGAACGAAGCGGGCTTTATTCGCTCAGGAAATGAATTTAAATCAGGAGGAAATTATTTATGATCGGATTCTTTCCTGATCCTTATCCTGATGAACTTCTTTATAGTGCATGCGCCAGGTATTCTGAACGCGTAAAGTACGTGAACAAACAATTTATTATGGAAGATATGTTCGGACGTAGAGGACTTTCTGCCATTGTTGATTTTCCTTTGCGTATTTGATCGTTAGTAAGCGTCATTTTCAGCAATCAATATACCGAAGAAGAATTTATTGACAATAATTCTTTGCTGCCTTTTTATAGCCCATTTGTATCAAGAGCGAGAGTAAAGAAAATCGAAGATGAAATGATAAAGGATGTTCCGTGCAACATCCTTTCCAGCTTAGGGATTAGAGCTAAACAAGTGCTTCCGTTTGAGTACCTACGTTTCTGTCCTATGTGTTTAAGTGATGATCGCAAGCAGTATAATGAAACATACTGGCATCGCCTTCATCAATTATCGGGTGTGTTAGTTTGCCCTGCACATAATTGCTTTCTTGAAAACAGCTTATTACGTTGGGGCAGAGAAAGCAGCGCTTCTTTTCAAACAGCAGAAGAGTTTATTCCTCCGCTAGAGCCTCGTTATATTGATCCGAACTCAAAAGATCATCAGATTCTGCTTAAAATAGCCAAAGATGCAGAATGGCTCCTTTCACAGAAGGATCTGTGTTTAGAAACAGGAGAATTGCAGAAAAGATATTTTAATTTACTCCTCAAAAAAGGATTCGCTTATTACAATGACAGAGTCAGACATAACAAATTAGTTAAAGCCTGTAATGAATATTTTTCTCCTGAACTCTTTAAACAGGTCGGTCGAATCTCCGAGCGAGACAACTGGCTCACGATCTTAGTCGAACCCCATAAGCAGGAAGTTGTTTTTCATCCAGTCAGGCATTTGCTTCTGATGAATTTTCTCGGCTTAACGGCGGAAGAATTTTTCACATCGTTTGTCGAATTCAAACCTTTTGGTGATCCGCCTTATCCTTGCCTGAATAAAGCCGCCGATCATTATGCAGAAATGCGAATCAGCAAATGCGAGATTTATGACAATCTCAGCAAGGATGACAGCAAAAAAGGGCGACCGATAGCTTATTTCGCCTGTGATTGCGGTTTTACCTATCAGAGAGTCGGACCCGACGAATCTGAAACAGATAAATTCGATTTCAGCTTGGTAAGAGAATACGGACATATCTGGGAAAATAAATTAACCGAAATGTGGAGTAACTTAAATTTGTCCATTTTAGAAATTGGGCAATATCTCCGAATCAGCGAATTAACCGTTTGCCGTCATGCTATCAGACTGGACTTACCGATGAATACTGAAAATTCCCGCCCTCTGAAAGGTTATGCTCGTTACCGAAATCCCAAAATGGATTTATCCAAACGGAAGCAGGATTACAGAAACAAATGGTTAAAGGTAGTTAAAAACAATCCCGGTTTGACTAGAAACGAGCTAATGAAAGCGGAAATATTCTTATATCTCTGGCTTCGAAGAAACGACGAAGAATGGGTTGAAAAACATTTGCCGCCGGTTAATAAAATTCCTAAAAATACAATCAGGCTGGACTGGAAAAAGATAGACGAAGATTTATCGAAAAAAATCGAGACTGTTTGCCAAGAAATTTACAAACTAAATAAATTCCCGGTGAGAGTTTCAATCACAGAAATAATTCGAAGGATCGGATATAAAAAATGGATTGATAAGCGAGAAAATAAACTTCTGCTGACAGATGAAGTTTTGAACAAAAATTTAGAATCGCTGGAGGATTATATGATCAGAAAACTTCTCTGGGCAAAAGAAGAATATATCGAAGAAAAAATTACCCGGACTCTGGCTCAGCTAAAAGTTAGAGCAGTAATCCGAAACAAAACTTCCAATGAATCAGAAAAAGTGCAAAACGCTATTCATTCTACTTGGGAGGAAATTAGAAAGACAATCGAATTTTAAAAAATAAAAAAGGGTCAAAAGATAATAAAACATCTTTGACCCTTTCTAATTTTCACCCTTTTTAGTCTAAAACTTTAGTCTCTAGTCTAAAACTTTAATGTCCAGTCTAAAACATTACTGTCCAAAGACAAATATGTCATCGGCTAATAAAGTTGCGTACTGAACCGCTCGTAAGTTGTTGATTCTACGTGGCGATTTTTTGTGCTTTTTTGTTAAAGTTGGGAACTGTGTTTAACATCGTTCAAAAACTCGTCATTTTTTATGCTAATAAAGTTGGGAACTCGTGCCAACAAGTTTTAACAAAACAAACTATTTTACAAGAATCTTGTTTCTTGGCTATTGTATTAAGAAGGCAAGGAAATTGTTAATGTCAAAATAAAAATTCTTTGCGGAGTCACAAGACATCGATAATCACGAGTTTAGATATAAAGGATTTAATCCAAATTAAATTTTCCTTTTACAATCTAACTTCTGAATACTCAAATAACCCTCACACTACTTTTCGTTCAAAGCATTTTCAGAAGTTGAAGACGCTCTTTTCAAATACATAATTTTTCCTTCACTGGAAATTTCTTCAGATATTTTAGTCGCAATATGTCCAAAAATTTCCTTTAAGTCATCACAATAAATATTTGGATTATTGTAACGATTAGCTTTAGACCATCTGTGAGGTATATAACCGCCACCACAAGCATTGTGCAATACACAGTTTTTACAAACTGTCGGAAGATTAATAGAAGCTTCGTACACCTCACTCCAAAGTGGAACTTTTTGAATATCTTGAATGGAATGTTCGAGTATATTGACTTCAGACTTAGTATGTCCGCTTCCTGTTATCTTTAAAACATCAAGGGGTTCCAGAGACCCATCTGAATGCATCATCATTGTTGTTATAGGTCCGTAACCCAAAGCCTCGGAGGTCGTGGTAAAACCGAGTAACCCCATAACAAAACTTTTTAGAAGTCTTATATCAAACTCTTCATAGTATTTATTCTCGTACCAAACATCAAAAAACTTTTTGTAATAACTTGCAATAGAGGGAATATTTTGATCTTCGTGTGTAAAATCCGGAATCAGGACGTCGAAATTTTTTATATCAAGCTTTAAGAAATGATTAAATAGAGCCTCCGGGTCGGAACCCGGGAGACAAACACATAAAACTCCAAAGCCGACATCATACTGCTTAAGTAATTCAATGGCATTTATTACTTTTTGATACGTTCCCATTCCTTTAAAGTCTACTCGATTTTTATTATGAACCTCTTCCGTTCCATCTAGGCTCACCGTCACACCGATTCCGAAGTACTTAAAAATTGCTGCCCAGTCATCATCGATAAGTAAACCGTTTGTTGTAATAGATAAAGTAATTTTGCAATTTGATGTGAATTCGATTTTTCTTATTTTTTCACAGAGGTCGAAGAATCTTTGTTTTCCAAAAAGCAACGGTTCGCCGCCATGAAAAATTATACGAAAATCCTCTAAAGCATATTTTTTAATGTGCTCATCAAGCTTTTCTACAAATATATTTTCAATGTCTACCGATAAAATCGGAGGTTTTTCATAAACGGATTTGTCACGAAACCAATAACAGTAGGTACAATTTATATTGCACCTACTGGCAATTTTCAGAAGTATTTGCTTACAAACATAATTTAGCATTTTATTTATTTCCAAGAATTCGGCTGTTATATTAACTCCGCCGTCAAACTATCTTACAAAAAAATAGATATGCTTAATTTTAAGATTTTAAGGATCTATTCTTAAAAATTTCAATCCTGTTGTTTACTTCTTTTAATACTTTATCTTTAGTTTCTTTAGAGTCTGAGATGTTGAGAGCAACTCTTATATCCTTGTCAAAATTAGTCTTGGAAAAATTTTCCCGGCTATAATTTCTATCAAAGCCGCCTCTGTTATATCCGCCTCTTTCATGGGTGTTTTTGTCAAAATTTTTTGCATAGGATACTGTACCTTCACTCTGTCCATTGACCATATCCTGCAAACTGGTAATTAATTGGTAACAGTTGGGGTCGGATTTCGCCTCTTTCAGCATAACTTTAACGATTCCCTGATTGGCTGCATCGGCGGAAAAATCTTTTTTCGGCAGAGTGCTTCCATTGGAAGACATAACCGAACAACCAATTAAAGCCAGCATCTTGATATTTATTAAATGTTCTTTCTTCATAAAACTTCTCCTTTTGTTTTAGTAGTCAAAATTACGAATTTAATCTACATAAAAGAAACGCATTTTGCTGTATTACATTGTTTACATAAATTAAATGTAATTACGTAAATGCAAGGCAATTTACATACCTAGAGCATAAAGTCAATTACATTGTATTTTCAAAAATATTCGGATAACATATCTCAGGCTTCGGTAAATAAAAGCTTCGATTGAGTTTAGTTGTTTTTTTTCGATGATATTTATTTGTTGTAGGAAGGTATAAAAATGGAAGATTTAAGCTTAATTTTAAACGAAATTATTCAAAAAAATGAAAATTCCCCCAAAACCATGGAGTTTTTTGCAAAGGAAATAGGAATTTCCAATGCACAATTAAGTAGAATCAAAAGTAAGAAGTCTCCATTGTCTGAAAATGTAATAAATAAAATCTATGAATACTTTGTAAGGACAGATAAAAAATATGCTTTAGAATTAAAGGAAAGATTGAATAAAATTAGAGAAGAGGAAAAAGTTTTCGTTTATGACAGTAAGGTAATTTTAACTGGAAATACTGCTATTGATAATTATGCTCGACTCCTCGAAAAATTATCTCAACAAAATAGTTTGTTAATAGTTGAGTACCGGGATTTTCCTGTTTCTTTAGGTCGTTTTCCACATATAATTGAATTATCTGTAGAAGCTATTAGAAATGGTCTCTGTATTGGGCTTTTTCAGCCTTTTGGTAGTAGGGAAGCCTTGTATAAAAGACATAATTTATTCGGTGAAAAAAGTTCTAAATTAACAGAACCTAATAAATTCAAAAATGCAGATAAGATAGTAAATTCATACGACTACCTAATAAGATTAGCAGGCGAAGTTAATAATTTATATCAATCTTTAAAAAATAAATTAACTCACGATGCAAAAGGACAGGTAGTTTTATATGAAGCAGAATATCAGAATGAAAAAAAAGTAATGGGAGCTTTACCATCAATTGTTGCCAGTGGAATTAATTCAAAATTATATTACGCTAGTTTCCTCGATTCTACTGGATACCAGACCAAAATATATGAATGGATTTCGACAATTAATGATGAGTTTTTATTCATTGAACGCAGCAATACCACACTTAATTTTAATGCTGTGAAGATGCAATTTAATCCTATGATTACATACTGGGAGCAGAAAAAAAGATTACCCGAAACTGAAAAGGAGATTAATGAAGCAAATAAGGAGTTTAGTTTGAAAACACTTTTTGGAGTTGATGAACCAGTTAAGTGGAAATTATGTTCACTTTAGAATTTTTCTGATAATTTGAATAATAATTCTACAAGACTCTTTCTTCAAATACCTCATCTTTACAAAGAGTAAATTAACATTCAAATAGATTTTGCACAGATAAGAACTAAACTGCTCGTAAGTTGTTGATTCTACGTAGCGGTTTTTTTGTGCCTTTTTGTTAAAGTTGGGAACTGTGTTTAACATTGTATAAATATCAGCCAATTTTTATGCTAATAAAGTTGGGAACTAGTGTCAACCAGTTTTAACAAAGTCAGGAAGATTTGTGTTCAAAAAATCTATAATTGCAATTGCTCATAAAGAGATTTTGATAACTAACAAGTGGTTTTTTAATTTCGGGGTAGGTCGGATACGAAGTCAGTAAACTGATCATTTTGGGCAAATACCATTCGCGACAAATATCCATTTTAGGAATTATATTGAATCGTGGGTTGTGAAAGAAAGTCTAAAAAACTTAAACCACCGCAAATTGAATCGGAATCCGTTTCTATAAAAGAACATACTAAACAGAAACCAACAATTCAAAATTCGGGCGATTCAGATATGTGGGTTTTGTTCAACACTAGCTTTTTTTGGCGGAAGAGGTCAGCGAAATAGGCGACAATAAAGTTTTACTAAAGCTTCCCCTAAAGAATGCTGATGAAGAGGCAACTTTTCGTTCGTTTCAGCCCCGTAGATTCGGCTGTACAGACCCAACTTCGTGCACTATCTAAAAAGTATCTTGCGTTTTTTGGTGCCTTAATGATATTTTTGACCTTTCTCAATACCTTTGAGCAGTAAACTGCTTTAGAAAATTAATCACTGAGATGTCCGAAGAATTTCAAGAAGAATTTCAATACGATGTTTTCCTTAGCCATAGTTCCAAAGATAAATTAATCATAAGGGAATTGGCAGACAGGTTAAAGGCTGATAATATTCGCGTCTGGTATGATGATTGGATAATTAAACCTGGCGACTCAATTCCTATTAAAATCAACGAAGGCTTGAAAGTATCGCGCG
>DASVRX010000206.1:0-8481 GCA_036388375.1 Pedobacter sp. | reverse complement strand
GTATGGTACGGCTCTAAGCTCATACTCAATCACGAAATTTCTCCCGGTGTGGTGGTTTCATTTATTATGTACATTAATATGATGTTCAGGCCGATAAGGGAGCTGGCGGATAAGTTTAACACCCTGCAAATGGGAATGGTGGGTGCAGAACGCGTTTTTAGCGTTTTAGACAATTCTGATATTGAAGATGATAGCGGAGAATTATCACCATTAATTAAAGGTGAAATTGCACTCGAAAATGTTTGGTTTACCTATCAACCCGATGCTGAGGATGACAACTGGATTCTGAAAAATATCAATTTTTCGATTAAACCTGGTGAAACGCTTGCCCTAGTTGGTGCTACCGGAGCCGGCAAGTCGTCGGTAATAAATATTCTGAACCGTTTTTATCAAATAAGCAAAGGCAGCGTTAAGATAGATGGCCTTGATATACGCGAATACGACTTAAATTTTCTCCGAACACAAATTGCCACCGTGATACAAGATGTGTTCTTATTCTCCGACTCCGTAGCTAATAATATAACTCTGAATAATCCAGACATTACCCGGGAACAATTAATCAAAGCGGCCAAAGAAGCAGGCGCGCATGATTTTATTGAGCGTTTACCGGGCGGCTACGATTATGATGTAATGGAACGGGGAGCGACACTCTCTTCTGGCCAGGCGCAGTTGATCTCTTTTATAAGGGCAATGGTTTATAATCCAAAGATTCTAATACTAGATGAAGCAACATCATCAGTAGATACTGAAACGGAATATCTTATTCAGCAGACATTGGAAAAACTGATGAAAGGCCGTACATCGATTGTAATTGCACATCGATTATCAACCATCCAAAATGCCGATAAAATTATTGTATTAGATCATGGGGAAATTAAAGAAGCAGGATCCCATCAGGAACTTTTAAAGTTGGGCGGTTATTACAAACGGCTGTATGATCTTCAATTTAATTCAACCGGAATTGAAAAAAGCATGTAATCTGTATTGAGTTTTCTCCTCTTACTATTATATCATTTTCGCAAGTTTTGTAGTAGGATTTTCTTTACTTCTCAAAATTATTTGCAATAATTTTATATAAGTTTGCAAAACTTTAGAAAAAGACGTCAGAAAATGAGTGTACTAGTAAATAAAGATTCAAAAGTTATCGTTCAGGGCTTTACAGGGAATGAAGGCACCTACCATGCATCGCAAATGATTGAGTATGGAACTCAGCTTGTAGGAGGGGTAACACCTGGAAAGGGCGGTCAGACTCACCTTGAAAGACCTGTTTTCAATACTGTTAAAGAAGCGGTAGATAAAACAGGAGCTGATGTTTCTATTATTTTTGTACCGCCAGCATTCGCAGCCGATGCTATCATGGAAGCTGCAGAAGCAGGAATCAAAGTAATTGTTTGTATTACTGAAGGCATACCTACAAAGGATATGATTCAGGTAAAAGAATATATCAGTGATAAAGATTGCCGACTTATAGGCCCGAACTGCCCTGGGATTATCACTGCGGATGAATCTAAAATTGGCATTATGCCGGGATTCATCTTCAAAAAGGGAACTGTAGGTGTGGTTTCCAAATCAGGAACTTTGACTTATGAAGCAGTTGACCAGGTTGTTAAAGCTGGTTTAGGCATCACAACAGCGATTGGAATTGGTGGCGATCCAATTATCGGAACACCTACAGTTGAAGCTGTTAAGCTTTTAATGAACGATCCCGAAACTAAGGGCATTATTATGATTGGTGAAATTGGCGGAGGCATGGAAGCTGAAGCAGCTCACTGGATTAAAGCCAATGGCACTAAGCCTGTTGTAGGATTTATTGCTGGCCAGACAGCTCCTCCGGGACGCCGTATGGGTCATGCAGGTGCGATTGTTGGCGGTGCTGATGATACTGCTGCTGCTAAAATGAGAATCATGGCCGAGTGTGGAATCAGAGTTGTAGAATCTCCTGCTGAGATTGGTGCTGCAATGGCAGAAGAGTTGAGCAAAGTGACTGCTTAGTTACATAGAAATAATATTACACAGATCCCGGCCTTTAAGCCGGGATTTTTTGTTTTATCTTTGGGTGCAAATCAACATATCTCTTAAAACAAGAAGCATTAAATTAATCAGCTTATCTCATTAAATTTCTCTCATGAAAAAATCGATTTATCTCTTTGCAATACTTATAGTATACTTTCTTCCAGCAAATGCTCAAAAAATCACTTTGACTAAAGTCTGGGAATCTGACACCACCCTCCGCACAGCTGAAAGTGTATTATTAGACCCTAAAACAAATTTCCTGTACGTATCCTGCATTAATGGAAAGCCATCATTAGAAAATCAAAGCAGTTTTATTTCAAAAGTTGATCAAAAGGGTAAAGTCTTGAAATTAAAATTCACAGAAGGCCTGAATTCGATTAAAGGGATGGGCATTTCTGGTGACAAATTATATGTAACCGAAATGACCAATGTAGTTGAAATAGCACTTTCCACAGGTAAGATCTTGAAAAGATACGCTGTAACTGGGGCTCAATTTCTGAATGATATAACCGTTGATTCTAAAACCGGAATAGTGTACATCTCAGATTCGGGTACATCCAAAATCTGGACACTAAAAAAAGGTGTTATTGACTTATTTACTGAAGGTTCGCCTCTTCAAGGGATCAACGGATTACTGATAGAAAACAATCAATTGTTAATCGGCAATGGAGATGGTAGCCTGTATTCAATTAATCTGTCAAGTAAAAAATTAACAACTGTTGCGAAAGTAAGTGGGGGTATTGATGGCGTTATCTCATATGGAAACAAAAAATACATTGTTTCAGAATGGCATGGAAAGGTTTGGGCCATTGGTTCTACAGGCAACACACAGTTATTGTTCGACACTGTTAAGGAAAAGATTAATAGTGCAGATATTGAATACAATCCTAAAACGCAGATACTTTACGTACCTACATTTTTTAAAAATACAGTGAAGGCGTATAATGTAAAATTTGTGTGGGCTAAGAAGTAAAAATGAAAACCCTCAAGCAAAAAACAGAGATGATTACTTACTCAGATTACTGAATTAACGAGGTAACGAGTATTAGTTTTCAATTCTCAACACCACTAGCTCGTCAGTAGTATTCACTATTTGAAGCAAGCAAAGTCTTCCGTACAGTACCAGCACCATGTTGTGCCGGTAAAGGTGTAAAGAGGTGAAGAGTCATGATTAATTATACAGTGAGTCGTCTTAATTCACGGCTTATATTATATATGAGTTGCGGTTTATTAGCACACTCAGACAAATCATCTGGCGATAGTGAGTGGTTACTCCTTTACATCAAACTCTAGCATTTTATAGCCGAGTCTACCTTCGTCCGATACACCTTGAATAACTACTTTGTACTTGCCTGATAGATCAGAAGAAAAGAATTTCAATGTAACTTTACCATCCGGACTAGTTGACACATCTGGCGCCCAATAAAGTGTATTTCTAAAATCGGGTATGCGGATATCAGATTTATCAGCATTATGCATAGGCGAATAAAACTCTCGTTTTGATTGTAAACCCTCGTAGTCAGCAACTGTTGCAAGAGGATTCATTTCTAGACCAGAGAAATCGCCTTTATAGGTTTTAAAGCTTGCAATACCTTTAAAAACGGTTGGCCCATAAAAGAAGGTTGTAGTCACAACATTTAACCTCTCAATCTTTAGAGGATCATACCTTATGATCTTATTTCCGTCATCAAAAATCGGAACTCCATCTACTAAAATCAAAGGTGAAGAAGTGTAAAACTGCTTTACTTCAGGATTAAACATGGTTAAGTGGTAACTTTTCTTTTTGATATTGACTCCCACCTCCGGTACATACTCTCTTAACACTTCCTCCATAGTTGGAAAACGCACATAGTCATCAAGCCTATAAGATTTGTTCGCGGTAATATAGAAAGGAATAGAATCCTGTTCGGCTGGAAGTTCCTTTTTAAGAAACTTACCAAGGAAGACATTAGTTACCTGGGTGGAAATGCTCCTCTTCAATAAGTGTTGTGAAAATTCTTTGCTAAAGTCAAACCCAGAGGGCGTATACGAAGAATACTTATCAGAAAATGGAGATATGATTTCAAGCTTTAATAGGCTATCTGTTCTTGGATCGGTCTGCAAAATAATTTCGTTGGGACCGTAAAAATTCTTAGTAAAAAATTTAAGCTCTCCACTTTTTCTTGAAGATGCGGTATAAAAGTGTAATGCCTTTCCAGGCACTGACAGGTAGGCGATATTCGTGCCTGATGCTTGACTGACAGACGCGTTTATAATTTTAGCATTCACAATATGTCCATCTATCTCGGGCAGGTAAGTAAAATTAGATTTAGCCTCTTTCAGCTCAGTCCAGGAAAACCTGCGCCATCCGTGTGAAAGCATTAAATTATCTGTTGCTTCATCATCATTGGCACTTAAGTAATATTCCGGGTGTTCCACCTTACCTTTCAAATTGGATGTTAACCAGGCAAATGTTCTTATATCCTCACTCGCGTAATCGAGGGAGTCCCTCAGATAAACTGACATTGAAAAATCCGCGGCTATAGAACGATTTGCTTCATTTGAGGTCAAAACTTCAAGGCTTATAGTCTCCCGTTTTGCATACTCTTTTTTGGTTTGCATTGCTGAGATATTTAAGTGCCTGCTCGGTTTTTTAAAATAGAGCCTCTCAGATAATGGATTCATTTTTCTATCGAAGAGAGTAATGTGAGAAACACCATCTGAAAAATGCTCTTTGGAAAGTCGCACCTCGGCCGTACCTTGTTTAATAGAAATCGTTTGACTATATATTACCTTTTGACCTGAGTGAATGAACAGAGATAAGGACTCATCGTCATCAAAAGTGGATGTTACAATTAACTTTAAATTTTGTCTGTCAAGATTAATCACGTATCCTTCTGCTTGAACTTCGGGCAATTGAAATATAACGGTCTTATTATATTTGGGCTTAATAATTGCTCGATAGCTTGCCCCTTTGCTGGGGACAAAACTAAAATTGCCGATACCAAATCTATGAGGTCGAAACTTCACAATGGTGTCGTTTTGCTGATTGATTAATGCACCTTCAAATTGCCCCCCCTCATTATGGCCGTCAATGACTCGAAAAGCTACTTTGCTTTTTAAACCAGCAACCAAATTTCCCCCTTCTGGAAAAAATTGAATTTTAGTTCCCTCCATTTTATTAGCCGCAACACCTTGTTCATCTTTGTAAGTATTGTATACAGAAATGGTCTTATGAAAGAAAAGCTCCGGGCTGAAATTTTGCATCCAGTTTGTATAAGCTCTAAACGTATAGTTTCCTGAATTGAATGACACCGGTAAATAAAAAGACCCGGCACCAATACCGTCTTTCATCTCAATTTTAGCCTGCAATAATGATCTGTTTTGCGAGTCTATAATCTCAACGTACACTACTTTACTCAAAGTTAGGCGGTGATTGGTTGACGCCTCAAGTGCATACACCCTGAACCAAACAATTTCTCCTGGCAAGTAGGAGTTCTTGTCAGTATGTACAAACAGTTTTTCGTTTAGCGTATTTGCGTATTGCAAAAACTGCTTACCAATTACCTTATCAACCGATTGTGCTGCTATGCTATTACCTAGAATGTTTAAAACAATTAGAAGTAGGGTTAATTTGTGTTTCATTTTATTGAGGCCATTGATCAGGTTCAATATTTGATCCGCTTAAGGTGCAATCTACACACACGGCCGGAGCTACATGATATATACCTAAGAAAGGAACTCCACTTGTTATTAAGTATTTATTTGTTGTATATGATATAGCATCAAAAGACCCCAAATCTCGTATTTCCTCACAAATAGTTTTTGCACTTGGGCCAGCTTGAGGCATCATCTCTCTTGTTATATAAAGAACTCGCTCTGATGGTTTGCCGGCATTTAAATAACCCACCACAGACTCATTAGGATCTGTTATACATCGAATGTTTCCTTTGATTTCGGTCGGTTGCGGATCGAAAATTGTACCTATTTCTTCAGTACTTTTTTTCATTCGGCTTAAATATTTATAACCCTGTTTAGTAATACCATGTTGAATAACTTTAATTTTATACTTAACCTGCACCTTTTCGGATAGTGAGTTTAAAAATACCAGCGAAAATTGGGTTACTTTACTCTCACTCAGATTCTCAGTGGAAGCGATGAGTATCTGTTTCGACTTGTCCGTCTTCCAGCATCTGGTAATGTTAATGGATGGATCACGTTCCTCGATTTGGCCATTTACAACTTGAAATCTCGATTCGAATTTTGAATGAAACTCCCATGTCTCTTCGTATTCCCAAGAGAAGTATTGGGTTGCTTTGGTTAAATCTTCAGTTTCGGCATAGAGGCGAACACCGTCTTCTTCAGTACCTAATTCGACATTCAATTCGGGACTACTTCTATTTTCCAAAAAGTCTGACAAATACTCTTTCCCATTCTGGGTGCGTATTCTTAATCTATATCTTTTTGTTCGATCTAAACTACCGGTCGCTATGGTGCAAATACCTTTCTCATCGCTTTCACCCTTTATATCGAAACCATTCTCTCCCTCAACACTCAAAATTGCTCCCGTTTCTGGCGCCAACCTCTTTAAATCTTTTAAGTCAGTTGTTCGGGTAAGTTTAATAGTTGTTGGTCCCCATCCAGTGTTTATAAAGCCTTCTACAACAAGCAAGTTTCTTTTTCCAGCAATTGTATCTGGTTCAAACTCTTCCTTACAGGAAACAAACAACCCAAGTATGAACATTGCCTTTAGTAATACTCTCATTAAAAACGGATATTGTAATTAACAAATGGAATTGCGGTACTAAAAATCGAGAGCTTGTATCCTCTTATTATTCCATTTTCGGTTACAAAGTAACTTGAAAACGCATTTTTTCTGGCGGTTAAATTATAAACTCCAATAGTCCAGGAGTTATGGGTCAACTGCTTAATTTTATGATTGCCATCTACATTGAGTGATATATCACTCCGAAAGTAGTTTGGGATGCGATATTGATTTCTGTCTGTGTATAACACTCTTTGAGAATTTAAATAAGAAAATCGAGCGATAGGTAAGGTTATAGGCCTACCGGTACTATAAGTGGCATTAAATGACATACTTATCCTATGCGAAAATCTAAAATTACTTATTAAAGTAAAATCATGAGGTTTGTCATGATTTGCCGGAAAATAATTTCCTGAGTTTATTGTCTCATCATTGTTTTTATCATCGGTTCTTAGCAAGGTTCTGGAGTAACTGTAGCTAACCCATCCATTAACTTTTCCTGTTAACTTTTTAATTAGAAGTTCAATCCCATATGCCTTTCCTTTTGTATTTATTACATCTTGTTCGATATTTTCGTTTAGTATCAATACAGCGCCGCTCTTATAATCCAGATAGTTGTTAATTCTTTTGTAATATCCCTCAATTGAAGTTTCAATTGTATTCGACTTCAAATTTTTATATAGCCCCAATGATACCTGATCTCCGTTTTGCGGCTTAATATTCACATCACTCAACTTCCATATATCAGTAGGCGACATTGAGGCTGTATTTGAGAGCATATGAATATACTGGCGTAAAGTATTGTAACTTGCTTTAATAGAAAAGTCGGAATTCAACGCAAATCTTCCTGCCAAGCGAAACTCCGGACCATGATACGTTTTAAAAATGTCACCCTTGTTAAAAACCGAAATTTCAGAAATACCACTTTCTTCTTTAACGCTGTTGGGTTGATAAACTTTGACCCGAGATGGCCCCATGCTATTGAAGAGTGAGTATCGTAAACCCACATTAAAAGATATTGTCGGTGATAATTCAAACCTGTCACCTATATATACAGCACTTTCTAGCGCTTGCTCTGCTTGGAGGGTTTTTGGTATTACAAGCGAACTGGTTGAAAAACGGCCATAATCCCCCGGTTGTAAATTATATTTCAGGGTGCTAGCTCCAAAATCTAAAGTATGTTTGGAATCCAAGTAATAGGTAAAATCGGTTTTAAGATAATTTTGCCGTATTCCGAATTTTAGCTGATAAGCGGTAAACTTATTTACATCACTATAATTTTCGTAATCATAGAGGTCTACACCAGTCGTTACGACTGAATGTAGTTTGTTATTAAACAAATGCTTCCACTTAAGGGAAATGTTTTTATTTTGATAGGCGTAAGAAACGTCACTCGCTAGATTTGAGTCATCATTACTAAGGTACCCTGTAAAATAAATATTGTTTTTAGCATTCTGTCTGTGACTTAAGTTTAGATTAACATCATAAAAACCTGCTTTGGCATTCTGTAACCCGGCATCTTTAGGCAATGTTTTTAACATCCAATTTGAGTATGTTGTACGACCACCCAAGATAAACGAGGTTCTGTCTTTAATAATTGGTGCTTCAATATTTAATCTGCTAGTGATTAGACCAATTCCAGCAGAACCTTCAAAATTCTTTTTATTACCCTCTCTTGTGCTCAGTTCTAAAACAGAAGATAAGCGTCCTCCATATTTTGATGG
>DASVRX010000205.1:0-2202 GCA_036388375.1 Pedobacter sp. | reverse complement strand
ATAAACATTCATGACTCCAATTAAGGGCTTATCGGATAGTGCTGATAACATTTGAGGAATCATTGTGATCTTGCTCCAGTTGTTCAACCGATATAAATAATTATTCCATCCTGAGTACAAAGAGCAAGACTGATTTACAGGATTGTAAGGATAATAACTTTCCAGCGTTACGCCCTGATTACGGACGGCATCAAGAACAATATTAACATAATTACCCTCTGCGCAGGGCCTTGATGTTAGACAGAAGTGTATGTGTGACTCGGCCAGATCCAATACTACTGCATTGTTGCTCAAGTGCAAGCTTTCTAATGCTCCGCATACTGCAAAAGAAACGCAGGTACCACAGCCTTTTTGATTTTTTACAGAGGTGATTATAGAACGGCCATTGTAGTTCCTCAAGTCGACCGCATCTGAATGCTTGTTTGCTTCGTCTGAAGCTAAAAAGATACCGAAATTATTGGCAGAGAGTGACTCCAAATCTTCTGCAGTATAACCATCACCTTCGGGAATATAACCCGATAGTACTATTGCGCGTTCATCTTTCACATCTGAAACTGCAGTAGGACCGGATATCCAATTGAATCCGTTATCAATAATTTCATCCTCTGTAATAGAAACTTCAATAATTCCATCCTCTATAATAGAAATTTCCCTAGATACCTCCTGGCAATATCTGATATCGAGTGCGGCAGAAACCACCTCGTCTAATTTTGAGAACTTAGGGCTTATTTTGCAGGTGGATGCAGTACTGTCATTAAATGTACCTATTAAAATAAGACTTGCTGATTCATTTGTAACGTTCCATTTATAAATGCAGATTCCATCCTTATCATACAAACTCAGCTCATATAAAATCCGGTACTTTTTGTTTTGATGATTGTCGTATTTGATACTAAAATTAATCTTAACGTCTACGATTTCTTCACCATCTTCATTATACCACTTATCACTATAAATTGCGGACTTGATATCTTTAATAACTACCGTTTTTGCGCCGGCATAATCATAAAATATCCTCGGCGAAGGGACGTTTTTCTCAACTACTTTTACCAGGCCCATATTATTCCGACTCGTAGATTAATACTATCCCATGAAGAAAACCGGGCTCCACATGCATCGGGCTTTTAGGCACCCAATGTATTCTGAAAGCTTCTGCTCCCGGTGGCACTTTCATACCCGAGGTTAATTTTTTAATATCCTTCTCATACATTTCGTCCTGCATTTTTTCATTCGCCAATAGCTGTTCCATTTCGCCGGTCGCGGTTTGGAAAACGAAGGCGATTCCAAGCGAAGTTTCGTCATTTGCTTCATCGTTTTTCACAGCAAATTTCGACTTTGTTAATGGAAGATTATCATGAGGTGCACGAGGATTGCAGGTGGCACAGCTTAAATTTATGTTGTCCTTTTTGTCTTCATGAGTGGGACGGTCCAACTGGCCATTATTAATTGTTTCAGGATTGCTCTTAATCTCCTTTTCGTACTTGTCAAAAGAATCCATTACGCTTTTAACGAAAATACCAAGCCAGTTAAATAATTCTGATATAAGACCGAATAAGGCAAGAAAACCCACTCTGGTATCACCCGCTTTCTCTTTCTTTACAGAGATGTTCATTCCGGTAAATTTGTAGAGCAATACGGCATACTTTTTATTTTCATCAAATACACCTTTTATAAGGGGGCTTTGCTTCCCGTTTAGTTGTTGTCCACTTCCAAAAGCATAAAGCATTTCGTATTTCAGCTTCCATCCTCTTTTATCAAATTCCGACCTCTGTCTGTACCCATCCACTTCCTGGAGGATTATCTCCCCAGCGCCGGTTGATTTTGTTGTTAAAAATTGAATTTCATCACTCGAAAGTTTCTCCAAGTGATCAGTTACAATTAATTCTTGTAATTCTTGCATATTGATAAGTTAAGTTAAATTTTATAACGTTTACAGATTGTTATTCTCTGTGCAGAGGGAGTGTCAGCAGTATTGAGAAACGAGTCGGTTTCGCAAAATTGCATTCCCGGTAGTGTAATCTTATAAGTATTGTCTTTGGTTTCTATCAAAGACTTTTCGACGAGATGATTGATGTACATCCCTAATTCCGTTACCGGAATCCGAGTACTTTTTGCTACGCTCTCGATTGGATAGAATTTTTTATATATGTAAAAGAAAACA
Organism: Pedobacter sp.; assembly: GCA_036388375.1. Taxonomy (GTDB): domain Bacteria; phylum Bacteroidota; class Bacteroidia; order Sphingobacteriales; family Sphingobacteriaceae; genus Paradesertivirga. The sequence goes on along the minus strand of DASVRX010000205.1, from coordinate 41 downwards.
AGGGTATGATCCAATTTTTCACCGGAATTGGCGGAAGCTTT
>DASVRX010000204.1:0-20914 GCA_036388375.1 Pedobacter sp. | reverse complement strand
ACCGTATTCTGCGATATGCGGATGTGTTGTTGTTGAAAGCAGAAGCACTGGTTAAATCTGGCGGTTCTACTACTGAAGCCATAGGTTTTATTAACGACGTTAGAACACGTGCACGTAATATGGGCGGAGGTGCTCTACCGGCCAATTATAGTACTAGTGAGACGAATAGAACTACTATTATGCAATGGATAATGAACGAGCGTTTTATTGAGCTAGCTGCTGAAGGACAACGTTGGTTTGATTTAAGACGCTGGGCAAAAGGTGGCGATATCACTTTGAACAATGCATTTTTTGATTCAAGAAATTCAACTCAAATGGGTTTTGTTGCGCCTAAGCATCTTGATTTTCCAATTCCGACTTCAGAGACAAGCAAAAATCCCAATATTACTCCTAATCCTAATTATCAATAAGAGGTTAATGAATTAAGAAAAGGAGCAATACTTGAGTATTGCTCCTTTTCTCGTTAGTAATGTGTGCTTTTTAGTGAGATTGCTTATTTTTAGACATTTATTTTTAATCAATTCTGGTAAGGAACCTTTTTTATTCATGATATATTCACGGAAAATTTATATCAAGCTACTATATGTTTGTTTAATTGCGTTAGTGGCATTTTTATCATCTTCCTGTCGGTCGGAAAACACCTTGTTCAAAAAAGTATCCTCTTCCGATTCAAATATCGATTTCAATAATACCGTCATTGAGAACGATTCTATAAATCCTCTCGACATGGAATATCTCTACAATGGTGGCGGTGTAGCTGTTGGAGATTATAATAATGACGGACTATCGGATATTTATTTTACTGCAAGTACCGTGTCAAATAGGCTTTATCTCAATAAAGGCAATCTCACTTTCTCTGATGTAACTCAAGAAGCTAGCGTAGATGGAATGGGTCGTTGGTGTAACGCTGCTTCTGTTGTTGATATTAATAACGACGGCTGGCAAGATATTTATGTATGCGCAACAGTTAAGAAGAAAGGGGTTGACCGTGCCAATCTCTTATATATAAATAAGGGACTAAATGAGAACGGTGTACCAGTGTTTAAAGAAGAAGCTAAAAAGTATGGATTAGCGGATACAAGTTTATCGGTGCATGCTGCATTTTTTGATTATGATAACGACAGCGACTTAGATATGTATCTGCTTACCACCAAGCGGGCCACGAGAGGAGCCACGGAATTTAGTAGAAATACCCTGCCAAGTGATCGAAGTGACATTGATAAACTCTTTCGTAATGATTATGACCCAATAAAAAAACACCCTTATTATACTGAGGTTTCGCAAACAGCTGGCATAAACCATGCGGGTTATGGCTTAGGTTTAAATATATGTGATATTGACAAAGATGGCTGGAAAGATGTCTATGTTACTAACGACTTTTTTTCGGACGATCATTTATATATCAATAATAAAAATGGGACTTTTAGTGAAAAATCCCGATCATATTTTAAACACAGTTCCCTGAATGCAATGGGTAATGACGTTATTGACATTAATAATGATGGCTTATCTGATGTTATCGCTGTGGATATGAATCCTGAAGACAACTTCAGAAAGAAAAAAAATATGAATCCTGGTAATTATTATTCTTATCAGGTGATGACAGCCGGTCTAAATTCCTTTCAATATGTTAGAAACACCTTGCAATTAAATATGGGTCCGCGTATTGGTGGAAACGATTCAATATGCGATCCAATTTTTTCCGACATAGGATTCTATGCCGGAGTTGCTGAAACCGACTGGAGCTGGACACCTTCTGTAGCCGACTTTGACAACGATGGATTTCGAGATTTGATTGTTACTAACGGCTATCCAAAAGATGTAACCGACCATGATTTTAGTGCTTTTCGTGAAAAGGCAGGGCCATCTGTTCCGAAATCTGAACTTTTGAAAGAAATACCTCAAATTAAAGTTGCTAATTACGGTTTTAAAAACAATGGCAATCTCACATTTTCCAATGTGACTAAAAAGTGGGGACTTGATGAACCCAGTTTTTCAGCGGGTGCAATGCATGCTGATCTGGATAACGACGGGGACCTTGATTATATAGTTAGTAATATAAATGGAAAAGCGTTCCTATACGAGAATACGTCTAATAAGGTTAAAAATAATTATGTCCAGTTTAAACTGAAAGGCGAAAAGGGAAATATTAACGGTGTTGGCGCGTGGGTAGAAATCTATTATAATAATAAGACGCAGGTTTATGAAAACTCGCCTTATAGGGGGTATTTATCAACTTGTGAAAATAAAATACATTTTGGGTTGGGAGAAACTAAAGGTATCGATTCTGCGGTAATCAGATGGCCTGGTGAAAGAAAGCAGATTATTCGAAATCTTCAAGTTAATCAACTTCATATAATAGATATACGCAGTGCTACCTCACCAGATTCTTGGCTTATTGCTTCAGTAAATGACAGATCGCTATTTACGGATATCACTAAATCAATAGGAATTGAGTATCGACATCAAGAAGAAGACTTCATCGACTATGACTATGAAAAGCTTCTTCCCCATAAATTCTCCCAGTATGGACCAGGCTTAGCTGCCGGTGATGTTGATCTAAATGGCTTGGACGATATTTTTATTGGAGGAAATATTCAGTTTCCTTCTCAATTTTTATTACAGCAGGCTAATGGTACATTTAAGAAAGCGTTCTTGCCCATTATTAAGAAACGAAGCTTCCGTCCACCTGAAAATATGGGTGTTTTATTGTTTGATGTAGATAGCGACAAGGATCTTGATTTATATTGCGCAAACGGTAGCAATGAGTTTGCAAAGGGAATGGGGAATTTACAGGATAATCTATACATAAACGACGGAAGGGGAAACTTCCAGTTAGATACCCTGGCCTTGCCAGTTAACACCACTAGTAAAAGTTGTGTAAAAGCTGCAGACTTTGATAGAGACGGAGATCTTGATTTATTTGTTGGTGGACGTGTCCTTCCCGGAGAATACCCTAAACCCGTAAATTCTTATATATTCCGTAACGATACAAAAGGGAGAGAGGTTAAATTTACAGATGTAACCAATACTGTCGCACCGAAACTCAACAATATTGGACTTACGTGCGATGCGATTTGGTCGGATTTTAATGATGATGGCTGGGTAGACTTGGTACTTGCGGGAGAATATCAGCCAGTACTTTTTTTACAGAATAAAAACGGGAAATTCACTGATGTTGGTGCCAAAACAGGAATTAACAAAGAACTTGGCTGGTGGAATAGTATTACAGCAGGAGATTTTGACAATGATGGCGATACAGATTATATTGTAGGTAATCATGGCGCAAATTCTTATTACCGGGGAAGTACTAAGTATCCCATAACTATGTACGCGAATGATTATGATAAAAACGGCAGATACGATCCCATTATTGCTATGTATATGAAGGACGCCGAGGGGAAAATGAAGAAATATCCGGCCCATAACCGCGACGAGATTGTTGAGCAGATCCCAGGGCTAAAAAAACGGTTCTTGACTTACCAGGACTTCGGAAGTGCAACTTTTGACGATATATTCACCAAAGACGAATTGAAAACCGCACAAGTTTTAAAAATCACTAACCTCCAGAGCAGTTATGTTGAAAACAGGGGTTCTGGCACTTTTCGCATAACTGCTCTACCCGGTTTAGCACAGGTTGCACCTCTAAATGGGATGTTAGCTGATGACGTGGACGATGATGGCAATCTAGACCTGGTCTGTATAGGAAACGATTTCGGAGCAGAGATAACCAATGGTCGCCAAAATGCAATGAACGGATTGGTAATGTTAGGAGATGGTAAGGGAAAGTTTCACCCTCAAAGTATTTTAGCAAGTGGCTTTTACGTCCCTGGTGATGCAAAGGCGTTGATACGCTTGCGTGCTCATAAAGGTGGAGTTTTATTGGCGGCATCCCAGAACAGAGATGTTCTTAAAGTTTTTCGACAGAGGAGTGAGAGTAGAAGCTATGTGTTAACCCCTGAAGATAGAACGCTTATGATTAGATTAAAGGACGGGAAAGTTCGAAAAGAGGAGCTCTATTATGGAAGTTCTTTTCTCTCTCAATCGGCTAGATTTGTAAAATTCGGTTTAAATGTTCAATCGATAGATGTTGTAGACGACAACGGAAAGAGACGTGCATTAGGTGCTTTGTAGTTAACTCCATGTCGCTTCGAAACAATATATTACTACCAATAATATTTGCTCTTTATAAACGCTTTATCAATATGATGCGCTTTAACAAACTATGTCTTCTTTTAATATTTATTTCGACACTTTTCGCATGCAAAAAATCCGATTATAAAAGCGTCCTTCACGATCCGTCATTATATCGAAAAACCGTTAAGAAGCTAAATAACATAGTTTTAGAGAATAATTTTCCGCCGATGATCGCATCTAGAAATTATGTCTATGCTAACATCGCTGCTTATGAAGTTATTGCAGCTGGCGACTCACTGAGTTATGCGTCTCTAGCCGGTCAAATAAAGCACCTTCCAATTGCTCCAAAGCCCACAAGTGATCAGATTGATTTTCCATTTGCGTCTTTACTGGCCTTTTGTAAGGTAGGTAATGCTGTTACTTTCCCGGAAGGAAGCATGAACGAATACGTTGACGAACTGAAAAAAACTGCAAAAGGTGCAGGCATCCCCAATGAAGTGTTTGATGCATCTGTTGTTTATGCTGATACTGTAGCTAAACATGTTCTTAAATGGAGCAAAGCCGATAATTATTTGCAAACCCGATCTGCGAGCAAATTTACAGTTACCGAAGAAGATGGGCGTTGGTTGCCTACTCCTCCAATGTATGCACAAGCAGTGGAACCTCATTGGAGCGAAATTCGGCCCATGGTTTTAGACTCTCCCGGACAGATGGCTTGTCCAGCCCCACCGAAATTTGATGTCAAAAATAAAAGCAGCCAGTTTTATAAAAATGCTCTGAAAGTAAAGAATATTGGGGACAGCTTATCGAATGAGCAAAAGCATGTCGCCGACTTTTGGGATGATAATCCTTTTAAAATGAACGTTGTAGGGCATGTGTCTTACGCTACAAAGAAGTTTTCTCCGGGCGGACATTGGATGAATATTGTAGGTATAGCAACTGAGAAGAATAAAAATGATTTTAACTCTACCGTTAGTACTTATGCTGAAGCCTCAATTGCCTTATTCGATGGTTTCATTAGCTGCTGGTATATGAAGTTTAAGACCAACTATCTTCGTCCTGAAACGGCAATCACAAAGTTTATCGATCCAAATTGGAGGCCCTATATACAAACACCTCCATTTCCAGAATATACAAGCGGTCATGCTGTGATTTCGGCTGCTGCTGCGGAAGTATTAACTGCTAGAATAGGCGACTCTATACCGTTACGAGATACTTCAGAAACAGAGTTTGGAATTCCTGAACGTTCATTTAAATCGTTTAGACTAGCAGCTCGTGAGGCTGGAATGTCGCGAGTCTTTGGCGGTATTCATTATATCAATTCTTGTGAAGTGGGTACGATGCAAGGACAAGAACTAGGACAATTGATAGCTAAAAGGCTTCAGCTGAAAAAGAATAGAGAAAAGATTGCCTATACAAACAGCAAATAACGTCACAGATAATTTCTGTGATCATTGATCCTAACCAAATGAAAAAAAGCAACCCAATCCTTCGAACCGTAAATGTAATTTTCTTTGTCCTATTTTTGATATCGGCAGCACTTCAATACAATGACCCGGATCCTTATATCTGGATTCCGATTTATCTTTATGCTGCGGTATTATGTTTTTATGCTTTCAGAAGTCGGTATTTTCCAAAAGCATATATCGCAGGTATTATAGTTTATGCGATTCTTGCCGTACCCCGTTTTTTGGATAATGATGGAGTGCTTAATTGGATGAATGAGCATAATAGTGAGAACCTTGCGCAATCTATGAAAGCGAGTAAGCCTTATATTGAAAACGCACGTGAGTTTTTTGGTTTGTTGATTCTGATCATCTCTCTTCTTGCGAACTTGATTTATTACAATTGGGTTTTTTCAAAAAACAGATCGCAATCAAAGGCTCGAGTGCCTGATAGTCATATTTGAGGTGATTGTATCTAAATCATTAACAGATTCGTTACAATTATTACCGGCGTTTATCAATAATTTCATGCTAATTGCTTAATGGAGTGGGAATTTCATTCCCCAATGATACTTAGCAGCTAAATCAAATTAAAACCTATAGCTTAATTTAATGAGCAACAACACATATGATGCAATCGTAATCGGTTCTGGAATTTCCGGAGGGTGGGCGGCAAAAGAACTTACTGAAAAGGGACTAAAAACCATCGTTCTTGAACGTGGAAGGAATATCGAACATATTAAAGATTATGTAAATGCGAATAAAAATCCCTGGGACTTTCCTCATAGAGGTGGTAAAACCAAGCAAATGGAGGAGGATTATCCTGTTTTAAAAAGGGATTATACTTTAAATGAGTCGAACCTGGATTTTTGGACGAACGAAAAAGAAAGTCCTTATGTTGAAACCAAGCGTTTTGACTGGTACCGCGGTTACCAGGTAGGAGGCCGGTCATTAATGTGGGGACGTCAAAGCTACCGTCATAGTGAGATAGATTTTGAAGCAAACGCAAAAGAAGGGATTGCTGTAGATTGGCCTATCCGCTATAAAGATATTGCGCCCTGGTATAGTTATGCCGAAAAGTTTGCGGGAATTAATGGTTCTATTGAAGGACTTCCACAGTTGCCCGACGGCGAATTTTTGCCGCCGATGGAAATGAATTGCGTAGAAAAAGATGTGGCAAAGCGTGTTAAAGAGCATTATAAAGGTCTGCGTCACATCATAATTGGCAGAACAGCTAATTTAACTGCCCCTCATAATAATAGAACCAACTGCCAGTATCGCAATAAGTGCTGGCTGGGTTGTCCGTTTGGTGCTTACTTTAGTACTCAGTCTGCTACGATGCCCGCGGCAGTGGCAACGGGAAATCTTACATTAAGGCCTTTTTCAATTGTGAAAAGGATTCTCTATGATAAAGACACCAAGAAAGCAACTGGAGTAGAAATTATTGATGCTGAAACAAATCAAACCTACGAATACTTTGCTAAAGTGGTCTTTGTATGCGCCTCGGCACTAAATTCAGCTTGGGTGTTAATGAACTCTGCCACAGATATCTGGCCTGATGGGTTAGGAAGCAGCAGCGGCGAACTTGGCCACAATGTAATGGACCATCATTTTAAATGCGGTGCAGGTGGAACCGTCGAAGGTTATGAAGATAAATACTATTATGGCCGTAGGCCTAATGGAATCTACATTCCTCGATTCAGGAATGTATTCAATGATAAGAGAGATTACCTTCGAGGCTTTGGGTATCAGGGTGGCGCAAGTAGAAGTGGCTGGAGTAGGGATATAGCAGAAATGGGAATTGGTGCTGAGCTTAAAGATGCTTTATCAGAGCCAGGAGAATGGACTATGGGGATGACCGCATTTGGCGAGATTCTTCCTTATCATGAAAATAAGATCACACTTGATAAAACCAAAAAGGATAAATGGGGCCTGCCGGTGCTGTCCATGGACTGTGAAATTAAAGGCAATGAAATCAAAATGCGCAAAGATATGATGATAGATGCGCAGGAAATTCTGGAAGCTGCAGGCGTTAAAAATGTAAGCACTTATGATAGCGGTTATGCCATGGGACAGGGAATCCATGAGATGGGTACAGCTAGAATGGGCCGCGATCCTAAAACATCGGTTTTAAACGAATGGAACCAGGTTTGGGATGCTCAGAATGTTTATGTAACTGATGGAGCCTGCATGACTTCTGGAAGTTGTGTAAATCCGTCACTCACCTATATGGCTTTAACCGCGCGGGCGGTGGATCATGCAGTTAAAGAATTGAAACGAATGAACATCTAAAGAATGTCTTTTGAGGATTTTCCTAAACATATATCTTAATAAACGTTTAATAAAAGTACATGAACAGACGTGAGGCAATTTCAAGAGTAACATTGATGCTGGGCGGTTCCATAATCGGATCCGATTTATTTCTTCAATTCGGTTGTACTCCTAAAGCCAATAAAATAAATGATCTTTTTGATGAAAATCAATTAAAGATATTAGATGAAATAGCCGAAACAATACTTCCACAAACCACTACCCCTGGTGCCAAAGCCGCCAAGGTTGGTCAGTTTATGACGGTTATGGTTCAGGATTGTTATGCCAAGGAAGATCAGGAAGTATTTGTAGATGGTATTGACAGCCTTGATAATGCTTCTGATAAACAATTCGGTAAGAAGTTTCTAGAGGCAAATGCTGATCAGCGTAAAGAACTTTTAACGCAGTTGGACAAGGAACAAAACGAATTTCAGGCAAAGAAAAAACCCGAAGAGCCAAATCATTATTTCCGAATGATGAAGGAGCTTACGCTTTTAGGGTTCTTCACTTCCGAAGTTGGGGCTACAAAAGTCTTAAGATATGTTCCGGTACCAGGTAAATTCGAGGGCTGTATCTCATATAAAAAAGGTGATAGAGCCTGGGCTGTAAATTAGTCTAATTTTTTTCCTTTAAATTGGGTATTCGTGCTAACTAATATTAGTTTCGCTATTTGTTAATATAATTGAAAGAAAATTTATCATAAAATGAATCGAAAATTACGCATGGGAATGATCGGTGGAGGAAAAGACGCCTTCATCGGAGCAATCCACAGGGTTGCATTAAACATGGACGGCCTTATCGAACTAGTTTGCGGAGCTTTAAGTATTAATCCGGAAGTAGCTAAGGAAAGCGGTAAAATGTTGTTTTTAGCAGAAGACAGAACTTACGTATCTTTTGAAGAGATGCTTGAAAAAGAAAGTAAGTTGCCCGAAGATAAGCGTATCGATTTTGTAACCATTGTTACTCCAAACTTTGCGCACTTTGCACCAGCTATGATGGCTCTTGATAAAGGCTTCCATGTTGTTATTGAGAAACCTATCGCGTTAAGCCTTGATGAAGCAAAGCAATTAAAAGCCAAGGTTCAAGAAACAGGCTTATTGCTTTTATTGACACATACATACACCGGTTACCCGATGGTTAAACAAGCCAGACAAATGGTAAAAGATGGTGTACTTGGTAAGATCAGAAAAGTTTACGTTGAATATCCGCAGGGATGGTTGAGCAGATTAAGCGAAAGAGAAGGAAATGCCCAGGCGGCATGGAGAACAGACCCTAAAAAATCAGGAAAGAGCGGTTGCATGGGCGATATTGGCACGCACGCAGCGAATCTTGCTGAATATGTTACAGGGTCTGAAATTACTAAGCTTTGCGCTGATCTGAACATTATGGTAGATGGCCGGGCATTAGATGATGACGGAAACGTATTGCTAAAATTTGCTAACGGATCTGCTGGTGTTTTAATGGCATCTCAGGTAGCTGCTGGTGAAGAAAATGCACTTCGAATCCGCGTATATGGCGAAAATGGTGGCTTAGAATGGGCACAGCAGGAACCAAATACTTTGTTATACAAATCACTTGATCAGCCTACACAAATTTTAAGAGCCGGGTCAAACTATCCAAAGCACTTGTCATCATACGCAAGTCATAACTGTCGTACTCCTGGGGGGCATCCGGAAGGTTATTTAGAAGCATTCGGCAATCTTTACCGCAATTTTGCTTTAACCTTAGGTGCCAGAATTGATGGTACTACCCCTTCTCAGGAAGCTTTAGATTTTCCTTCCGTAGATGAGGGAATAAGAGGAATGGCATTTATAGAAAACGTTGTTAAAAGCAGCGCGAGCGAAACAAAATGGACCAATTTTGAAGTTTAAATAGAGCTATGAATAAGATAAAAGGACCTGCAATATTTTTAGCCCAGTTTATGGGTGCTGAAGCTCCATTCAATTCTCTGGAGTCTATTTGCAAATGGGCTAAGAGTTTAGGATATGCGGGAGTTCAGATTCCTACATGGGACAGCAGCTTTTTTGACCTTCAAAAAGTTGCCGAAAGTAAAACCTACGCAGACGAAATTAAGGGCATTGTAAATGGTTGCGGACTGGAAATTACCGAACTATCAACCCATTTACAAGGACAACAAGTTGCGGTAAATCCTGCCTACGATTCTTTGTTTGATCCTTTCGCTCCCGATAGCGTTAAGGGTAACCCCGCCGCCCGTCAGAGTTGGGCAGTTCAGCAATTAAAGTATGCGGCTAAAGCTTCACAAAACTTAGGCTTAAATGCGCACGCCACTTTTAGCGGTTCGTTATTATGGCATACTGTTTATCCATGGCCTCAAAGACCTAATGGGTTAGTAGAATTGGGTTTTAAAGAGCTGGCGAGCAGGTGGCTCCCAATTCTAAATGCTTTTGATGAAGCAGGTGTAGACTTATGTTACGAAATTCATCCGGGTGAAGATTTGCACGACGGAATTACTTACGAAATGTTCCTGGAGCAGGTAAATAATCATCCCCGGGCATGTCTCCTTTATGATCCGTCGCATTTTGTTCTTCAATGTCTAGATTATCTCGAATACATCGATATTTATCATGAGCGTATTAAAGCGTTCCATGTTAAGGATGCGGAGTTTAACCCGACTGGTCGCCAGGGGGTTTATGGAGGTTATCAAAGCTGGATAAACCGTGCCGGACGTTTCCGTTCTTTAGGAGATGGTCAGGTAGATTTTAAATCCATTTTCAGCAAGCTTACCGCTTATGATTTTAAAGGTTGGGCTGTATTAGAATGGGAATGTGCATTGAAACATCCTGAAGATGGAGCTAAAGAAGGTGCGGAATTTATAAAAAACCATATCATCCGGGTAACCGAAAAGGCCTTTGATGATTTTGCCGCAGCTGGCGATACCACAGATTTTAACAAAAAGATTCTTGGAATTTAATTGAAATTCAATGAAGAGAATGTTAACGATTATTAGCGCAGCTTTAGTAATAACAGCCTGCGCTAATAATACATCTACCAAAACTGAGAAAGATTCTGTGTCTGCTAATGATCAGGCTGCCGCTGCAAGGCAGTCAGATGTAGATACATCGATAAACAATATAGGTACTGACCGAACTGCTGATGCACCTCCTACAGGTTCATTCCAAAAAGGTGCTCAACTAATTGCAGCTTCTGATTGTTTGGGATGCCACAAGGAGAAAGAAAAACTTGTAGGTCCTCCCTATATTGAAGTTGCGAAGAAGTACAAAGATACAGATGCAGACAAAGCCTACCTGGTAGGCAAAATAATCAAAGGTGGCGCTGGTGTTTGGGGAAACATTCCGATGGCACCTCATCCAGCTTTAAGCGAAACCGACGCTAAGGAAATGGTAAATTATATCCTATCATTAAATTAATATGATAAAGAAGGTTATCGCTTTTGCATTTGTTACGGTTGCACTTATTAGCCTGTCCTGTATGTCTCAAAAATCCGCAACTAATAGTGATGGTGACTGGAAACCCTTGTTGGATGGAAAGACCACGAGTGGCTGGCATAGTTACGGCAAAGAGGACGCCGGCTCTGCTTGGGTAATGGAAGATGGAACGCTGCATTTGGACGTCGCTGCGAAAAAGGCAAAAGGAGCTGTTGGGGGAGATTTACTTACTAATGAAGAATATTCTAACTTTCATCTAAAATTGGAGTGGAAAGTTGCTCAAGGTGCAAATAGTGGGATTTTCTTTTATGTTCATGAAGACAAAAAGTATCCATATGCGTTTTTTACCGGCTTAGAAATGCAGGTTCTGGACAATGAAAGACATCCTGATGCAAAGATTCACAAGCATAGAGCGGGTGATCTTTACGATCTGATTGCTTGTAAAAAAGAAGTGGTGAAGCCAGCAGGAGAGTGGAACAAGGCTGAAGTAAAATGCAAAGACGGGAAGGTGGAACTCTATTTAAACGGAACTGAGGTTGTAGAAACCACGCTTTGGGACGATAACTGGAAAAAGATGGTAGCAGAGAGTAAGTTTAAAACCATGCCTGACTTTGGAACATATAAAACCGGAAAGATTGCTTTGCAAGACCATGGTGACGATGTTTGGTTTCGGAACATAATGATCAGAAAACTATAATTAACCTAATGCTGGTGTTACGCATCAGCGATAAACCGCATTAATTACTATTAAATGGTAACAAGAAAAAAATTTTTACAGCAAGCTGGAATTATTGCCACCGGGCTAATGGTTGCTCCATCACTTATAAACTGCAGACCACTTACAGGTAGAAAGAGAAAAGTAGGGCTTCAATTATACTCTCTCAGAAATGAGATCACGAAAGATGTAAAAGGTGTAATAGGTCAGGTAGCGAAAGCAGGTTATAATGAAGTTGAAACTTATGGGTACTCATTAAATGATAAGTTTTGGGGCTTAACTCCAAAAGAATTTAAAGATCTTCTACAGGCAAATAACCTGACATCTTATAGTGGTCACTATAACGTGCATCAGTTTTTGGGTAAGGATAAAAATATTGATAGTATACGGGAATATATAGACGCCGCCACAGTTTTAGGTCAAACCTATGTAGTTGCTCCATACATTAATGATGTTGATCGGGTAAACGCCGATGACTACAAACGGATAGCGGATAAGTTGAATCGGGCCGGAGAGTTGTGTAAATCTGCAAATTTGAAGATGGCGTATCATAATCACGCTTTTGAATTCGATCCGATGGGTGGTAAAACAGGCTTTGATATCTTGTTAGCCCAAACAGATCCAAAATTGGTAGATTTCGAATTGGATTTATATTGGGTGGTAAGAGCTGGAAAAGATCCTTTAACATTTTTTAATCAGCATCCGGGAAGATTTACCATGTGGCATGTGAAGGATATGGATAAATCAAAGCCGGAGTTAAATACGGAAATTGGTAACGGTACAGTAGACTTTAAGATCATCTTTAACCATGCGGAGGCATCTGGCTTAAAACAGTTCTTCGTAGAACAGGAGAACTTTTCTGACGGTATAGATCCTTTTGTTAGTATTGCTAAAAGCTCAGCATATGTAAAGGAAAGTGGCTTTGCTTTGATAAAGTAAAGAAGAGTTCTTTTAAATATAAAAGCGGTTTAGACGAAAGTTTAAACCGCTTTATCATTTAGTCTTTTATCTCGATTTAGTCTTTTATCTCGCCAAGTGAATCTTTATAGACTTCCCTTCTTCATCTCCTTTGCGGCAAAATCAACGGCTCTGGCCGCTAGAGCCATATAAGTCAACGAAGGGTTTTGGGTGGATGTAGATGTCATACAGGCACCATCTGTTACAAAAACGTTTTTACATGCATGAAGCTGGTTCCATTTGTTTAATAACGACGTCTTCGGATCATTACCCATCCTAACGCCGCCCATCTCGTGGATATCCAGACCTGGGGCTTGCTTTGTATCCCTGGTTGTGATGTTGGTGAAGCCAGCTTTAGTAAACATTTCAGTCAACTGTTCAAAGTAATCTTTGATCATCTTCTCGTCGTTATCATCGTAGTCCATCGAGATGTTAAGCATTGGAATGCCCCACTTATTCTTCTTACTATGATCAAGGCTCACATAATTACTTTCTTTTGGTATTATCTCACCCATCATGTGTGAGCCTACTTTCCAATTGCCTTCCTTGGGATTCAAGATCTGTTTTTTCAAGTCTTCTCCCCAGCCCAAAGGCTCGCTTTCAGATCTTAACGACCATACTCCGGCAGCATATCCTCTTAGAAAGTCTGTTTCCTGCTTGTGTAGGTTTCTAAACCTTGGAATATAGCCACTGTTTGGTCTTCTTCCTGTGGTTGTGAAGTCCTTGAAGCCGTCGTATTCTGCATTAATCTTGGCCCGATAATTATGAAAAGCCATGTATTTACCCATCAAGCCGTTGTCATTTCCGAGGCCCGCAGGAAAACGCTTTGATATAGAATTCAACAAGATCAGATTGGTGTTGATCGCAGCGGCGTTTACAAATATTACTTTGGCAAAATATTCTGTACTGGTATTGGTTTTAGTATTAAATACATTTACTCCGGTCGCCTTCTCTTTATTTTCATCATAGATAATGGAATGAACGACAGTATCAGGCATCAGAGTCAGATTTCCTGTTCGTTCAGCCCAAGGCAAAGTGGAAGAGTTACTGCTAAAATAGCCCCCAAAAGGACAGCCTCTTTCGCAGAGTGTTCTGTGCTGACAAGTCGCTCTCCCTTGCTCATGATGAATAGGTTTTGCCTCCGTTACGTGGGCACAACGCCCCATAATTACCTTCCGGTCGCTGTATGAGGCAGCTATTTTTTCTTTAAAGTGATTTTCAACACAGCTCATCTCCATAGGTGGCAGAAACTCGCCGTCTGGTAATTCCGGTAGGCCATCGGCATTACCCGAAATGCCTACGAATTTCTCAACGTGACTGTACCAGGGCGCAAGGTCCTCATATCGAATAGGCCAATCGACGGCAAAGCCATCGCGGGCTGGTCCTTCAAAGTCGAAGTTGCTCCACCGTTGTGTCTGTCTTGCCCATACAAGGGATTTACCACCAACCTGGTAACCACGTATCCAGTCAAATGGCTTCACTTGATTGTAAGGATGCTCCGCATCTTTAACAAGAAACTGATGCGTATCTTCTCTAAATGCGTATGTTTTACTAATTATCGGATTTGTTTCCCTTAGATCTTGAGTAATCTTCCCTCTATGTTCTAATTCCCAGGGATTGAGGTTAGTTGTAGGATAATCTTTTATATGCTTAACGTCTCTTCCTCTTTCAAGAACCAAGGTTTTAAAGCCTTTTTCACAGAGTTCTTTAGCCGCCCAGCCACCACTAATGCCCGAGCCAATTACGATAGCATCAAATTGGTTTGTTTTGTTGGCTTGCTTACTTTCGTTTGGCGATTGTGCTGACATTTAGGGTTAGTTAGGTTAAGCTGTTTTTACGCATCCGTTGAAGTGCCCGGGAACCAGTTGATAAGGAACCTTGCGCTTAGTCATCGCAAATTCCGAGGTAGAATAACCTTCCACAGTTAGTTGCCTAACACTGTTAACAAAAGATTTTAATTCTTTCGAGATTGTCGAATCTGTTTCAATCTGTTTTAGAATTTCGATCCGTTGATTTTGATCACTTTCTTTAAAAGACTTTCCAGTGTTCTTATTATTGTAGTCCTCCATTTCCTCTAAACCCGAGGTGAATGTTTTTTGCTCATCTTTCGGGAAGCAGTCATCTACAACTCTAAGCACAAATTTATGTATGTTGAGCGCTTTAGCTCCGGGAGTATCCGTTGCAGGGATTATTGCTTCAGAAATTTCGCTGATAAGATTTATCTGTTTGTTTCCTATCTTAAGGTAATTAAGCTTTACTGAAAGCTCCTCTTGACTCCAATTACATGAAGGAAGAACAATGGTTGCACCTCCAAGAAGCAAGATTTGCCGAATGGCTAAACGTCTATCCATTTAATTAAGAAATATTAAAGCTTGGTTTGATTGGTTTTATAAAGTTATCATTAAACGTTAAGCTATAAATAAGATTGCTGTAACAAAATGATAACATTTAGCGTGGTAGACAAATAAAGGATTCTTAACTTTAACAAAAAAGGAGCCTTACAGCTCCTTCCCTAATACTTCTTCTAGTTTTTCTCCGGTTACCGTTTCCCGGATTTTCTGTTCCAGTTCATCCATTAATTCCGGGTTGTCGAGAATCAATTGTTTTACAGCATCTCGTCCCTGGCCAAGTTTTGTATCGTTGTAACTGAACCACGAGCCCGATTTACGGATAATCTCAAATTCAACTCCCAGATCGATAATCTCACCAGCTTTTGATATACCCTGTCCAAACATAATGTCGAATTCGGCAATGCGGAATGGCGGTGCAACTTTATTTTTGACAACTTTTACCTTTACACGATTTCCGGATACTTCTTCGCTGTCTTTAATCTGTGATGTCCTGCGAATATCTAAACGTACCGAAGCATAAAACTTAAGAGCATTACCGCCAGTTGTAGTCTCCGGGTTACCAAACATCACACCAATTTTTTCACGCAACTGATTGATGAAAATACAGCAGCAGCCGGTTTTTGATATAGTACCTGTGAGTTTTCTTAATGCCTGCGACATTAAGCGTGCCTGCAAGCCCATCTTAGAATCACCCATTTCACCCTCAATTTCGGCTTTAGGTACCAGAGCCGCTACAGAGTCAATTACAATAATGTCAATTGCGCCGGAACGGATAAGGTTGTCTGCAATTTCAAGCGCCTGCTCTCCGTTATCAGGTTGAGAGATGAGAAGGTTTTCAATATCAACACCTAATTTCTTTGCGTAGTATTTATCAAAGGCGTGTTCCGCATCAATGAAAGCAGCTATACCACCTTTCTTTTGTGCTTCCGCGATAGCATGAATTGCTAACGTTGTCTTTCCCGAAGATTCTGGACCATATATTTCAATCACACGGCCTTTCGGTAAACCGCCAATACCTAAAGCAATGTCCAGTGTAAGTGACCCTGTTGAGATTGCTTCTATTGAATCGACAGCGGTGTCACCAAGTTTCATGATGGTACCTTTTCCGTACGATTTTTCGAGTTTATCAAGCGTAAGTTGTAAAGCTTTTAATTTATCTGCGTTGCTCATTATTTTAGTTATCCGAATTCGAAGGTAAGAATTATATTTAAAATGCTAAAAATATTATCATTTATAATAACGGTAGAATATAAATTTATTCTTTTACCATGAACTTTTTTAAAACTGTGGAAAGTTTGTTTGTTTTTTTCTGTTCAATCTTCTGCCTCTCTTTTTTCCTTTCGGCTATTGCCGCTTTGGTAAGGGCTGTAGCTGTTTGCTGATACTCGTAATATTTGCAAAAGTGAGTAATTGGACATATTTCACATTTGGGTCTCCGGGCTTGGCAAACATATCTGCCGTGAAGAATTAGCCAATGATGCGAATGTCGGATAAGGTCTGTTGGAATGTGCTTAATGAGTTGCTTCTCAACAGCCAAAGGTGTGGTAGCGTTTCTAGTTAAACCCAGACGGTTCGCCACCCTAAAAACATGTGTGTCGACAGCCAGCGCCGGCGCCTCAAAAACAATGGATGTAATCACATTGGCGGTTTTTCTTCCAACTCCTGGCAGCGTTTGCAAATCTTCCATCGAGGACGGGACTTGTCCCGAAAATCGCTCAACCAATATTTTAGCCATACCTTCAAGGTGTTTAGCTTTATTATTTGGGTAACTTACCGAACGTATATACTGATAAATGTCGTCGGTATTTGCCGTAGCCATCGCAAATGCATCCGGATAACGTTCAAATAAAGCAGGTGTAATTTGATTAATCCGTTTATCGGTGCATTGTGCCGACAGAATTACCGCGACAAGCAATTCAAAGGGATTGTTATAATGAAGTTCAGTTTTAGCATCTGACTGTTGAACAGAAAAATATTCAACAAAGGCTTTGAATCGATCTTGCTTAAGCATGAACGAAAATAGGAAAATGCCTCATAAAAGCAGGCTTAAGAAGACAGTGTGATATATCTAAACAGACTTTGAGTAGCTCAAAATTCTATTAACGGCCTCCTCAGACGGAGTGTAAGAAATTCGGTTGAGTTCTCTTTTTATAGACTGATAAAATGCTTGGTCTTCGACACTTAGAGAGGGAGTAGGTGTTGGTTCCATTTCCTCAACGGGAAAAAAGTTGAAATCAGAGTCTGTAGTTGTAGAAGTTTGTAACATAAGCAATGCCGTCTTTAATTAATAGATGATACTAATCTCTAAACGGCATTGCTAAATTTATATTTTACGAGTTTAATCTTTTTTATTTAACTAATTTTTAAGCTCATTTCTTTCGTTTGCATCATTTTGCGCAAGTTATTCAATGCATAACGCATCCGGCCTAAAGCAGTATTAATGCTCACATTGGTTATGTCAGCTATTTCCTTAAAGCTCATGTCACCATAATGACGCATAATTAAAACCTCTTTTTGTTCTTCAGGTAATAACTGAATAAGCGCTTTTAAATCCTTGTGAGACTGGTCTCTTATCATTTTATCTTCGATGCTTTCATCATAAAAACCTAATACGTCGAAAATATCGAAACCATCGCCACTTGTGATAACGGGTGTGCGCTTTTCTTTACGGAAATGATCGATAACAAGGTTATGAGCGATACGAAGAACCCATGGTAAAAACTTACCTTCTTCGTTGTATTTGCCTCGCTTTAATGTATTTACTACTTTAATAAAGGTATCCTGAAAGATATCTTCGGCAAGGTACTGGTCTTTAACCAGCATATAAATAGATGTATAAATTTTTGATTTATGTCTGCGAATCAGCTCTTCCAGACCTTTCTCCTGACCAGTTATGTACAGATGTACCAACTCTTGATCGTTCACTACTTGAAGCTTCATAGGACTCCTATTTAAATTACTTTTTATAATTGTAAGACTAAGTTATTTAAGTAGAGTTTAATCTATAATATTCTTCTTTAAATGTGAATTGAGTTTATTGCGTGTGTATATCAAATATAGGTAATAATAATTAGATGTACAAACGTTTATATTAAAATTGTTAAGCTAATTGGTCGTATTTTTGGCCCCGAACAATCTATAAATTTTCTCATTATACTTTATATACGAGAAAAACTTCAGTACAGTTTCATGAGTGTAGAGTCAGAAAAAAATCCAAAGAAATATATTATTATAAAAGGTGCAAGGGTTCATAATTTAAAGAATATTGATGTTGCGATACCCAAAAATAAACTCGTGGTAATTACCGGTATGTCCGGTTCGGGCAAATCTTCTTTGGCTTTTGACACGCTTTATGCCGAAGGTCAAAGGCGCTATGTAGAAAGTTTATCGTCATACGCCCGGCAGTTTATGGGGCGTATGAACAAACCCGATGTTGATTATATAAAAGGAATTGCTCCTGCTATCGCGATCGAACAAAAGGTGATAACCAGCAATCCAAGATCAACAGTTGGAACGTCGACAGAGATTTATGATTATTTGAAGCTCCTATTTTCCAGGGTAGGGAAAACCTACTCGCCGGTTTCTGGTCTGGAAGTGAGGAGAGATACAGTCACAACCGTTGTGAATTTCATATCGGCTTTGCCAGCAGAAACATCTGTTACATTATCCTGCCCGCTTCATCCGCACAGTAACCGGACTGTAAAAGAGGAATTGGCCGTACTTCTTCAAAAAGGTTTTTTGCGGGTTTACTTTGAGGATAAGCTTTCTAAAATAGAAGAATTACTCGAAGACGAATCGGTCATCAATGATAAGCTTGACGCTTCGGCTCTGAAAATAGTGATCGACCGGATATCGGTTAGCGATGACGATGAGACATCTAGCCGCATCGCCGATTCGGTGCAAACAGCATTTTTTGAGGGTAAGGGCGATTGTTATGTTGAAGAAAATGGAAATAATCATTTCTTCTGCGATCGCTTTGAACTTGACGGAATGAGGTTTGAGGAACCGACGCCAAATTTTTTCAGTTTTAATAATCCTTACGGAGCCTGCAAGCGTTGTGAGGGTTATGGTAAGGTAATCGGAATTGATGAAGATCTCGTTATTCCTGATAAGAATAAATCGGTTTACGATGGTGCGATTGCGCCATGGCGGGGCGAAAAAATGCGCGAATGGCTAGATGAAATGCTTAAGCACGCCTTGAAGTTTGACTATCCGGTACACCGTTCTTTTAATCATTTAACAGAAGAACAAAAGCAGCTACTATGGACCGGTAATAAGTATTTCCGTGGCCTTGATGAATTTTTCAAACACCTCGAAGAGCAAACCTATAAAATTCAGTATCGGGTAATGTTATCGCGTTACCGCGGAAAAACAAATTGCCCCGAGTGTAAAGGCAGCAGATTGCGAAAAGATGCAACGTATGTTAAAATCAACGATAGGTCAATTACTGATATCGTTTTAATGCCTTTAGATAAGGCTCTGGAATTTTTTGAAAGTCTTGAGCTTGGAGTAAATGAAGGCAAGATCGCCAAGCGCCTTTTGGCGGAGATAAGCAACAGAATAAAATTTTTGAACGATGTCGGGTTAAGCTATTTAACGCTTAATCGTTTATCGAATACCTTGTCGGGCGGGGAGTCTCAGCGTATAAATCTGGCTACTTCCTTAGGGAGCTCGCTGGTGGGTTCGGTTTACGTTTTGGATGAGCCAAGCATTGGTCTGCATCCAAGAGATACGCATAAACTTATTGGCGTTTTGAAATCCTTACGGGATGTAGGAAACACTGTTCTGGTTGTAGAACACGAAGAGGAAATTATGAATGCCGCCGATCATCTGATTGATATTGGCCCTGCAGCAGGTACCAATGGCGGAAACCTTGTCTTCGCCGGCAACTACGATGAAATAATAAAAGACGCTAATAGTCTTACAGGAAAGTATTTAAGCGGCGAGGAACGGATTGAAGTTCCGCTTAGCCGTAGAAATTGGAATGATTTCATCGAAGTGAAGGGTGCCCGTGAAAATAATCTTCAAAATATAGATGTTAAGTTTCCGCTAAATGTATTTACCTGCGTTACAGGTGTGTCGGGTTCGGGCAAAACATCTTTGGTAAAGCGAATTTTACAGCCAGCTATCCAAAAAGCCATCGGAAATTACTCAGGTGAGCAAACCGGCTCCTACGATGAATTGGCTGGCGATACCGGCAAAATTGAGCAAGTTGAAATGGTGGATCAAAACCCTATCGGGAGGTCTTCCAGATCCAACCCGGTAACTTATGTCAAAGCATGGGATGAGATCCGGAATCTATACGCTTCTCAAGCATCCGCGAAAGCGGCCGGACTAAAACCTGCAGCATTTTCATTTAATGTTGAAGGCGGACGCTGTGATGTTTGCCAGGGCGAAGGTGAGGTTAAAATTGAGATGCAGTTTATGGCCGACATTCACTTAACCTGTGAAGCTTGCGACGGTAAGCGTTTTAAACAGCATGTTTTGGATGTTACCTATCTCGATAAAACGGTGTCTGAAGTGCTGGATCTTACCATTGATGAAGCGCTTGAGTTTTTCAAAAGTGAACCGAAAATTCTTGCTAAAATACAG
>DASVRX010000203.1:0-9136 GCA_036388375.1 Pedobacter sp. | reverse complement strand
AGAAGAATCTTATTTAAATCTTCAGGGGTATCGATTGCTTGGGTTTCGATGTCCGTTATAGCTACCTTGATTTTATAACCGCCTTCAATCCATCTAAGCTGTTCAAGGGCCTCCGCCCTTTCCAGTGAAGAAACTTCTAATTGAGTTATTGCCCTCAACGCATCCCTTCGGTAGCCATAAATGCCTATATGCTTATAAAACGTGTGTACATTAATCCATTCTGATGAATCTGTATTTCGAAGAAAGGGAATAATGGCTCTGCTGAAATAGATGGCTTCAGCGTTTTTGTTTAGAATAACCTTAGGTGAATTTTGATTGTTTAATTCTTCAGAAGTATTTATTTCCTTTACCAGTGTTGCCAGCTCCGTCGTATTATTTTCGAAGCAGGAGCAGAGCAAATCTATTTGCTTTGGGTCAATAAATGGTTCGTCTCCTTGAATATTGATAAAAACGTCAAAATCAGGAAATGCTTCGGCTACTTCTGCACACCGGTCCGTGCCGCTTTGATGTTTGTCCGATGTAAGCATGGATTTACCGCCAAATGTAATAACGTGTTTTAAGATTCGCTCATCGTCGGTTGCAACTATTAAATCATCTAAATTACCAGATAGCTTCGCTTGTTCATATACCCTTTGGATCATGGTTTTACCATCAATATCGACAAGGGGTTTACCCGGGAACCTGGTAGATGCATAACGGGCAGGAATAATTCCTAGAATGCGCATGGAAATTGGTTTAAACAGACTCAGCTGGTGTTATTTGAAATTTTTGAGCTTGTTGTGGTTTTTAATTTTGACTCTTTACTTGACAATTGGGTTAAATCAAAATTTATTGTTGGGCGTGCCCCTTTGGGTCGGGCTATATACGCTGCAAGTCCTCGCCATTCGTGCCTCATGGCTGTGGGCTTTTCGCTTCTATCCCTCACGTTAAGCAAAACGCCTTTATTCAATATTAAAATAAGCCGTTTATTTCGCGCTGAACCTTTTCTATGATCTCACCCAGATCATCCGGGTTATTCGCGAAATCTAATTTGTCTTTATCTAAAACGAGCAGTTTACCTTCATCATAACCATTTATCCATTTTTGGTATTTATCATTCAATTTAGATAAATAGTCTAAACGAATACCGGCCTCATATTCCCTCCCTCTGCGTTGAATATTATTAACAAGGGTGGGTACAGATGCTTTGAGGTAAATAAGAAGGTCAGGCGGTTTTATAAAGGCGATCATGCTATCAAAGATCGAACGATAGTTCTCGTAATCTCTTGATGTCATCAATCCCATGTCATGCAGGTTCTCTGCAAAAATATAGGCATCTTCGTAAATGGTACGATCCTGAACGATGTTATGTGCAGCCTTTTGAATTTCTCTGATCTGATGAAAACGGCTGTTAAGAAAGTAGATCTGGAGATTAAAGCTCCAGCGCTTCATGTCATTATAAAAGTCTTCAAGGTAGGGGTTATTATCAACGGCTTCGTATTGAGGTTCCCAAGCCAGGTGTTTTGATAATAACTCTGTAAGCGTTGTTTTACCCGCTCCTATGTTTCCTACAATGGCAATGTGCATCCTATAAATATAATTTAAATTTATAAATCAAACTTAGAAAAGCGATCAAAAGGTTTTGAACCCAATTAGTTCACGCACCTCTTTAATAGTTTTTAAAGCACTGGTGTTTGCTTTGTCGGCACCATAGCGAGAAACTTCCCGAAGGTAGCTTGTGTTAGCGGCAAGCTCATTGATTTTTTCCCTTACCGGCTCGGTTGCGATAATCATATCCTCGGCAAGCTGTTTCTTCAAATCACCATATCTAATTTGACAGCTATTATAAAGATCTTCAAAATGACTGTATGTGCCAGGTTTTGAAACTACTTTCATCAAATCGAATAAATTTTGAATTGCTTCAGGTTTTGCAGAGTTTGTTTCTGTGGGGCCACTATCGGTAACCGCCCGCATAACCTTTTTGCGAATGATCTCCGGGCTATCAGATAAAAAAATGGCATTTGCTTCCCCTTCAGATTTGCCCATTTTGCCTTTTCCGTCCAGCCCGGGAACTTTCACCAGCTTATCAGAAAAGTTAAAGGCGTACGGTTCTGGAAAATATTCGGTTTTATACATCCGGTTAAACCGATTTCCAAATGTCCTGGCCATTTCTAAATGCTGTTCCTGGTCTTTTCCTACCGGGACTTTAGTTGCTTTATGAATTAAGATATCAGCAGCCATTAACACCGGATATGTTAATAGCCCGGCATTCACATTCTCAGGATTCGCTCTTACCTTATCCTTAAAAGAGGTGCTTCTTTCAAGCTCTCCCATGTAAGCGTTCATGTTAAGATAAAGGTATAACTCTGAAATAGCAGGAATGTCAGACTGAACGTAAATAGTAGCTTTCTCTGGGTCTATACCTGCAGCCAGATATTCAACTAAGACTTGCTTTACATTTTCGTGGAGATTCTCTGGTGTTGGGTGTGTTGTCAGCGAATGATAATCTGCAATAAAAAAATAGCAATTATACTCATGCTGCATTTTAACAAAGTTCTGAACAGCTCCATAATAATTACCCAAGTGTAATTTTCCGGTACTTCTAATACCGCTTACAACAGTTTCCATACGGCGCGAAAGTAAGGATTTTTTATATTTTTGAGTGAATGAAGCTGATGCTGAAACCATCATGAGCATACCATTCCAAATCTAGACGATATGCTCATGATAGCTTCATGGCCATTAAAACAAATTGTATCTACATGAAAAAGTTGCACAGGGTTTTATACCTGGCCATAGTAGTTCTCTTTTTTGCAATGCTTTATCCGCTGTTGTATTATTTCTCACGGAATGAATCAAGGTTTAAGACGTTGAACCATGTCCGCAGGTTCTATTCATATATAAGTTCCTGGTTTGCGGGTTTCTTTTTTAGGTATAAGATAAGCGCTCCGATCGACTGGTCAAAAACCTATATCATATGTGCGAATCATACCTCTAATCTCGATATTCCTGCCATAACGATAGCTGTTAAATCTAATTTTGCTTTTTTAGGTAAAGAAGAATTATTAGATAACCCAGTTTTAAAAATCTTCTTTAAAACAATTGATATACCACTAAATCGTGATAGTAAGATTTCGGCGTTTAAGGCTTTTAAAAAAGCGGAGGAGTATTTAAAAAGCGGGATGAGTCTGATGATTTTTCCGGAAGGGAAAATAGGAGAGGAGTATCCGCCGATACTACATGAGTTCAAAAATGGCCCTTTTAGGTTAGCTATAGAACAAAAAGTACCCATCATTCCAATTTCTATGCCTGATAATTGGAAGAAAATGTGGGACGATGGTTCTAAATATGGAACAAGACCGGGAATTTGCGATATTTGCATTCACCCTCCTGTTGAAACTAAAGACTTAACTTTAGATGACGCGGATGCATTAAAGGAAGATATATATAATATTATCCAGTCAGGACTAAATTAAAAATGAACATCGATAACGAAACAATTGCAAAAATGGCTCATTTAGCCAGACTGGAAGTTAAAGAAGAAGATCAGGAATCGTTATTGAAAGACATGAATAACATACTTCATTTTATGGAGAAGCTTAACGAGTTGGATACTAATTCTGTAGAGCCGCTAATCTATCTAACGGATGAAGTTAATGTGTTTAGAGAAGATGAGGTTTATCGCGAGATTACGCCACAAGAATCTTTGAGAAATGCACCCCAGCAAGATGGAGTTTACTTCCAGGTGGCGAAAGTAATTGATAAGCGGTAATCGCTTGTATAGGCTATTCATTCGAATACATCGACCTTGTTAGTAATTTGAAATTCTACCCAAAGCCTAATGGCTCTTATAAATTATATTAACACTTCTGCATTTTTCAACACTCTGTTAAAAGCGTATTCCAATTAGTTATTTTACCCTTTGAATGAAAATTTACACCAAAACAGGCGATAAAGGATACACATCTTTAATTGGAGGAACACGAGTTCCAAAATATCATCTTAGGATAGAAAGTTACGGTACCATCGATGAACTCAATTCTTATATCGGATTGATAAGAGATCAAACGGTTGTTGAAAATCATAAAATAATTTTAAAAGAAGTACAAGACAGGTTATTTACCATAGGTTCGGTACTGGCATCAGATCCTGAAAGATCAAAAATGAAAGTTCCTGATCTAAAAACTGAGGATATTATGTTGTTGGAAAATGAAATGGACAGCATGTCTAAAGTTTTGCCCGATCTAAAACACTTTATACTTCCTGGCGGATCATCAATTATATCTTGCTGTCATATAGCCCGATGTATTTGCAGACGTGCTGAACGAATTACGGTGCAACTTTCTGAAGAGAGTTTCGTAGATGGGGATATTATTGTGTATTTGAACAGGCTTAGTGATTATTTATTCGTCTTAGCCCGTAAATTGTGTTACGACGATGGAATAGAAGAAAACATCTGGATTCCGCGGTTTTAATTTGAAAAAAATATTTAAAATTCTTATAATTATTATTATACTTTTGCCACAAAAAAACAGCATTAAAATTTAAGAAATATATGTACTGGACTTTAGAACTAGCATCACACCTTGAAGATGCACCATGGCCTGCAACCAAAGATGAATTAATTGATTATGGTATTCGTTCCGGTGCTCCGGTAGAAGTTATTGAAAATCTTCAGGCACTGGAAGATGATGGTGAGCCATATGAAAATATTGAAGAAATTTGGCCTGATTACCCAACCAAGGACGATTTTTTCTTTAATGAAGACGAATATTAATCAGTTTTTTCTTCAGAGCTACGCTCTGTTAATAAAAATATTTCAATTTGTGTAAACAAATTTCCTGTGTTTGGTATTATTAATGTAGAATTTGAATTAAATCAATCAAACCTAAAAAGATAATACAATGGGAAATTTACTTTATCTAGTCGCAGTTGTCCTGATTATAATCTGGGCTGTGAGCTTTTTCGGAGGTTACGCTACAGGCGGTATCATCCACATCTTATTAGTAATCGCAATCATTGCAGTATTGCTTCGTGTTATACGGGGAGCAGTTTAGTAACCGGTTGTTTGAGATAATTAATCCGGCTTAGGCCGGATTTTTTTATGCCTTTTTTAAGAAAATGTCGGCTATCTGCAAATCTTCCGGAAAGGTGATTTTTATGTTTTTATAGTCGCCTTCGGTGATAAAAATTTTTGTACCAGCTTCCTCTACTACAGAAGCATCATCTGTAAATGTCTCCTTATAGTCTTTTTTATAGCCTTTTTTAAGAACCACAGATTGAAAGCACTGGGGTGTCTGTACCAATAAAACATCTTGTCTGTTTAAGGATTTGGTGCTATCCAGATCCTTGATCCTAATCGAATCTTTACTAACTACTGCCGGTATCACAGCAGAATGTTGTTCGGCTAGTCTAAAACATCGGGTGATAAGTTCATTGGAAATAATGGGCCTCACGGCATCATGTACAGCAGTAATCGAATCGTCACTAACCAGCTCCAACCCGTTTTTCACTGAATGAAAGCGCTCAGTTCCGTTTTCAACCAGGGTGCAGGGAATATCGAATTTGTGTTTTGTGCAGAGTTCAGACCATAAAGAGTGATGTTCCGGGCTTAAAACCAAAATAATTTGCGGTTTGAAATCAGAGTTATTGAATGCCTCAATGGTATGCATTAAAACAGGCCTCCCATTTAAGGGCAGAAATTGTTTCGGAAGGTCAGAGTTCATCCGGCTTCCGCTTCCGCCTGCTACTATGATTGCATAATATTTCAAGGGGAGAAATATGAGATGTGAGATGTGAGAAATGAGACTTTTATGTCTAATATATTTCTTTGAATCGAATATATTCTCATATCTAATATCTCACATCTATTTTTAGATAATCAGCATCGCATCACCATAGCTGTAAAAGCGATATTTTTCTTTCACAGCCACTTCGTAGGCATGTTTTACATAATCATAACCTCCAAAAGCGCTAACCATCATCAACAAAGTTGATTCGGGTGTGTGGAAGTTTGTAATCATACTATTCGCAATGCTAAACTCGTAAGGAGGGAAGATGAATTTACTTGTCCAGTCGTTTGCCTGTTTTAACGTGTGATTTGCAGATACTGCAGATTCTATTGCACGCATGCTCGTTGTTCCAACGGCACAAATGCGGCGTTTGTTTTCTATTCCTCTGTTAACAATATCAGCAGTTTTTTGCTCAATAATGAATTGCTCAGAATCCATTTTATGTTTGGTTAGATCTTCTACTTCTACCGAACGAAAAGTACCAAGTCCAACATGTAGGGTTACTTCGGCAAACTCAACGCCTTTCAATTCAAGACGTTTCATCAACTCTCTGCTGAAATGTAAACCAGCAGTTGGAGCAGCTACTGCGCCTTCATTTTTAGCAAAAATGGTTTGGTAGCGTTCTTTATCTTCTGCGGTGGCTTTGCGTTTGATATATTTAGGAAGTGGAGTTTCTCCCAGTATTTCAATATTTCTTCGGAATTCTTCTTCTGAACCATCGAAAAGAAAACGGATTGTACGGCCTCTTGAAGTAGTATTATCAACAACTTCGGCAACTAATAGATCATCATCACCAAAGTAAAGCTTATTGCCAACACGTATTTTACGAGCAGGATCAACCAACACATCCCATAATCTTAAATCTTTATTAAGCTCACGAAGAAGGAAAACTTCAATAGTTGCACCGGTTTTCTCTTTATTGCCATATAAACGGGCCGGAAAAACTTTGGTATTATTTAAGATCATCACATCCTTATCATCAAAATATCCAAGAATATCTTTAAAAATTTTATGCTCAATGGCGCCTGTTTTCTTGTCAAGTACCATTAAACGGGCCTCATCTCTCTGATCTGCAGGGTTATGAGCAATTAAAGATTCTGGTAAATTGAATTTAAACTGTGATAACTTCATATAAAAAGTATAAAAATTTCAGGGCGCAAATTTAACGATTAATTATTCTAATAACGCCTTTTGTTTCGATTTAATTCTCTGTAAGAGTTTAGGTTAATTATTGCTGAGCTGAAGTGATTTTACTTCGGCTAGCAACTCTTCCTTATTAACAGGAACTACACCAACGGATTGACAAACAAGTCCGCCTGCAAGATTAGCAATAGCTGCCGTTGTAAATAAATCTAAACCCGTAGCCAGGCACACCACCGTAGTAGCAATCACCGTGTCACCCGCGCCCGAGACATCCGCAATTTTTCTGATATGCGCCGGAATTACTTTTTTGCCGTTGTTGGAGTGCATATAAACGCCCTGTTCAGAAAGCGTAACCATAATCATCTCTGCATTTAGCTTATCTTGAAGATCTTGTACGGCGCTTTGAAGTTCCTGATGGTTTTTTGAGTCGATATCAAGTTTCAAACCTTCCCGCAATTCTTTGAGATTAGGTTTGAATAAAGTAACACCTTTATAATTTAAGAAATTGCGTTTTTTTGGATCAACAA
This sequence comes from Pedobacter sp., assembly GCA_036388375.1. GTDB lineage: Bacteria > Bacteroidota > Bacteroidia > Sphingobacteriales > Sphingobacteriaceae > Paradesertivirga. Next base: position 1,695 of record DASVRX010000203.1, on the reverse strand, counting down.
CCGTTATGATCGATTTGCTTGTGGCGATTTGTACAATTGCCTGGATTAAATATTCCGATATGACTCCTTTGTCATAATCTTCAAATACAATCGCATCTATCTTTTGATCATTAATAATTTGCTCAATGATAGCTACTAATTTTTGTGATTCGTCTAAAGGCAATTCTTCATCAACCTCGGCATCGATTCTAACTACCTGCTGATTATGGGCGATTACCCTTGTTTTTACAGTAGTAGGCCGGGTGTTTAGTTTGAGAATTCCTTGTGTAGGAAGATTGTTGTCTTGAAGAATACAGAGAAATTCGTCTCCTTCTTTATCATCTCCAATTACAGCACAAATAATGGGGTTAGCACCCAAGGCCTGGATATTTAGCGCCACATTAGCGGCACCGCCCAGGCGGTTTTCTTTTTTGCGAACAGAAACAACCGGCACCGGAGCCTCCGGAGAAATGCGTTCAACACTTCCCCAGAGGTACGAGTCCATCATTACATCGCCAATGATTAAGATATTTAAGTTATTAAACTGCTGGAACAGCTTTTGCATCCTTCAACTGTTCTAAAGCATATTTAATTCTCGACATCGCTTCGATTAATTTGTCATCCGCGGCAGCGTAAGAAATACGTAAGCCGTTTGGATCACCAAAAGAATCTCCGCTTACGGTGGCAACATGGCCGGTATTTAAAAGATAAAGTGCTAAGTCGTCTCCGTTGGCTATTGTAGCTCCGTCTGGCGCAGTTTTTCCGAAAAACGAACTCACATCGGGGAAGAAGTAAAAAGCACCGGCTGGGACATTTACTTTAAGACCATCGATGTCTTTTAATAAATTGTAAACTAAGTCGCGGCGTTTTAAGAATACCTTTTGCATTTCTTTCACGCTATCCAAGCTTCCCTGGTAAGCGGCTGCTCCGGCATGTTGAGTGATAGAACAAGTACCGGAAGTTACCTGGCTTTGTAGCTTATCGCAGGCATCAGCAATAGCTTTGTTGCTTGCAGAAAAGCCTAAGCGCCATCCCGTCATCGCGTAAGCTTTAGATAAACCATTAATGATAATTACACGGTCTTTAATGCTTTCGAATTCAGCGATAGAAACGTGTTCGCCAATGAAGTTGATATGCTCGTAAATCTCGTCGGAGATGATATAAATATTCGGGTACTTTTCAAATACTTTAACCAAAGCAGCAAGTTCCTCACGCGTGTAAACTGTTCCGGTTGGATTGTTAGGCGAAGAAAACATAAAAAGCTTACTGTTCGGAGTGATGGCTGCTTCAAGTTCTTCGGGAGAAATCTTAAAATCGGTATCAATTGTTGTATTGATAAACACAGATTCACCCTCAGCCAGTTTTACCAGTTCAGAATAAGAAACCCAATATGGAGTAGGAATAATTACTTCTTCGCCCGGATTTACCAAACACATAATCGCATTTGCTAAAGACTGCTTCGCGCCTGTAGAAACTACAATCTGATCGAAGTTGTAATCAAGGTTATTTTCACGCTTCAGTTTGGCTGCAATCGCCTTTCTTAAATCAGGGATACCTGCCACCGGAGTGTAGTAAGAATGATTTGCATCAATCGCCTTCTTGGCAGCATCTTTAACAAAATCAGGAGTAAAAAAATCGGTTTCTCCAAGGCTTAAACTGATTACATCAACGCCTTTTGCTGCTAATTCTCTTCCGAGTTTAGCCATCTTAATGGTT
>DASVRX010000202.1:0-2318 GCA_036388375.1 Pedobacter sp. | reverse complement strand
CATGATCGACACCAATATAAAAGGCCTTCTTTATACCACCAAAGTTGTCTCTAATTGGATGATCAGAAATAACAAAGGTCATATCATTAACCTGGGATCCATCGCCGGTAAGGAAACTTACGCCAATGGAAATGTCTACTGCGCAACCAAGCATGCTGTCGATTCTTTGAACAAAGCCATGCGAATAGATCTGTTGCCTTACGGGATAAAAGTAACAGGTATCCATCCCGGTGCTGTGGAAACAGAATTTTCCGAAGTGCGATTTAAAGGCGACACCGAAAGAGCAAGGAACGTTTATGCCGGATTTGAAGCTTTAAATGCAGATGATATTGCTGAAAGCATTTGGTTCGCCATATCCCGCCCGGCTCATGTAAATATTAATGATCTAATAATAATGCCGACGGCGCAGGCGAATACTGCACATTTGAAGAGGCGTGAATAATAGATAAAGAATGATAGAATAGACGGGGGACAAAAGTCAGTTATTCAGTCTCTCGTTCACCGATACAATAATCAAAAACATGTTAGAACAAGAAATAAACCAGGAAATTAAAGCAGCAATGCTTGCTAAAAATCAGGTTCGCTTACGCGGATTGCGGGCCATTAAAGCGGCACTTTTACTCGCAAAGACAGAAAAGGGTGCATCAGAAGATCTTACTGAAGAAGCTGAAACCAAGGTTTTGCAAAAGCTGTCAAAACAGAGGAAAGAATCAGCCGAGATCTATAAATCTCAAAGTCGCGAAGATCTTTATACTATTGAAATAGAGGAGCTAGAGGTTATCGAAAGCTTTCTTCCTAAACAATTGAGCGCACAGGAAGTTGAAGCTGAAATAAAGCAGGTTATTGCAACTAGTGGCGCTACATCTATAAAAGATATGGGAAAGGTTATGGGTTTGGCAAATAAACAATTGGCCGGTAAAGCCGATGGTAAAATGATTTCTGAAATTGTTAAGCAATTACTCTCCTAATCATTAATGTGATTGTTCTTTGCTATCTTGCACAGCAATATTATAAATCAAACTATTAAAATCGACTAAACTGCTGTTTAGATATATGGCTCTGACTATAAAAGAAGAAAACGGTTATAAATACATAGAAGAAGGTGAAGGCGATGTTATTTTGCTGCTTCACGGTCTATTCGGAGCTTTAAGTAATTGGGAAGATGTTACAAACGAGTTTAAATCGCAATACAAAATTATAATTCCGTTGCTTCCTATTTACGAATTGCCGCTTCTTACCACCGGAGTAACCAGCCTTTCTAAATTCTTATACAAATTTGTAAAATTTAAGAAGCTAAAGAGTATTACTTTATTGGGCAACTCTTTAGGCGGACATGTAGGTTTGATTTTTACGATAAGTCATCCTGAATTCGTAAGAGCATTAATCTTGACAGGAAGCTCAGGTTTGTACGAAAACTCTTTCGGGGGCACTTTCCCAAGAAGAGAGAGTTACGATTTTATTAAAGAAAAAGTGGCCCTTACTTTTTACGACCCTAACTTCGCAACTAAAGAATTGGTAGACGAAGTATTTGCGACCGTTAATGATAGAGGGCGTGTAATACGGATTCTCGCCATGGCAAAATCAGCCATCAGGCATAACATGTCTAAAGAAATTCATAAAATCACAATACCTGTTTGTTTGATTTGGGGCAAGAATGATACGGTAACACCTCCGGATGTTGCGACAGAATTTCACAACATTTTGCCCAATTCGGAGTTAAATTGGATAGATAAGTGCGGTCATGCGCCGATGATGGAACAACCAGAAGAATTTAATGCTTATCTTAAAAAATTCTTGAACCGTGTATTACTAAAATAGAAAATATGGTTGCACAACAACTTATATCCGATGTGATACCTCCGTTAAAAACGTCTGATACACTTCAGACAGTTCTTGACCGGATGTCAGAGTTTCGTGTTAGCCATCTCCCAATAGTAAATGAACTTCAGCTCCTGGGTGTAGTTTCTGATACTGATTTGATTGAACTTCAGGATTATACTTCTGCTTTAGGTGCTGTAACGTTATCTGTAAGTAATGCTTGCGTAACCAAGGAACAGCATATTTACGACGTGATTAGGCTTTTTGCCGAAAAGCGTCTTAGTCTTGTTCCCGTTATTGATGAAAACAAGAACTACCTTGGTTCAATATCAATAAATTCGATAGTAGAATACATTGCTGATTTAACTTCAGTTAAAGATCCTGGAGGCATTTTAGTTATCGAAATAAACAATCGTGATAACTCGCTATCTCATATCTCGCAAATTGTCGAATCAAATAATGCGCAGATATTGAGTTCATATATTACCTCTTTTCCTGAG
>DASVRX010000201.1:0-5717 GCA_036388375.1 Pedobacter sp. | reverse complement strand
GGTTGATAAAAGGTTAGAAATTCATGTTTAAGCCGAAATTGAACGATTTAGCTTGTGGATATGCACCGATATCGATACCATTGGTTAGCACATTTGATCCAAAGCTGTTTACTTCCGGATCCCATGAATTATACTTGGTGAAAACAAACAAATTATTACCCTGTACAAATAATCTTAAGCTACCTGTTTTAGACAGGAATCCTAAAGCCTTTCTGGGTACATCATATCCTAAGGAAATGCTCCTTATGCGTAAGAAAGACCCATCTTTAAGATAAAAAGTAGAAGGTGGGATTGGGTTACCGTTACGAGCGACAGGCGATGCTGTTGCTACCCCGGGATTACCGGGTAAATAACGGGTATTATAGTAATCTCTGGTAACATTACCCTCAACTGTTGTTGAGTTTAGATAAGTCTGGTTCCATACATCGTTCCCAGCTTGAAATGGAGTAAAAACACCTAACGACCAGTTTTTGTACGATACGTTGGTATTGATACCACCGTAAAAATCAGGGAATGGAGATCCAAGATACTTACGGTCATCGTCGTTAATTTTATTATCGTTGTTTTGATCTATGATGCTAAAATCTCCGGGCACGAAGAATTGGCCACTATTATAATAATGCGGTGCATTCGACGCATCTGCAAAAGTAAGATACTGTGGACCCTGTTCTAAAAGCCAAAATGCACCAATCTCTTTGCCGGGTACGGTACGGTTAATAGGGGCTGAACCACCAATCCGGTTTATACTGGCTCCTCTAATCTCTGTTAGTGCAGGGCCTAAGCTTTTTACCCGGTTTTGATTGGTCGAAATATTGAAACCTAAATTCCATTTTAAATCTTGCTTATCAAGTATCCTTGCATCAATGGCAAATTCGTAACCTTTGTTGGTTACACTGGCAATATTTGTTTGAAAGGAATTACCCACCCCGCTAATAACAGATAAAGGCGCGATACCAATCAAACCATCTGTTAATTTGTCGTAATAATCTGCCGTGATATTTACACGGCCTTGAAGTAAACCGATATCGATACCTAAATCGAGTGCTGTCGTACGCTCCCATTGAATATCGTCATTCTGAAATCGATTTGGAGCTAAGGATGTAGCAGCAAGAGAATTTTCAAATACAGTTGCTTGACTTTGCGTTAAAGGCAGATATAGGAAATTGCCAATATCCTGGCTACCGGTAACCCCGTAACTGGCTCTCAGCTTAAATTCGTTTATCCCTTTTATATTGTCTTTGAAAAAATTTTCTTCCGAAATTCTCCACCCGATAGATCCGGAAGGGAAAATACCATACTTTTTATTTTTACCAAAGCGGCTCGAACCGTCACGTCTGGCCGTAGCTGTTGCCAGGTATTTGCCTTTATAATTATAAGTACCTCTTATAAACTGTGACACAAGGCCTGCATTAGTGATACCTCCGTTTATAGCCGTATTGCCAACAACAGCGTTGTTACTACCTAACTGATCCAGTGCATTATTAGTTGAACCTCTACCACTTGCAAAGAGGGTACGTACACTAATATTTTGAGCGGAAAAACCTCCAATGGCTGTTACAGCATGGTCACCGAACTGATGAGAGTATTGTAGCGTTTGCTCAAGTAGCCAGTTTAAAGTGCGTGGTACACTTTCATTAACGCTTAATGTTTCATTTCTTGACCGTTGACGAAAAAATATCGGCTCTATTGAACGGATGGTGGTCGATAAGTAATCTATATTGGCAGAACTTTTGAATTTAAAATCAGGTGTGATACTATACTCACCATAAATATTGCTAATTGCCCTATTACGAGTGGCTCTACGATTAGTGAGTAAGAAATCTGCCAGGGGGTTACCACCTAAAATCGATGGGCTTACCAGGTCGTCTGGCTGTCCTGAAAAACTACCATCCTCTAAATAAACAGGTTGCAACGGTGAAGTTTGCAAAAGATACGATAGGTTTGGATTAAAAAATTCATCCTGCTTTTGTTCGTTCCCCCACTGACTGCTTAATGCTGTACTGCTTCCAATCCTAAATTTATCTGATGCATTGATATCAACATTGATCCGGGTATTTGCTCTTTTTGAAAAAGTATTTACTAGAATTCCCTGCTGATCCATCCAATCCCCGGAAACGTTGTATGTAATTTTATCACTTCCGCCATTTACAGATAAATTGTAATTCTGCATTGGCGCGGTTCGAAACACTTCATCCTGCCAGTCAGTTCCTTTGCCCCATGCAAAAGGATTCATTACATAAGATTCGTAAACATCATTAGCATTTGTACCCCTGTTTCTTCTGTGCTCATATACAAGTTGTGCACGTTCCTGAGCATTCGCTACTGGTACTTTACTTCTCAAACTTTGAGCGGCATATTGAGCATTAATAGAAACAACCGGTTGCCCGACTTTTCCTCTTTTAGTGGTTATAAGAACCACACCATTTGCGGCACGTGCTCCGTAGATTGCGGCCGATGAGGCATCTTTCAAAATCTCCATCGATTCGATATCGTTCGGGCTAATCGTATTTAAAGGACTTGCGGAGTTGGATTGTGTACCTCCTGAAGTTCCTTCATTGCCAACCGTAAGGTTATTATCGTCCTGGCTGTAAAATAAAGGAACACCATCAACGACATATAAAGGCTGATTTGCCTGCTTGCCCGCCATCGAATTTGTTCCTCGAATTCGCACCTGAACAGCTCCACCTGGTGCACCGCTGGACATTTGAACCTGAACACCAGCAGCACGGCCTTGGATTGCCTGGTCTGCACTCATCACTGGAACCGATTTAATCGCATCCTCGCCAATGGTAGACTGAGAACCACTTAAGTCACGCTTTTTCTGTACACCGTAACCTGTTACAACAACATTATTTAAAACGTTGTCCGAGGTTAACACAAAATTGTAAACGTTCGACGCCCCAACTCTTAGTTCACTTGTTTTAAAGCCGATATAAGTGGCTGTTAAAATTGAGCCTGTAGTAGCGGAGATTCTATAAGCTCCGTTGGCGTCTGTAACAACACCGTTTGAGGATCCTGAAGCTTTCACGGTCGCTCCCGGGAGTCCTTCCCCTGATTGGTCTTTAACAGTTCCCGTGATGTCGCGGGCCTCCTGTCCATAAGATGTAAACTGAGCCAGAACCAGGAATATGGCGGCCAGCAGCAGTTTACTTTGATTAGTAGTAATTAATTTTTGCATAAAAATGGTTTTGATGGTTATTAACAACTGTCAAATATATAGGGGGCTACAGGCCTGGATATGAGTGACAGGCTAGATAATCGCACGGGAAGGTTCCCAAACGTTGGGAACATTCCCAATCAATCCTTTTAGATAGGTGATAGTTTGTAAAATGGTAAATCGCACGATTAGAAAGAAAATGTTAAGATTAAGATGTTGGCTGCAATAAAACATCATACTTTCTATATGAAAATGCGTTCTACAAGTATTTCAGCTGGCATGCTTTTGACTGTAGAGAAATACTGATCTTTATTACTCATTGACCGTATTCAGGCGCCTTGGAGATGAGTGGAGTCGAGTTGGGTAAACAATACTATCATGCTCTGTACCGCGGATATCGAATAACTACATAACTGCACTTACAAGATGTCACTTCAATAATTCTAATAGGTGATCAAATCGATCTGCATACATGATCAGTCTTGTCTTTGAATTTAATATTATCAATTCGGGGTGCTGGTTGTAAACAAAACAAACTTTGAGGGAGTTTGACTGCTGAAAAGCAAGTCTTAGACTTACGATCTTAAAGGAAGGAGCCTCGAACCACCAAGGCCCCTCACCATTCATTTACAACTTACTCCATAAAAGTAGTCTAACCCGATAAAAAGCTCCTAGATTAACTGAATATAAACACTTGGGAGCATTCCCAAATTCTGGGAATGTTCCCAAGTGTCATAGCTAATAAATATGTATAAAGAAGATGGCTAATGCTGGCGATGTATTTGCACTAATGATTACAGCGCAGACAAATTGTCGAAAAATTCACTCTTATTTATTCTAATCCGTTTTTATGAAAAGACTCATAAAGAGTTTTATTTTTATACACCTAACTAGATTTGCAATAGCTTGAAAACGACAACTACCATACAAGACTACTGCCGGGAAATAAATATCCCCGATCCAAGATATCCTTATTTTGACATAAGACGGTTCGAGGAAAATGCCAAAACGGTAAGCTTGAAACAAGCACCTTTCAGACATGAATTTTATGCAATTGCTTTAAAAAACTCAGGCGACAACACAGAAGTGAACGGCAGATTCCTCGAAAGTAATTTGTTTTTCAATTCGCCCTACCAAATTATCACTTGGGACATTAAACCAGATTGGCAAGGTTGGTATATCATTTTTGACAGAGAGTTTCTGGGGCTAAACCCAAGTTGGCAAAACTTCATTATCGACTTTTCATTTTTCAGGCTTGATACTGTTTCGCCTATCGACTTACCAAAGGAAAATGCTGAACTGGCAAATAATATCTTTCAACAAATATTCGACGAGTACCACTCTGTAAAAACAGACAAATTTCTCTTTATTCAGTGCTTTACACACCTTTTACTCCTAATCACTAAACGGTACTTTGATAATGCAGCAATGAATAGAAACGATAACCAAGACAATCGAACAGCAGATATTTTATTGGTCTCTCGTTTTCAATCCTTAGTGGAAACGTTAATGACAAATGAAGATGCGAATCCAGAAATTCGTTACCCTTCCTTTTATGCAGATAAGTTAACGGTTCATCCAAACCACCTAAATGCAGTAGTAAAAAGAATTACCGGCAAAACCGCCACTAAAATCATCCAAAATCAATTAATTAGTTCAGCCAAGTCATTACTGAAGCAAACAGACTTATCGGTATTGGTTGGAAACCTTTACTACCCAGACAACTTTGACGAAACTAAAAAGTATCCCACTGTTTTAGTGGGGGGGTCATGGACAACGGTAAAAGAACAGATGAGTGGCTTATATGCCGAAGAACTTGCAAAGCAAGGCTTCATTTCTTTGGCAATTGACCCACGCTATTTTGGAGAAAGTGAAGGACAGCCAAGATTTTACGAAAACCCGGCAGCAAAAATCGCCGACTTCAAAAATGCTCTGACTCATCTGCAAAGTGTTCAGGGTGTAGACCCGAGCAAGATTTTCTTAGTTTCTGTTTGTGCCAGTGCAGGATATATGGCACAGGTAGCAGCACAGGATGATAGAGTGAAAGGATTTGCAACAATTTCAGCATGGCTTCATGATGGCGAAGCGGTTAAATTATTTTATGGCGGTGATGAGGGTGTGCAAGCAAAAATAAAACAAGCGCAGGAGGCAAAGAAAAAATTTGCTGAAACAGGCGAGGTTGTCTACATCCCGTCAATAAGCACGATTGATACAACTGCAGCAATGTTTGGCGAATACGATTATTACCTCAATACAAATCGTGGAGCTTTGCCCCAATGGAGTGCAGATAAATTTGCTGTAATGAGTTGGGAAGATTGGCTAACTTTTGACGCAACGTCTGTGGCAAAGAAAGTTCAAGTGCCAACCTTGATGATACATTCGGACGGTGCTGTGTTAGCCGAAAATGCGAAACGCTTCTTTGCAGACATTCCACATGACAACAAAGTTTTACATTGGACAGAGGGTTCGCAGTTTGACTTTTACGACCAGCCAAAACAGGTTTCTGAATCCGTAGCCGCTATCAATGTATTCTTTAAAACAATATAGACTAAAATGAAAA
>DASVRX010000200.1:0-3934 GCA_036388375.1 Pedobacter sp. | reverse complement strand
TCGTGAATACTCGTAATCAGAACGCAGATGTTATGCGCCAAAACTTTACACAAGGCTTCGTTAATCTGTGCCGTTTCCGTCTTACTTCTGAGATAATCTCCAAACTTGGCTTTTATCATCGAAAACGTCGTTTCGGCGTTTGAGCGTTTGTGGTAATGCTGTAAGAATCGCTCTTGATTCAAGCTGTAATAATGATACATATTGCGCCAAACCGCGCCCGTTGTTGAACCTTTCGCACTCGCGTTATTACGGAAAGCAATGTAAGGCATACCGCCCAAATCAAAAACGGTCTGCATATTCTTTTCCGATGAATAGGCTTTATCTGCCGAAACTTCGTTAATCGTGAATTTCTGTGCGGTCTTTTGGACTAGCGGCTGGAAATACCAATTATCAGCCGAATAGCGGTTTCCTACATCAATCGCCGTGACAATGTTCGTTTTCACTCCGCAAACGGCGTGAATCTTTATCCAGTCACGTTTATTGAGTAGCCTTGTATCGCCATACTTGGCAGTATGCCAGCGAAAGAATTTAGAAGTGGATAAACCCGTCGAATCAATAGCAAAATCCTTTTCAATTGAAGCTAAAGGTAAACTGCTGGTTTCGATTAGGTAATAGAGCATCGGCGCGACTTCGCCCAAATTGAAAGCGTTAATAATCGTGTTATAGTGCGGAAGGGCTTTGCACAAAAATTAAAATCTGCACAAAATTCAAGAATCCTGCACAAAAAACAAATTTCCTGCACAAAAATTAAACGGTTTGCACAAAAATAGGCTGATTATGTTTTCGCAACAAAAGTCAGCCGTTTTTCGTTTTTGTTATACGAGAATAGAATAAATGCGAGGTGAAAACCTATCTCTAAGAAACGCAAAAGTTCTTTAAATTCTAGTAGTTACAGGCAGTTAGAGTTTGATTTCACAGATGAAACAAAGTATAATTATGACAGTAAAAAGAAAGGCTCAGCCAGTAGCGTCAACTACCAACCGAGCCTATTTGAAACAAACAGCGTGTTTGCGCACGCCGTAGCCTCAGAAACTATATTGTGCGCCAATTCACGCCTTAAATCAACTAAGGATAAAAGCACAATGTATTTACTAGATGAAGATTTACAGCCGAAAGTTTCTGCCGACGAAACCGCAGAAATAAAGCCCAAAATCACCTATTCGCAGGATTGGACAGCCTACAATCAAGCGCAAACCACAGAAAAAAGCCGTTTTCAAGAATTACTTTACGAACTCTGCACGCAGATTGACGATTTACCGCGCAAAAATATTCAAGGTCGCAACCGAATACCCTTATCAGATATGGTTTTTGCAGTAGTGTTTAAAACCTACTCGACAATCTCAGGCAGACGTTTTATGTCGGATTTGACCGAAGCTAAAAAGAAAGGTTTCATTTCCACGATTCCACATTTCAATTCCCTTTTCAACTACTTGGAAATGGACGAATTATATTCGATTCTGCAAATGCTGATTAGAGAAAGCGCACGACCTTTGAAAACCGTCGAATTTGATTTTGCTGTAGATTCGTCGGGATTCGCCAAAGGCACGACCGTTAAATGGATGCACGCCAAATATTCAAATCCGCACTTGATTAACAAAAAGGATTGGCTCAAATGCCACCTGATTTGCGGCGTGATTACAAACATCGTGACGAGCGTTGAAATAACCGATAGCAACAGCGCGGATTCTCCGCAGTTCAAAACGCTGGTCGAATCAACCGCCAAAGATTTCAGCATCAATCAAGTCAGCGCGGATAAAGCATATCTATCGGTAAAGAATCTGCGAATCGTGGATAAAATCGGCGGTATGGCTTTGATTCCGTTCAAGTCGAATAGTAGCCCGAATCACGTTACGAAAGATTCTCTCTGGCGAAATATGTTTTATTTCTATCAGATGAATCGGGAAAAGTTCAAAAGTTTCTACCACAAGCGCTCAAACGTCGAAACGACTTTTTCAATGATAAAAGGCAAGTTCGGAGAAAGACTGAAAAGCAAAACGGAAAAAGCGCAGATTAACGAATTACTGTGCAAAGTTCTCTGTCATAATATTTGTTGTGTCATTCAATCAATGTATGAGTTAGGCATTGAGGCTGATTTTTATCGGGAATAGTTGTTATTTTCTTTGGAGCGATAAGATTTTGACTTATCGCTCCAAAGAAGCCTGAGTTACACCATTAATCTTCATCATTTACCTCTTCCGATTGGAACGCTTTACCTTGTGTAATTTCCAAACCGTCGCGGTATAACATCGGAATTTTATAAGTTTCACTTGTCTGCTCAAGAAATCCCATTTCTACTAGAACCTTTATTACACCCCTTACATCGTCATTAGGCATATTTAGTGTCTCAACAAGAGACTCCATATTATACTCTGCTTTGCCGCCACGAAATTTTTCAATGTGTGTTGAATATTTACCGGCTTCGGCTAAAAGAGTATCTTTAACCCTCTCATCACTTAATCGACTTAGTGCTGTTTTTACAGCTTCCGAAGTGATTAAACTGGTTTCAGCGCCGAATTCGCGCGATACTCTCTCTTCGTGTCTGTTTTGTTGCTCTTGTGCTTTAATCACCAAATCAATTAAATTACGAGGCGGTTTTACATCATTGCCGTCGCGGATACGAGATAACATCCAATTCCAAGTTTTTGCCCGGCGCTGACCTAAGTCAACTTGGTCGGGAAATAGTATATAAAATATTTCCTTAGCGGTTTTATCTTGTAATTTAAGAGTCTTAACAAATCCGTCGTTAGCTTTAACACGCTGAATTAGCAAGTTTAGCAAATCATCATTTTCCCAGAAGATTTCCTTTTTGCGGGCATTAATATGTGTAAGATTCACAAAACCTTGTTCGCCTTGAGTGATTTTACGAAATAAATCTCGCCTGACGAATAACTTTAATTTTAGTCGGTCGAACTCTTTTAAATCTAAATAGGTTCGTAATAAAGCGCGAAGTGCTGGAATTTCCGTCTTAGGATAACCCTGAAATGCCTCGTCAAGCCTATCCAGAACTATCCAAACAGTTACGTCCATCTCTTCTAAGGCATCATTCAGTAAGCCGAGAGAGTCTGTGTGGCTTACGATTTCTATTTCGTCCTTTTCTGGCTTTGTCTCGCTTGTATTCCCAAATTCAATGTTTGGGCTTATCGCGGTAGGCATTCCAGATTCATTAAATTTGAAGTCAATCGCTGCTTTTTTGGGGCGAACAAAATGCTTTATAGTTTCAAGTAAGTTTCTGAATACATTTTTCGGCGAATCGTCTGCCACTCTTAACTTAAGTTGCTTAAGAAGAGTATCCAGTTTCACCATTTTCGGTTCTTGTAAATCCCCTAATGTTTCCAACAGCCAATTACCGACTAATGAAAGGATGTAGGCTTTCCAAACCGTTGAATATTGACCTTCTGTTAAAACCTCGTCTCTAGCAAGCTGTTGAAAAACATTACTACCCGTAGGATTGAAAGCGGTAAGAATTTCAACTTTTTTCAAAGACTTTGTGGACTTAGCCCGATTCATTAGAATCTTATATAAAGCGGTTTTTCCTGTGCCCTTATCGCCCGCTATTATGTCGTTCTCGTCATCAATAAGAGAACGAAAAGTATCAGTTTCAACAAAATAATTCTCAAGGTCTTTATCCTCTTCCGCTACTGAATTGCCTAATTTTAACTCTCTTAATATTTCTTTCACTTGCATTATGCGTTTTCCCCCAGACCTCTTTGAGATGTAGGGAAAAATATTAACATACTTTATTTTTAGGTTTTTGCAGGGGCTAGTTGGCGATTATTAGGTAATATCACAATATTTCCTTACATATTAAACTAACTAAGAATAACACTTTAATATTTAAACATATATCGGGATTTCAGTAAATAAATAGATGGGAAAACTATAAATTCTTTTATTTTTTGTGCAGAATTGTAAGTTGCACAAAAATAAGGTAGTT
>DASVRX010000199.1:0-3478 GCA_036388375.1 Pedobacter sp. | reverse complement strand
GAAATTGAAGTAGCGAAAGAATTTTACGAGAGAATCATAGATAACGTAAATATTGATATTGCCATTTTTGATGAACACAACCGTTATCGTTTGATTAGTAAATCGGCGGTTAAGGATGTCAAAATGCGTGAGTGGTTGATTGGAAAAGACGATTTTGAGTATTGCCGGGAAAGAAATAAAAGCATTGAGATTGCCGAATCAAGAACGGAGATGTATAATCTGGTTGATGAACTTAAAAAACCCATCGAATGGATTGAGGAACTCTCTGATGATTCAGGAAAAAAGAGATATTTTGTTAGAACGCTAAAGCCTCTTAAGGGACCTGGAAATAAAAAATACAAGGTAGGATACGGTGTTGATATTACCGCTTTGAAAATTGTTCAAAACGAGTTGCTTCGCCGGGAACATCTTTTATCGTTTAGTCACAAGCTGGCAAAAGTGGGTTATTGGGTGTGGTATCCAAACAATAGAAAGCACGAATGGAGTGACGGCGTTTTTGAAATTCTTGAAGAAGACAAGAGGACAAACATTGCGCCATCTCTTACCAGCTACCTCGATTTCATACATATTGATGACCGCGAGCGATTCAAAAAGACAATAGACCAATCTAAGCAGAATAATTCTTCCTATTCGATAGAGTACCGTATTGTTACCAAATCAGGAAAGGTTAAGCATATTAAAGAGCAGTCGTCCAGTAAACGCTCAGATTCAAATTCCAACCAGTATCTGTTTGGGATGGTTCAGGATATTACTGAAATGCAAATTTCGCAAGACGCCCTGGCGCACAGCGAAGAGCATTTCAGGGCAATTGCAGAAAGTTCACCTATTTACATTCTCGAGCTTCAAAAAGACTACACAATAATGTATGTCAATAACTCGGGCGGAAACAGCGAGGATCTTATTGGAAAGTCGGCTCTTGATTTAGTTCTTGTTCATTATTATAATACCCTGAAAGATGCTTTCGCCAGGGTCTTCGATTTTGGCATTGTCGAAAATCTGGAGTTACAGGGAAATCTAAGCGGAGATTCAACCGAATGGTACGATGTAAGTATAGGCCCTGTTAAAAACGATACCGGAAAAGTAACCTCACTTATTCTTCTGGCCCAAAACATCACCGACAAGAAGCAAAACGACCAGGAGCGCGAACGTTTAATCAAAGAGATTAACAACAAGTATAATGAACTAATGCAGTTTAATTATATCGTCTCGCATAATCTGCGCTCGCCAATTGCGAACATTCTGGGGATGTCTTATATCCTGAATCCGAGCACTCCGCCAGAGGATATGAAGCAGATTTTTGATTATATCATGCAGTCGGCAGAGTCTATTGATACATTAATTAAAGATCTGAATGATGTTCTCACAGCAAGATCTCCGTTAAACGAAAAACGCGAGGAGTTTTTGCTAACCGAAATAATTCAGGGTGTTTGTCATAACCTCGAGCAGCAAATCAATCAATCACAAGCTTTAATTAATGTAGACATTAGTGATGAGGCAAACGAGCTTACCAGTATCAAGAGTTACGTTCAGAGCATTATACATAATCTAGTTTCTAATTCGATAAAATATAAATCTGCGCATAGAAATCCGGAACTTAAAATCAAGGCCTGGCGTGAATCAAACCATACACATATTGAAGTAGCTGATAATGGAATGGGAATTGATTTAAATCAATACGGATCTCAAATGTTTGGATTGTATAAACGCTTTACTACTCAAAACGAAGGTAAAGGTCTCGGGCTTCACATGACCAAAGCACAAGTTGAATCTTTAGGGGGCAGCATTTCTGTCGAAAGCGAACTTGGAAAAGGCACCACTTTCAAAATTGTTTTTAGTAATTAAAGTGTAGAAATAATCCTTTCCTATCTTTGATGCTTAATGCAGGCATTAGACAATTTCATTTCCAGATCTCCGGGTAAAACGTTTGCTATTCTGCTTTCACTCGCCATTCCAGCATTCTTTATAAATCTCGGCCTGCTTCCCTTATTTGCCGATGAACCTACACGAGCGAACGTTGCGCTTGAAATGATCCTTTCGGGAAACTATTCTGTACCTACTATTGGAGCCGAATATTATTACAACAAACCTCCGCTTTATAACTGGCTGCTCGTTTTAGTTTATAACCTAACGGGAAGCTTTTCCGAATTTGTAACCAGGCTACCTGCTTTAATTCCGTTATTTCTGTTTGCGATAACGATTTACTATACGGTGGTTTATTTCCTGAAAGACAAACGAATTGCACTTTTAAGCGCAATGCTTTCAATCTTAAATGGAAGAATGCTGATTTATGATTCGCTCTTGGGGCATATCGATATCTTTTATTCCTGGCTCACCTTCATCTCATTTATTTCGATCTATTACTTCTATGAAAGGAAGCAATGGTTTTGGCTGTTTTTTACTTCCTACTTTATTACAGCAATAACTTTTCTTTGCAAAGGGATGCCTTCAATTGTGTTTCAGGGGCTTACACTCATTTCACTTGTTATCTATACCAAAAACTTCAAAAAGCTTTTTAGCTGGCAGCATGTACTTTCAGGAATTATCTGCTTGCTGATAATCGGGTTGTATTTTTACAATTACTCTTTCTACAATTCTGACTTAAGCGGTTATATCGCCACCATATGGGATCAAAGCAGCCAGCGCACTGCAGCAAGTGTGGGGTTTTGGCCTAGTGTTAAACACATCTTTTTGTTTCCTTTTGAGTATTGCGGCCATCTGTTTCCTGCAAGTTTACTGCTTGTTTTTTGTCTGCACAAAAACTTTCTAAAAGACTTATGGCTCAATGACTTCTTAAAATTTTGTGCAATAATATTCTTAGCAAATATTTGGATCTATTGGCTTTCGCCGGAAACACGGCCTCGATATTTGTTGATGCTCTTCCCGTTTCTTTTTATTATTTGGAGCCATGCTTATTACACTTACCGTGAGCGCTTGGTTAAACTGAATAAAGTGTTTGAAACCTTGCTTCTAGTCCTTTGCATTACTATCACAATTGCCATACCCTTCGCTTTTTATTTTGAAGACAAATTTGCAATAAGTTATTTTGGATTTAAAGTGGTTGCACTTTGCCTGATGGCGGGCTCCATTTCATTTTTATTCTCTAAGCTGCAACAACATAAAATCATCGCATTTTTAGCACTGCTTCTTGTAGTTCGTATGGGGTTTAGCTGGTTTATTCTGCCTTATCGGTTTCAGCACCAGGAGGGTAATTACTACAAGTCAGTATCTCAGGAAATGGGAACGATAAGTAGAGGATCACCGTTTTATCTTTACCAATATCATCCTTTGGTCGAAGATATTCCATTCCATCACAAGCTTATTTTTTACCTCCAGCAATCGCGGATGCAACAGGTTAAATTTGTTGAAGCAGATACTGTAAGTGGTTATTATCTTACCTTTGACCGCAATTTACCTAACCCCAATGCGGTGTTGTTAAAATCTTACCAGAATAATTTGAAGTTATATAGAGTAAAATGAG
>DASVRX010000198.1:0-19345 GCA_036388375.1 Pedobacter sp. | reverse complement strand
GTTCCCCAAGATTATTGCCGAAACATATATCGATAAGAAGCCGTTTCCCCCCAGGATATCTGTAAAAGCAAAAGTAAAAAACATCAATGCCAACACCAGTACAGGATATAAACCTTCAGCCTGAAGTTTGATTGTATTTATGATTCGAATATTTAAAAATCCCATTAATACGCCAATGCCTGCACCCAGTATCATCTGCCGAACAAACATCCAAGTCAATTCAAACACAGAGGCGTTGCTATTAACAACAAGGTAAGTAAGGCTTATTGTTAGAAAATATGCCATGGGATCATTAGATCCACTCTCAAATTCTAATGTTGGTCTAAGATTTCTTTTTAATCCAATATTTTTTGACCTTAGAATAGAGAATACAGCCGCAGCATCTGTGGAAGACACTATAGCTCCCAAAAGAAGTCCCTCAAGCAGGCTGAAATCTGATATCCAGAATACAAATAAGCCAATAGATACAGCTGTTAGAAGCACTCCGAGGGTTGACAATGCGATTCCTCGCCATAGAACCGGCTTAATGCTGGTCCATTGCGTTTCTAGACCTCCGGAAAACAAGATGAAATTAAGCGCGACTACACCAATAAATTGAGTTAATTTAGGATCGTCGAAATAAATTCCACCTATTCCCTCCGAACCGGCAGACATTCCTACAACGATGAATAATAGCAGAGTTGGAATGCCGATTCTACTCCCCGTTTTACTGATCACTATACTCGCAAAAAGCAGTATCGACGCTACAAGTAAGAAATTGTCAGCTTCAAATGTCATACTGCAATATTATGTAAATTCAATGGAGTGATGGCGCCATGATGTAGTAAAGTATATCTCAATCAATATCTGAAGAGTCAGAATTGGTCTCGGAAAGTGCCGAATAAAGAAAATCAATAGACTAGTGATTAATTTGCTCTTAAAACGGATATCCAATCGCTAAATTAAATACCAGATTCTCTCTTCTCCAATCGGGGCTGGAAAATTTAATATCATTAAATACCCAGCGTTGTCCTTCCGGTAACCAGGGCTTACGTAAAGGCGTAGCCAAATCTGTTCTTAAAACAAAAAACGTTAGGTCGAAGCGTAAGCCCACACCTGCTCCCACAGCCAGTTCATTCAAAAAGTCTTTGCCAAAAGTTCCTCCGGGTTGTGGCAAAGCAGGATCGTTTTTTGTTAACCAAACGTTACCAGCATCCAGAAATAAGGCGCCGCGTAAAATCTGGTTAAATTTGGGGCGGTATTCTGTATTGAATTCCAGCTTGATATCGCCGGTTTTATCTGAAACTATTGAGTTCCCGCCCACAACTTCGTTGTTATTAATGTAAGTTCCCGGTCCAACTGAGCGGGCTCTAAATGCACGCAAGCTGTTTGTACCCCCAATGAAAAATTGTCGGATAAAAGGTAATGACGGAGAATTCCCATATGGCAATCCCATTCCCACAATCAATCTGCTGGCTATTTGCGAACCAAAGCCTAAATTATAGTAGTGTCGAAAATCATTTTCCACGCGTAAATACTGCGAGAAGGGTACGCCAAAAACTTCCTTTTGAGGCCCTTTTTTGACACTTGCACCGGTGGCTAGCCCCAAGATCGCTCCTGACACCTCGACATTTGCATTGTAGTAAAACGTATTTGTTTTTCGGGTTTCAGTGGTATTAGTATACAAGAAATTATAGTCGGGGCCGATGATGAACTGTTCCTGAATGGCTCTTTGAAGATTGACGTTGCTATCAATTAAGGCCAGATAAGGTTGCGTTACATTTAATTGTCTTACATAATTTACCGCAAGTAAATTTAACTGATGCTCTCGCTTTATGTCCTCTTTCCAGGTATAGCCAAAAGATGTCCTGAAAGACGCCAGAGAGTAGGCTTCATAACGATTTAACAAGTCTGCCCCTAGAACAATTCGCGTACGCGGAATAAAGGCACTGGAAGATCGGAATTTTATCGGCGAAATAAATCTCGGAATATTCAGGCTGGCTTCCGCTCCAAGGCGAAATAAGTTATTTTCTTTGTTAATGCCGGAGACTTGAATATCTGTTCCGCCATAAGCACTTAGCGTAAGCAATTCAGCACCTCTAAAAGCATTTCTATTTCGCCAGCTCAAAGTCAGTTCTGTACCTGTGAAGTTTGCTGAAGTAGTTCTCCCGGTTACTTCTGCTCTCAAAGATTTTTTTGGGTACGGACTCAAGTAATAGTAACTATCTAATTGTGCACTATCGGTTGACGGTGCTTCTACGAACTGATTTTTTACAAACTTAAAAGTACCCAGACTCATTAGGCGGTTAAGAGAAAGATTGTGGTCTGTTCTGTTATATAAATCACCCCGGTTAAAAAACATGGTGCGCTCAAAAACTTGCGGTTTGAATGTTCGGGCAGTATCAATTACATAAAAATCCCGGTGTTTAACCCCTTCTCCAACACTGGTCGAATCCTTCGATACATCATAGTTCGAATAGATATAAATGTTGTTTATGCGATAAGGATCTTGTGCCTTAGCGGGAGTGTTCGATTTAACGTTTACAATTAAATCAACTTTATGCTGATTGTTGGTGCTGTCTACCTGAACAATTAAATGTTCAGGACTGAAGTAATAAAAGCCTCTTTCTTTGAGCCTTGTGTCGATACGTTCGCGTTCTCCGCGGATGACATCTAAATCATACGGTTCATCCTTTTTTAGAAAGCTTCTGCGCGACGTGCGCTTAACCGCTTTCCCTAAATCTGAACTATCAGTAGTAAATGTTACTGTATTAATTTTGTATTGCGGACCGGTAAGAGTATTAAAAATCAGCGTTGCTTTTTTTCTTCGGAGATTAGTATCAGGCGCAGCCGATGCTCTGAAATAACCCCGGTTTTCTAATCGATTTACCACTAATGTGCGGTTATAATCTACCTTAACACTGCTGAACAATACAGGTGGCTGTCCGAATTTATTGCGAATCTTATTGCCAATACCGCCTTTTTTCTTTGGGTTTCCCCAGAAGTTATAGATCCAAAGTTTGAAAGGAATTCCCAAAAACCGTGTGTTAGGCTTAGGCCGCAGCACGCCCTGAAGCTCACCTTCCAGTGCTTTAGTTTCTTTTCTACGGCTATTATTTGTGTCTTCAATATTAACCTTTCCACCCATGTACAGGTAATCGCCCTCTGGCACAGATTTCACCGAACTGCAAGAACAGAACAAAAGTGATATAAGTACAAAAAGTAGGTTGGATGGTGCAGAAAAACGACTAAGTAGAACATTAAACGGAGAGAAAACAAACGAATTACTTTTTTCCCTTTCGGGGATGATGTGCTTAATCACTTTATTCAAACTTAATAGATAACTATTTTTATAATTTCTCTTCATTTTTTACCTGTTTCGCGGCGGTTTCCTGCTGTTCTTTCAGTCTCTTGTTTTCCGCACTCTGACGTTTGAAAATTTCTCTGAACTTGTTGTAGTCCATACTCAAAATAAAGCTTAAGCCTGTCTCGATAACCTGCCCTTCAACTGCTACGCGGTATTGATCCTGGCGATAGGCGCGAAGCAAGTAGCGGCCGTCTTTCGTCAATTGATAATCTACAGCAATATCTCCGGCAATGTTGTTGGCTTGTTGCCCGGAGCGTTGAGGTCCCTCAATTTCAAAGTTGCTTCCAATGGAAACCTTCAAACGATCGTTCAGCAAACGCTTAGAGGCGGCCACATTCAAATCGGTTCGATTCTGCATCTGTCCTGTTGTGTAATCATCCGAAGATTCTAAGTTAAAGTTCAGGTCAATACCACCAAGCAAACCACCTGCAAGATTATTCAACTGCTCGCTTAAAAGCTTACTTACACTTTGTCGCGCCAGCGAACCAGCATTAGTGCCGCCACCACTGCTGTCAAAAGGATTTTCCGCCACAAAACGATTGAGTAATACTAGCGCAAAGGCTTGTTTATTTAGTTCTGATGGCTCTGCACGCAGTTGTTCGAGTCGCGTATTTACAGTTGAAAGTACCTCGCCAGAAACAAAGTAATTTCGTTCCGGTAGTTCAATGTCAAACGAGATTTCAGGCTTCATCAATTCTCCCTTCAATCCCATTTGAAGTTCAAATGGCAGTCGTTGCTTATAGGTATTTAGCGTTGCCTGCGATGCTCCCGCCAACTGGCTCTGAACCAAATCAATTGGCGAAGTGTTGGCTACATATATTGCGGTAACATCCATTGTTCCGCTGGTTGGTTCTCCATTCCAGGTAATGCTGCTGCCCTCTTTAATTTCAAATCGTCTTCTTATGAAATTGAAGGAAAGCTCATAGGCGCCTTCCTGCAAAATGTAATTTCCCGTAAGGGTAACTTTGCCGCTCGGATCAATACCGCCGGTAAGTTGTGCCTGCCCTTTGACTTTTAGAAAGTCTCCGTTTCCCTGATCAACAATGAGGTTAAACTCTGCTTCTTTAGAAATATCAATAGTAGAGTTGATATTATAGCCAACAAGCGGAGAAGTGTTTAAAGAATCTAAGCCTGTTGTAAAAGCGGTTGAGACGTTTGGATCATCCATATCAACAAACTCAACAATTCCTTCGCGTTCAACCACGCCGGGGTTGCTTTGCGGGAGCACCACTGTAAGGCTGGTATTTGGAAGTACTTTGAGATCTGCATCCACCACAGGGCTATTCATATCTCCGCGAATGCGGATACGGGTATCAACAAACAACTTCCCATAATACATATCATTATCCTTAGAAGTAGAATTCAGTACCTGGAAATCATCACTGGTAACATCCAGGTTAAAGGTGTAATCCAGGAAGTTTTTAGTATAGACCATGCCATCAACGTTCGCCGAGTTTCCTGCCGAATCGAGAATTGAAAAATTATTGAAGTTAATTCCAGCATCGTTGAAAGCAATACGTTCATCATCTATACGATAAAGGGAATTGAGCATTCCGATTCTGAAAGCCGCATCATTAAAGTTGACATTGCCATTTATCTTAGGTGCATCAGCCGTTCCGGTAATAGCAAGCTTGCCAGACAGATTTCCACTGGCATCTTTCAAATTACCCATCGTAAAACCTTGTATGCTTTGCAGACTGAGCGTGCCGATGTTCATAGTCATATCAAAACTGCTGTTGTTGATATAATAATAGCCATTCATGTCTACCTGGTTCCCTTTGCCAGTGATACCAACATTGGCGGCAAGCGTATTGGCGCGTTCGTTGTTTACACGCAAAGCGATGTTACCAACCGTATCTCCACGAAAGTTAAAATCACTAATTGTTAGATCTGATGTGAAAATGGGAGTGGTTTGAAAATTCCGCACAACGGCATTACCGTTGATGGTTCCTCCAGCGAGCAAAGAATCTTTGCGGGCGATTTCAGTCAACGTTTCTATCCTAAAGTTGTTAAAATTAATCGCCATCGGGTTATTCAAACCCATTGGTTGAGAGTTAACGCTTATTTGCTGATTGGTGTGGCTTAAAACAAAATTCCTGGCTAAAACTCCGCTGCTTCCAAACTGAATGGCGTTGTTTTGACCAACTGCCCATGGATCGTAATTCAGGATTAAGCCGTCGGGTAAAAGGCTAAACTCAAAATTAGATTGTATAGCGCGTAAATTTCCCGCAATGCGATAGCGTTGCTTGTTGGCCGCATCTCTTATCTGAAAATCGGTGGAAATAATATTATTCTGGATGTTTCCTGAAACGCTGGTATTAATAACCTGAAATTGGGTACTGCCCAGTCTGTTAAGTACAACCGAATAATTAAGAGCGGTTCCGTTAGTAGCGGGGCTGATGTCAAATGTCAGGTTGTTGATGTCGTACGCTCCGTAAACCAGTCTCGGTGCCGTTCCCTTTACGTTTAATGCGCCGGTTTGATTATTAAAGTTGCCGGAGATCGAGATGTTCGACATTTCCTTGATCTCAGGTACAAATTGCTGGATTAGGGGGTTGTTGGTTACACGGGCATCAAAGCGCATAAATTGCGCAGGTCCCGAACTTGCAGTAGTAACTGTACTGCCATTTGGGTTGTAGTAGCGGTTAAGTGTAGACTGGATTGCAGGCCCAATCTGCGTAAGCTTATACTTGCCCGAGGCGTTGGCATTTAAAAACTCCGATTCTAGTTTTAGCGTGTTGCTGTCTGCGCTGGCTGTTGAAACAGCACTCACAGAATCCAGTTGGATACGTTTGCCTTGTGTTACCATCAAGGCGTCGGTGAGTAGTACGTTTCCGTTCAAATAATCAGGATCGGCAGTCGCCAGGTCGGCAACTATCTTCCCGCGGAAGCGGAAATCGTCTTTAGAGAAATGTAAGCGCTGCAGGTTTAAACTGTCGACATCCAACGTTGCTTTAATTCTTGGGTATTTGTTTCTGAAGTTAGCTGCCGCATTCAAATTGAAGTCGATATTAGGATCCGCCATAAACGCTTTGGCTGTAATGTTGCCATTTCTGGCTTTAGCATTTAAGGTGAGGTTGCGATAGCTGTATTTGTTATAATCTGCCCGTACTACTTTTCCATTAACGGTTCCGCTGAACGTTTTAGCATCCATTCCGCTGCCGTTCACCTGAGCTGCTAGTGTTATTTTACCGATTGTTGCTTCTTGTTTTATCAGTCGCCCAACATTGAAATTATAGGTTGCTATCCTGGCATTATAAGATGGTACGGTGCCCAGAGAAAACGTCCCCACAGTTTTTGCACTTCCGAAACTTGAGTTGAGATTAAGATTTGTGCTAAAGCGATTCATGCCGCCTTTGAAAGTTCCGTTTAGGCTCACGGCTTCCGGAACCCGGATATTAGCGGGAATAGTTCCGGCAGGAACGAAGGAATATATATCTGCGCTTCTGGTGTTAAAACGGTTAATATCCAAATCGAAAAATGCACGAGTCATATCGGGCAGACCGGTAATGCGGCCAGATGCATATAAAGTAGTGTTGCGGTAACCCGATACTTCGAGTTTCGGAATGTTTAGGTTTTTAACCTGGCCGTTTACACTTCCGTTGATGTTTACAATCGCGTTTGCATTACTGAGGAATGGTTCTGTTGATGCCAGTTGAGGAGCAAAAATTAAAATATCTCTAAAGCCTAAGCGGGTCTTGTCGAGTGTCGCGTCAATTCTAAGATCGCCCGGGTTTTTACTGATGTCCTCAATGGTAGCATATGAAAGTTTGATCTCATTCCGGATCAGGGTTTTATCCGTTTCAATATATAAGTCTTCCAGGAAAGCTTTATTGCTGCAGTAAAAAAAGTTGGCGTTAAGTCGGCGTAATTCAAAACCGCTTTTTTCGCGCATACTTCCTGAGTTTATTTTACCCGATATTGTGTCCTTCGCGAATACAAAGTTGTTTGCATCGAGATTAAGGTTTTTGATATCCAGGTGAGCGTAATCCATACCTCTTCGCAAAACGGGCATGCTCTGGTCGTCATAACGAAGTTGGCTATTGGTGAAATTAATATCGTCAGCACTGAAACCCCAGAAGGTAGCAACAGCATCGGCTTTTTCTTTAACTTCTTTAACAACCACTTGTGCCTGCGGCTTTTTACCCAGCGTAATATGGAACATTGAGTTATCCAGGTTGACTTTTCTTAAGTCAATCACCTGTTTTTTCATATCAAGATTATCGCTCTCCACATTTAGCTTACCAATATTCACATCCGCGTTAAGCGCAGAAACATCGTTGCGATACTTTACTTTAATACGATCAAGGTCAGCCGAGCCAAGCACTAGTCCCAAATCCATTGGTTGTGCTGCGTTAACCATGTCCTTTTGTTTGGAGTCGTTTTTGATAGCAGGTTGACTTTGAATAATTACGGCATTAACACCCGAAAGCTTGAAGTTTGGAATATTGAAACGCATTTTCTCCAGGTCGAATTCTTTTATACGGGTATCGAAATGCCCCAGGTAGAGATTTACATCATTAGCTGTCGGGGCATCCTTATATTTCAGTCGAATTCTGTCGAGATTGATCTTGTCGATCGACATTTTCATGGGAGCCGCGGCAGTGTCTTTAGGCGCAGTGGGTTGCTTAGAGGCAAAGGCCTTCAATATGTAATCGAAGTTAAAAACGCTGTCTGCAGTGCGATTTACATTTATGGTAACTCCGCGCAGGTCGATTTCATTAATTTCTACTTCGCTTTTCAGAAGCTTCGTCATACTGATATCTACTTTCAGTGTGTCGCCTGCAATCAGCGTATCACCTTTTTGATCTTCAAAGTACACATCTTCTAAAACCACCAACTTTGGAAGATCCAGGCTCAAATGGTTGATTTCTACTTTAGTCCCGATCTTCCCTTCAAGAAATGAAACCGCTTTTTTACGTGCAGCATTTTGCACAGCTGGAACCTCAATTAATATGAAGACCAGTACTATGAGTATGATGACAAAGCCTACTACGCCCAGAAGGATTTTTAAAGATATTTTACCAAACTTGTTCAACGTGTTGTATTTATAACTCTATAATTTCAAAAGCCTGTAAATGTTTCAGATATGGTGAATTTGACAAGCAGAAGAATATGAAGGTTTAATTATGCGTTTTTTTGATAGTTTGTTTGCTAAAACGAATATGTATTTTTATCATCACAATACTTAGAGCCTTTCCTTAACAACCATATGTATAGACTTAAAATTACTCTTTTTGCCCTATTGTTGGTAATTACATCTGCCGGTGCTTTTGCTCAAAGCGCTTTACAAGCGGCTTCGCCTGCTTCTGTAAGATTAAGTGCAGCACGTTTGCAGCGGATCGATCAGCTTATGCAGGAAAATGTTGATAAGAGATTGATAGCCGGAGCTACCGCCTTAATTGCCCGCGATGGCAAAATTGTATATAACAAAGCATTTGGATATAGCGATCTGGAAGCTAAAACAGCTATGCGAACTACTGATATTTTCCGCATAGCGTCGCAAACCAAAGCAATAACAAGTGTAGCTGTGATGATACTATTTGAGGAAGGAAAGTTTTTACTTGACGACCCGATCTCGAAGTTTATTCCGGCATTCGCCAAACCTCATGTGCTTGAGAAATTTAACTCTAAAGATTCAAGTTATACATCTGTACCGGCAAAACGCGAAGTAACGATCCGCGATTTGCTTACACATACCTCCGGGATTGATTATGCAGTGATTGGCTCTGGAAACATGAAAGCGATTTATGATAAAAAAGGGATTATTCCCGGCTTTGGCAGCGAAGGGATGTTGTTAAAAAATGAGATGATTAAGCTGGCAAGCGCACCACTATCGCATCATCCGGGTGAGAAATACACTTATGGTTTAAATACTGATGTTTTAGGTTATTTGGTTGAGGTTGTATCGGGCGTTAGCCTTGATCGCTTTTTCTCTGAAAGGATTTTCAAACCTCTTGGAATGAATGATACATACTTTTATCTGCCGGCTTCTAAACATTCCCGACTGGTTCCCGTGTACACTTATGATGGTGGAAACAGGCTGGTTAAATACCTGAAGGAGGGAACGATGACGGCAAACTACCCAACCTTTAAAGGAACATATTTCTCAGGTGGTGCCGGACTTAGCTCCACGATTTATGATTACGCTGTATTTCTTCAAGCGTTATTAAATGGCGGTACTTATAACGGAAACCGAATTTTATCCCGCCGCACCGTCGACTTAATGACCATGAATCAAATTGGTGAATTGAGCATAAATGGCAGTAATAAATTTGGCTTGGGATTTGAAATTACCACCTCAAGGGGAATGTCCAATCTTGGTATTACAGAAGGCTCATTCGCCTGGGGCGGATATTTTTCTACCACGTATTGGGTTGACCCTAAAGAGAAGATTGTCGCACTGATTTATACTCAACAATCGCCGATGAGGTCTGATATGCAAAATAAGTTTAAGGCTTTGGTATATCAGAGTTTGAATGATTGAGTACTTAACTTGCCAAAAGTTCAAAACTTTGGCAAGTTTAAATTGCTGGTTCGAATTTGGAGTAATGCTATTCTATACTTTACAAAAGATTTAAACTTTGTAAAGTTTAAATCTCCCCACAACGTTCTAAGTATCCATTTAAACCTGATTGGAGCAAATACCTGGCTCGCGCGGAAGGCCTGCGGGCGTATGAGCGTAAAGTAAGGCTGTATTGAGCTACGGAGACTTAAAGCTGTTTTCAAAAAAAAAGTGTTAAATAATATAACTTTCCAATATCTTATACCCGCCGTCTGTTTCAAGCTTAACTTCCTTAATCGTGGCAGGAATCAGCACGCTATCCCCCATTCTTACATTCAAACTCTCGCTACCATAATTCAAAGTGTACGATCCGGCTACGCAAACGTGAATCACGAATGAATCAAAAGAATAATCACGTGTCACCGGTTGGGTAAATTCCAAAATGTTGGTTGTGAAATACGGACAGCTTACAACATGTACCGCTTCGTTGGTCTTCTTATCGTACAGAGATTTATACTCATCGTAAACTTCATAATCAAGCGCGGCTAAAGCTTCTTCAGTGTGTAACTCGCGTTTATTCCCTTTGTCATCTACACGGTCGAAATCATAGATACGATAAGTGATATCAGATGTCTGCTGAATTTCTGCAATTAAAAGCCCTTTACCTATGGTATGAACCCGGCCTGCTGGTAAAAAGAAAACATCACCGGCTTTAACAGTTTCTTCGTTTAGAATATCATTTAGTTTGCCTGAGTTAAGTTTCGCAAGGTATATTTCTTCGTTAACCTTTTGATTAAATCCTGCAATCAAGGTCGCGCCTTCATCGGCCTGAACAACATACCACATTTCGGTTTTTCCGAAAGAGTTATGGCGTTTTTTTGCCAGCTCATCATCCGGGTGAACTTGTATCGAAAGGTCTTCATTGGCATCGATAAACTTGATCAATAATGGAAACTCATTTCCAAAGCGTTGGTAAACACTATTTCCAACCAGTTCTTCTTTGTACTTCTCTAATAGTGTGGATAAACTTTCACCAGCAAGTGCCCCATTTGATACAACAGAGACATCGGATTTTACTCCTGATATTTCCCAGGTTTCACCACAGTTAGGAAGTGGCGAATAGTCTTTTTGTAAATAGGTATGTATTTTCTGACCGCCCCAAATCTTGTCTTTAAAGATGGTGCGAAATTTTAAAGGATAATTAATCATGAAAGAAGTTTGCTTGCAAATATAGTAATTGAGATCTTAAGGTTAATTTAGAGCGGCGGCATTATCCTCATCAAACGAAGTATCCAGCCCAACTTTTTCCCATTCCTGAATTTCTTCTTCCATCGACTGAAGTTTAGCTCTGATGGCATCTATTGCAACTTTTCCAAGGGCTAACCGCAAAGGCGGATTGTCGCTATTGGTTATTTTGATTATGGCTTTTGCTGCTTTAACCGGATCGCCTGGTTGATGCCCGGAGTATCCGTTAATAGTTGCAATGCGCGAACCTGCCGTGGAAGCATAATCTTCAATAACTTTTGCCGAACGAATAGAAGAATCGCCCGCCCAATTGGTGCGGAAAGGACCTGGTTCTACAATGGTAACCTTAATATTAAGCGGCTGGACCTCTAAAGCCAGCGCTTCGCTAAATCCTTCCAATGCAAATTTACTGGCGTTATATAAACCTGCTCCGGGAACACTTTTAATGCCGGCCATAGAAGAGATCTGAATAATATGTCCGGATCTGCGTTCACGCATATAAGGTAATACGGCCTGAGTAAGTGCAAGTGCGCCAAAGAAATTGGTTTCCATTTGTTGCCTTGCTTCCTCTAAACTAACTTCTTCGATTGCGCCGAATAGTCCGTACCCCGCGTTGTTTACTAAAATATCAATGTTTCCGAAATTTAAAACAGCAGTACTTAACACTTTATCGAAATGCGAAGGATGATTAACATCGAGCATTACTCCAAAAGTTTTTTCTGGAACAAGAGAATCAAAGTCGGCAATCTGATCCTGCTTCCTTAACGTTCCGATAACAACATCCCCGCTAAGGGCAACTTCTTGTGCTAAGGCACGACCAAGTCCGCCCGAAACGCCTGTAATGAACCAAACTTTCTGTAATTTTTGCATATAAGATAAGGGTTTGTGTTAAGAACACAAATAAAGGGAATTTGATTTGAAGGGGCTAATGATAACCTGGTTCGATCACCATTCTCGATCGCCATTCGGCGATTAATCTTTATACCATATCTTAGAGCAGAGCTGCCTAAAGAAAATTTAATTCTTGAAGGAGAGTAAAATACTGGAGAAATTAAATAAATGTAACAGCGCTGAGCTTAACGGTTCTAAGATTTCCGTCAACATCAACCACATTTATTGGATTAACCCTAAAACAGCGATGATCTTCTTCGCCAATGAAATACTCCCCAAAACGTACTTTATCGCGCTTAATCTCTGCCCGATCTAAATCGGTAAGATTCTTAACCAGATGTTGTGAATCTGATTCAGATAATATTTTTTCCATGATTCTATCTAAGTGTGCAATTCTAAAGGACAAATTGCGAGCCAGTATTAATAATTGATTTTCTAAATGTGATTACGTTGTGTGTAATATAAAAGTTGCGATAAAATATTAAAAAGGCGAATCTAATTTAAAATACTTAATAGGGATAGTTCTGAGTAGTTCGTATTGGTATGAAACTTTGCTAAAAGTTTGTGAAGTAAATTTTAGACAATTTTTGTTTGTTGTTTTCAGAATTCTTGTGGACTTCGTTCAAACAGGCCTCTACAGGCTGATTTAAGATAATTCGTTATATAAATCTTCTTTGGAACAGTAATTGTATTTCACTCAGCACAAAGAAAATAAATATGAGCCTATTAAAATATTTAGTTTTTGGCGCAGCGGTAGCCGCTGGCGTTAATTACGCTACCAAGAAAAGAGAAGATGGCAGATCCATTATAGACGATCTATCTGAAAAAGCACCTGAGTGGATGGAGAAAGCCAAACAATATACTGATCAGCTGAAAGGTCAGTTTGGTCAAGGTCAAGGTACATCAAACTCACAAAGCACAAGTAATAGTTTTCAAACAGAAAACCCACCATATTAATCGATTTTTTGTAATCTGAAACAGCCTGGAAATTTATTTTCGGGCTTTTCTGTTTTACAAGCTCCGGGGAACCCTGTCTTTTATTGATCACTCATTCATAACAATGCCACATTAGAGCTCTGATTTCAAATAATAAAGTGTTAATCTTATATTAGCAACGTTAAAGGTTTTGCAGCCATCGTTGAATGAACAAAGATTTTTACCAATATATTTTCGATAAACATCAACACATAGAAGCCGTTCCTTCTAATAAAGAAATTGCTGGTTGGGCCTCCCGTCTTATCCGGTTATTATATCCTGAGCAATCGAAATTAGTTTTTTCTTCTTTGGGAGAAATCGAGGAGGAGCTTCTAAGGCTTCAAAACGAGCTTTGCAATATAATGAATGCTACTAAGGCTTGTCAGAATTGCAATAATGAGGAGAAAGTAAAAGTTTTTTTTAACGGCCTTCCGCAGTTATATGCTTTACTGAATACCGATATTAAAGCAATTATGGAGGGCGATCCGGCTGCTACCAGCGAATTTGAAATCATCAGAGCCTATCCGGGTTTTTACGCTATTTCCTTTTACCGATTAGCTCATTCTTTATTCAAGCTTGATATTCCTTTAATACCAAGAATTTTAACCGAATATGCTCATTCGAAGACGGGTATTGATATTCATCCCGGAGCAGAAGTTGGCGAATACCTCTACATTGATCACGGAACCGGGATTGTTATTGGTGGTACAGCCAAAATAGGCAATCATGTTAAATTTTATCAGGGTGTAACTTTGGGAGCTTTAAGTGTAGATAAGAGTATGGCATCCGTAAAGCGTCACCCAACTGTGGAAGATAATGTGGTGATTTATGCTAACGCAACTATTCTTGGTGGTCAAACGATTATTGGGCACAGCAGTATAATTGGTGGTAACGTTTGGCTTACTAAAAGTGTTCCTCCGTATTCAACGGTTTATCATGAATCAACAGCAAAAGTTGTGGAAAGGCAAATTAAAATTTAATGGCAAGTGTAATTGATATTGTTGGGAATACGCCTTTAGTAGAGCTTCAGCGACTTAATCCAAATTTAAATGTTAAGATTTTTGCCAAATTAGAAGGGAATAATCCTGGCGGAAGTGTTAAGGATCGGGCTGCATTGAATATGATAAAAAGTGCACTAGATCGGGGAGAAATTAAAGCCGGAACTAAATTAATTGAGGCAACCAGCGGTAATACCGGAATTGCACTTGCCATGATAGCTCGCCTTTTCGATTTAGATATTGAGTTGGTGATGCCTTCAAATTCTACTCGCGAACGCACTCTTACGATGGAAGCTTACGGTGCAAAGGTCACCTTGCTAGAAAATATTGAAGCCTGCCGTGATTATGCTGAAGAAAGGGGTGCATCAGGAGATTACTTTTTGCTCGATCAGTTTGCCAATGCCGATAATTACCTGGCTCATTATAAGACCACGGGTCCCGAAATTTGGAATGCCACCAATAAAGAAATAACTCATTTCGTTAGTGCCATGGGAACTACCGGGACGATAATGGGAACATCCATGTACCTTAAAGAGCAGCGTTCTGAAATTCAAATAATAGGATGCCAGCCTACCGAAGAATCTTCAATTCCCGGCATCAGGCGTTGGCCGGCAGCATATCTTCCTAAAATTTTCGACGCTTCCAGAGTTGACCGCGTGATTGATATTTCTCAGGCTGATGCAACAGCAATGACAAGAAGGCTTGCCAACACCGAAGGTATCTTAGCTGGCATGAGTAGTGGTGGTGCTGCACACGCCGCTATTAAACTTGCTGCGGAATTAGACCGAGGTGTTATTGTATTTATTGCCTGCGATAGGGGAGACCGTTATTTAAGCAGTGATTTATTTGTTTAGGCAATAAAATTTTAAACAAAGCATCTACAAATTCCTTTTATAATCATGAAATTAATCTCATCTATTGGAGGTGGACTGGCAGGTGCTTGTGCCCTCACTTTGCTGCATGAAATTGTAAAAAGAATGGATTCTGATGCTCCAAGAATGGATTTGATGGGCATGCAAGCGGTAAAGAAGGGGATTAGAAAAACGGATCAACAGATGCCGGATGATAAAAATGTTTATCAGATAGCAATGGTTGGCGATTTGATAACGAACACCATTTATTATGGACTGGGCGTTGCAGGAAAGAGAAAATATATTTGGCCGAAAGGCGCGTTGATGGGATTGACTGCAGGTTTAGGCGCAGTGTTTCTACCGAAGTCGCTCGGACTTAATCCTGCTTACAGCAGCAGAACTTTAAAAACAAAAGCATTTACAACAGGACTATATCTAATTGGTGGATTAGTAGCATCTGCCGTTGCAAAAAAAATCGAGAATAAGGATAGAAAGTTTGCAAAACGTATACCCTTTGATCTGATTAAATAAGAATTTAGTGTAGGAAATCGGAAGAATTAATTAAGGGAACTCTCACCAAAGAGACTTAAATATTCTTCGTCATCAATAATAGGAGCAGTCAAAATTGAATGAGTAATCCACATTGCATCTAATACAAGTAGGACTAAAATTGCGGTGAAAAACATAACCTGAGCGTTTATGTAATTAACGACAATTTTATTTAGAATTTACTCGCATTTTTATTATTTAAATTTTTCGAGTCTTTTAAGGTGTTTAATTAACAAATTGGTATTATTTATGAGGTTTTTGCGGTATTTTAATATCGGATCCTTCGAATAAGTATAAAACCAATTTCAGCTAAGTGGATGTTTAAACATCTTTAATAGGATTAGGAATCACCAATTCGTCGTAAGCCTGTAATTTAATATAATCTTTGCTTGGGGAATTGGACACTTAGATACTTTGGATCAGATCAAAGATCTCTAATAATGAATTAAAGAAGTGTACCCAGAGGGATTCGAACCCCCATCAGCAGAACCGGAATCTGCAATTCTATCCATTGAACTATGGGTACAATTTTCACAAAGATATAAAAAGGAAGCGTCCTTGCCGAACTACTACGTAACATTTCTTTCTAATAAAACGATATTAAAGCGTGTTTCTGCTGCCGTCGATAGAACTTCTAAGCAATGTTGACGTTTGCTTTAAATGGCTAAGGTAATTAAACGTGAGATCTATTCTGGAGCAAGTGGACTGGTGCTTCCTGTGAAAAATAAGCTCTCATATCCGCCTGATTTTCAGGATAAAAGTCGCCTGGAGTATTACTCGTCGCTGTTTAATAGCATAGAGATTAATAGTTCATTCTATAAATTGCCGATGGCATCAACTATCGCAAAATGGGCTGCGTGTGTGCCTGATTACTTTAAATTCACTTTTAAACTTTGGCGCGATATTACACATAATAAAGGCCTTGTATTTAATCCGGATGATGTTCTAAAGTTTCTTGAACGTATAGCGCCTGCCAAAACAAACAAAGGCTGCTTACTTGTTCAGTTTCCCCCAAGTTTGACTGTTTTTGCGGCAGCTCAACTTGAAGGTTTGCTTGGAGTTATTAAAGAGGCAAATGTCCGTCAGGAGTGGAAAGTAGCTATAGAATTTCGCAATAAGTCCTGGTATGAAGATGAAATATTTCAGCTTGTTGAGGAATATAATTCAACGATTGTTCTGCATGATATTCCTGCCTCAGCCACACCATTACCCGATGAAGTTTCGGATTTTGTATATTTAAGATTTCATGGTCCCAATGGCGGTTATCGTGGTAGCTATCCTGATGATTTTTTGTATGAATATGCACAGTATATTAACGATTGGAACGAATCAGGCAAGTCGGTTTATGTTTATTTTAATAATACCATGGGCGATGCCGTTCACAACCTGATTACACTCAACAAATTTATGGCGGAAGATTAATTCGGCTTAGAAATATCTTCATAATCTTACCTTTGCGCCGTGCAGGTTCTTGCCCTTAAATTAATTTTAACACCGCTTATTACCGGCCTGGCGGCCTGGGCCGGAAGGAGATATGGACATGCCGTAAGCGGCTTATTAATCGGTTTACCCTTAAATGCAGGCCCAATCGCTTTATTTCTGGCCCTAGAACATGGTAATTATTTTGCCAGTATGTCGTCTAAAGGGATTTTGCTTGGAGCAATATCCCTGGGCTTATTTTCTACGGTATATGCAGCACTTTCGGGAACATATCATTGGTCAATTTGTGTCGCCGGGGGCTGGTTTGCTTACCTGGCAGCAACTTTTTTCTTAAACCAGTTTAGCTTTTCCATCTTCGGGGCATTTGCGCTTACAATACTTGCGCTGACTGGATTACTGGCTTTTTTTCCGGTTTATAAAGTAGAGAATTTGAAAATTATTCCCCCGAAGTGGGATATACCTTTGCGGATGATAATGGCTACATTATTTATTTTAGCTCTTACTTATGTTTCCAGTGATCTAGGGCCAAACCTGAGTGGATTGCTAAGTACCTTTCCAATATTTGGAACCATTTTTTCAACAAGCACGCACTATTTTTATGGTTCCGATGCCTGTAGGCGATTGCTTAAAGGAGTTATCTTAAGCTTGTTCTCTTTATCGGTGTTCTTCGTATTTATCTCAGTTTATATCGAGCGTTTAGGCATCGGCTACACCTTCCTTTTCGCTTCATTGATTTGCCTTATTCTTCAGGCGGGATTGCTTTACCTTCGCAGAAAATTTAGGAGGTCTTAAGTATTATACGTTAAACCTGAAGTGCATAATATCGCCATCTTCAACTACGTAAGTTTTTCCTTCAACGCTAAGTTTCCCATTTTCCTTACATGCAGCTTCCGAACCCAGCTTTACAAAATCTTCGTACTTAATTACCTCGGCACGAATAAAGCCTTTTTCAAAGTCAGAGTGAATAACGCCTGCCGCCTGTGGTGCGGTAAAGCCTTTCGTGATAGTCCATGCCCGTACTTCCTGCACGCCAGCTGTAAAATAAGTATAAAGATCAAGTAGGTGATAAGCAGAGCGAATTAAGCGGCTTACCCCAGATTCAGTTAACCCCAAATCGGTTAAAAACATTTCACGTTCTTCGAAGCTTTCAAGCTCCGCTATTTCAGATTCAATTTTTGCAGACACAACCAATACTTCCGCATTTTCATCTTTAACCGCTTCTTTAACACGTTCGACGTAGTCATTCCCATTTACGACCGATGCTTCATCAACATTACATACATACATCACAGGTTTCGCGGTAAGCAGCCATAGGTCTTCGAGATATTCTTTATCTTCTTCGGCAATAGGAGCAGTACGTACAGATTTTCCAGATTCTAAATGGGTTTTTACGACAGAGCAAACTTCAAAAGCTTTTTTTGCATCCTTATCATTTCCCGTGCGAGCCATTTTTTCAACCTTCTGAATTTTTTTGGTGACCGCGTCAAGATCTTTTAGTTGCAGCTCAGTATCAATAATTTCTTTGTCTCTTATTGGATCAACAGAACCATCAACATGTACCACATTTCCGTCATCAAAACATCTCAAGACATGGATGATAGCGTTGGTAGCACGTATATTACCTAAAAACTGGTTGCCTAAACCCTCGCCTTTACTGGCTCCTTTCACTAGCCCGGCTATATCTACTATTTCAATTGTGTTCGGAACGATTTTATTGGGATTTACAAGTTCCGCAAGCTTTGTTAATCGCTCATCGGGAACCGTAATAACACCAACATTAGGTTCAATAGTACAAAACGGAAAGTTTGCCGCCTGTGCTTTTGCATTTGATAAGCAATTAAAAAGAGTTGATTTTCCTACGTTGGGTAATCCAACAATGCCGCATTGTAAAGCCATTAATTATATTGTATTTTTAAACCGAATTGTTTCTTTTTCAGCGGGCGAAATTACGCTTTTAAAATTCAATTCACTTGAATTTTTGTTAGTT
The DNA here is from genome assembly GCA_036388375.1 of Pedobacter sp. Lineage (GTDB taxonomy): Bacteria > Bacteroidota > Bacteroidia > Sphingobacteriales > Sphingobacteriaceae > Paradesertivirga. The sequence continues at coordinate 558 of DASVRX010000198.1, read as the reverse complement.
GGGAAGATTTCCCTCTTCCATAATGCTTCTTAAACTGATTGATTATTAAAAAAAATGCACATTCCTAATTATACTGAAATATTCGAAGCGTCATTTGATACATTTAAAGTATTTCATCGATTTACTCTTGAAGAAACAAGGCCAATGATTCCGTCAGCACCTAAAACAATTTGGCAAATCTTAAACCATTTGCTCGTTTGGCAAAGTCATCAGCTTAATCAATTAAAGAGCTTTGAAGTAGATTGTAAATTAATTGAACCGGAGACATGGATAGAAGAAGATAAATGTGATAAGCAGGCTGTACTTACTGAGGCAATCATGGCTTTTGAAGGTCAGATTAATCAGTTCAAAGAAATCGTGTTTAATCTTTCTAATAATGATTTGAATTTACAGCGAAGCCTGAAGATACTCCAGGATGTATCGGTGCATTTATCATTTCATTTAGGCGAATTTATCTTGATGAGGCGGATCACGGGAAATTATCCAATGCCTCATCAAATGAAAGAATTTCTAGATTAGATCATCAAAAAGAACCATAATGCAAGAACAAGCACTTAT
>DASVRX010000197.1:0-12846 GCA_036388375.1 Pedobacter sp. | reverse complement strand
ATATGTTTTAAACGCAGGATACCTGTCGTCTGATTTACCTGGGTATTCAGGCTGTATAATATTTTGCCCGGAAAAAAAAGAGGCATGACTGTCTCCAATGCAATGTATTACTTTATTCGCTTTCATAACTCCAAACACAATTTGGAATCGTTAATCCTAATCGAGGCTTGTAAATACTCTGGTTGCTATATAGAGATTCTACTTCAAAGGTCTCTGCATATTCAACCCAATCTATAAACTTTCTAGACTTATCGAAAATTCCTGCTGATATGAAATATTTGTCAGGTACTAAAGTGTTATTTGTTTTAAAAGTTACATGACTTAGTCCACTAGCAACCTTGAATTTTTGATTGTTGTCTTCTTGAAACGCACTATATGAATATATCCCTTCCGAATTAGATATTAATACGAAAAACTCACAATCGACGAGGTCGTCTGATTTATTAATGACTTCAATAGTTAAATATATTTCCTGAAATATTTTATACGTTCTTTCTGGGCTATTTAAATTAATTTTCTGAATTTCGACAACTCTTGTGCCTTCCTTATGATAATAATCTTTGGATTCACTTTTACTTGACGAAAAGTAGCTGTTTGTAACTTGATTTACATCTGAATATAGGGCTATCTGTCCGTTGCTTAGCATTAAGCCTTTTGAGCATAAACTTTTCACGGCACTCATATTATGACTCACAAACAGCACCGTCCTCCCTTCCCCCTTACTCACTTCCCCCATCTTCCCTAGACACTTCTTCTGGAATTCCGCATCCCCTACAGCCAACACCTCATCCACAATTAAAATCTCAGATTCTAGATGAGCTGCCACTGCAAAAGCCAGCCTTACATACATTCCTGATGAATACCTTTTAACAGGAGTATCAATATATCTTTCAATCCCTGCAAAATCAACAATCGCATCAAAATGCTTTTTAATTTCAGCTTTGCGCATTCCAAGAATTGCACCATTAAGAAAAATGTTTTCTCTGCCCGTAAGCTCCGGATGAAAACCCGTGCCCACTTCTAGTAAACTGGCAATACGTCCTTTTCCGGTTATCTTGCCGGTAGTAGGGGAAGTGACTTTGCTAAGAATCTTCAGTAACGTACTTTTACCAGCACCGTTTCGGCCAATGATACCTACCGCATCGCCCTGTTCAATTTCGAAATTAATGTCTTTTAAGCTCCAAACGATATCACTATTGCCCTTACTGGTTCGGTCGTTAGTTTCTCCAATACGCAAGAAGGGATCTTCTTTTCCCCGTAAGCGTGCAACCCAGCGTTCTAAATCGCGGCTAATGGTGCCGGTGCCAATCTCACCAAGCTGGTATGCCTTACTTAAATTTTCCGCCTTTATTGCAATGTTACTCATCAATGTTTTTTTGCTCCCTCTCCTTTGGAGATGGCCGGGTGAGGCCTTATACCGTATCCACAAAATTCTTTTCTACCTTATTAAAAATAATGATCCCCACTAAAAGCAAAACCAAGGTAATGCCTGATGTATATCCCAGCGTCTCCCAGCTAAAACTGCCATTGCCTAAAAATCCATACCTGAATGTTTCGATAATACCTGTCATCGGATTTAAAGCGATCAAAAACTTATATTTTTCCGGTGCGGCAGACAGGGGGTAAATCACCGTAGTGGCGTACATTAATAATTGCACTCCGAATGTAACCAGAAAAGCTAAATCGCGGTACTTGGTTGTCATGGCCGATATGATCATTCCAAGGCTCAGGCCCAGCGCAGCCATGAGTAAAATTAGAAATGGAAAGAGTAGCATATATGCATTCGGACTAAAAGCTGCTCCTGTACTTTTATAGTACAAAAGCATTAATACAAATAGTAAAAATTGTACTCCGAATTTAACCAGGTTTGATAATACAATGCTAAAGGGCATGATCAGGCGAGGGAAATACACTTTGCCGAAAATACTAGCATTATCTTTAAATACGGTGGAGGTTTTGGTTAAGCACTCGGCAAAATAGTTCCATGCTGTAATGCCCGCCATGTAAAATAAGGGCTGCGGTAAGCCATCAGTAGAAATACCGGCTAAATTGCCAAATATAAACGTGAAAATAATTGTAGTAAAAATTGGTTGAATAAAGAACCACAGTGGACCCAAAATGGTCTGCTTATAAAAAGAGATAAAATCGCGCTTCACCAATAGTACCAGTAAATCGCGGTAGTCCCAGGTTTCTTTCAGCTTCAGGTCTAGCAAGGATGATTTTGGAGCTATTTCCCAGGTTTGTTCGTTCGGATGCATTTATGGCGGCTAATTTAAAGCTAATTTTAAATTATTCTTGTAATGCTCGTAGTTAAAGTGTTTTAATACCAGGTTTTGCTGCTTCAAAGGATCAGGCTTAGCTTCCATGCAATTTTGTAGGGCTCGGGTAATTGCGCTGAGATCCAAAGGGTCGACTAATTGACCCAGTTCACCGTTAAGAAGGGCATCTAAGCTGCCATCTTTATTGCCGGCTATTAAGGGTAATCCCGTTGCAGCGGCTTCGATAAAGGCGATTCCGAAACCTTCTTTAACGGAAGGCATGATAAACAGATCGCCTAACAAAAGATGTTCGCTCAAAGACTTTTCCGAAACAAAACCAGCCATAATAACATGGTCTTCCAGGTTTTCGTCTTCGATGATCTGCAACAGTCGCTTATATTCCTTACGATCATATTTGCCTAGTAATATATACCGGAGTTGATATTGGTCCTTTAATGTTGCTACGGCCTTTAAAACCGTATCATAACCTTTATACTTCTCGCTTGAAGAGAGGCGGCACAGGGTAATTAAAACTTTTTCGTCGGGCGAGATCCAGTACTTCTTCAATAAGTTTTTTGGTTTATCGAAGGTAGCCGGTGGCTGATAGAAAGGATCGAGACAATTATTAAGAACCCTAATATTTGCTTCCCTTTCAGGAAAGTGGTCAGCAATTTTCTTTTTTGTGAAATTAGACACCGCCAGAATCTGGTGACAAGATTTGATTGCCATTCTTTGCAATCCTTTTAAGGGGTACCAAATTTCAATGCCGTGTGCGATGATGTGAATTTTTACAGCCGGATTGAAAAGTCTTACAATTAATGCCGGAAATGCCAGGTGAATATGTGTGATGATAAGGTGTTTCGCGCTTTTTCCGTACTTGATAGCACTAAGTAAAAATTGAAGCCTGTTTTTCTTAAATCCCTTATAATGCACCTCATCAACATATCGCGTGTCGGGCAAATTATCATATAAACTTAAATTTAGTACGGGTTTGCCCGTTTCTGTACCGATATCGCATACGGCTTTTGCTAAAATCCGGCTCACTTTCTCGACACCGCCTGTGTGCGCAAAGGCTACAAGGTTAAGTACGAGGATGTGCATTGTTGAGGTTAAAGGTGAAAGGTATGAGGTGTGAGGTGAAAGGCTGAGAGCAAAAAGGTGAAAGCGAAAAGCTGAGAGCATAAAGTTGATGCGCCCAACCTGATACCTGACACCCAATACTTAATAGCCCTCCCACTACGCCTTAAAATTTTGTGTAAGATAAAAAGCCCATACTTTAGACCAGTGAGATTGTTTTTTATCAAAGCTCTCCATTAACTCTTTACCGGCCTCTGTTGCTGATACGGTCTCTCGTATTTGCGGAATATTGCCAAACCATTTTTCAAAGGGAAATGAGAATCCCATTTTTTTACGGTTCCAGATTTTTTCGGGCAAAACGTCTTTAAAGGCATCGATTAATAATTGCTTTGGCAAACCTTTATGATCATAGAGTAGAGCCGGATCAATTGAAAACATGGCGTCTAAAAACTCCTGATCGAGAAACGGTACCCGGAGTTCGAGCCCGTGCTGCATACTCATGTAATCTGAATCTTTAAGGAGCTGGTTTTGCATATAGAGGTTGAACTCCAATATACCCGCCGCCTGATCTCCGGGTAGCTCTCCTTCGAAAGCAGGTGAATAATCGAGTTCTTCGATCTGAGAGATCACTTCCTCTGTACTAAGTCCGCTAAGTTTGCCAGCTTCTTCTGGCGTACAGAGTCCCCGTATGGTAAGGTATAAACCCACCGGCTTTTTAATTTGAAGCCAGGAAAGGCGCTGTAAAGGCACTTGTGATAAATAGCGCGAGAGCTTAAGGGCTCCTTCAGGCAGCCGGTTTACCCGGAAGATATTTTCCATTCTTCCGAATGACGGATAGCCACCAAATATTTCATCACTTCCTAATCCTGAAAGCACCGCTTTAAGGCCTGTCTGTTGAGCACTTTTAGAAATAAACCAAGAATTTATTCCATCATTTGAGGGCTGATCGTAAGCAGATACGATATGGTCAAATTCAGCTTCAAAATCAGCCTGCTCAACCGTGCTGTATTTGTGACTGCACTTTACTTTAGCAATCACAGCTTCCTGGTATTCTTTTTCTGAGTAATCGCTGTCGCTGAACGTAACAGAGAGCGTGTGCAAACCGGTTTGGCCGCTTTCTGCTGCCAGTAATGTGAGCAGACTTGAATCGATGCCTCCGCTTAGAAATAAGCCAATGGGAGCGTCGGATATAAGATGCCGTTTTACCGCCCGGCGAAGTTTACTTCGAATAAGGGTTAACGCTTCTTGCTTATCGCGGATATGGATTTCTGAAAAGCCTATCTTTCGATAAGATTGAATGGTTAGTATTTGGTTTTTTACCAGGTCATATTGCAGAAAATGGCCTTTTGGCAAAGCTTTAACGCCATGTAATGTGGTGTGTGGCTCGGGTATATGTCCAAAACATAATAAAAGTATCCGCCAGTCTGCACTTTCGGGCCAGTTTGGGTTAATTTCTTTGAATGCTTTTACTTCAGAAGAGAAGAATAGTTCTCCCGAGCGCCGGCTATGGTAATAAATCGGTTTAATACCCACCGCATCCCGCACCAGGAAAACCTGTTTTTTTCCAGTGTCGTAAAGTGCGAAGGCAAACATGCCGTTGAATAATTTAAAGCAATCTGTGCCCCATTCCAGGTAGGCGGCCAGAATAACTTCAGTGTCGGTGGTGCTGGCGAATTGATGCCCTTTTTTTTCGAGGTCTTGCCTGAGTTCCTTAAAATTATAGATCTCGCCGTTATAGGTAATATAGCAACGTTTTTGTTCGTCAGCCATAGGCTGATGACCGGCCTTGCTGAGATCTAATAAGGAAAGTCTCCTGTGCCCGAAGCATAATTTTTGCTCATTATCTGAAAAGATCCCTTCATCATCGGGTCCGCCATGACGCATCAAATCGCACATGGATTGTACCCGGGTTTTAATCTCAGGCGATGATTTGTTTGGAGCTATAATTCCGGCTATGCGACACATTTCTGATAATTCTATGAGGTCTTGACACAGCTTCGCTGCGTCAGTCACATGTTGTGGCTGATAACAGGGTATTTTAAAGCAACCAGCTCAAGAGATCCCTCCTAAAGTCGGGATGACAAAGAGCCTTATTTATAGCGTTTTTAATTATTGCCTTTTTTCTCTAAAGCACTTTGTCATATGGAACGCAGAGAGATATCTAAAGCAATGAGTTCGATGAACCGGTTATTATCAACCCTCTATCAATAAGCCCTTTTTCAAACCCATTTCGTTTCAATGCTTTCTAAAAAAGCTGTAGGAACCTGTACCAATATCGATTGGCTAATATGTTGTACCCTCACCAATAATTTCTTTTGAGAAAGCACGGTAACCAATTCTCCCCGCAGTCCCAACAATGGCCCCGCACACACTCTTACCGCTTCTCCTGCCTGAAATGTCCTTTCTGTTAGCTCGAAGTCTGTTTCGCTGGCAAATAACAATTTTAAATCATCTATCTGCCTATCGGGCATTGAAGCAATTTTTCCTGAGAAGTAAAGAAAACGGCAAATACCCCGGGTCGTTAAAACGTCGGTGTGTTGAGCAGGTGTAATTTTGACAAATAAATAAGATTTTATATAAGGCTCTTCAACAATCTTTTTCCGGTCGCTCCACTGTTTCAAAGTTTTTTGCAAAGGTAGATAGGTTTCGATTCCTTTTGCTGTTAACAGTTCAAACGCTTTTTTCTCTGCCCTCGGATTAGTATAAACCGGGTACCATTGACACTTCTCTTTCATCATGACCTAATTATACAGATCAAATTATGATTAACTATTTACCAAATGCGCTATCTCCGCCTCTCCTTCGAGATGGCCGGGGTGAGGCCACTAATGCTTCCAAAACTTCCACCACTTCCTCTTCACTTCATCGGTGTAATACCCAGATCCAGCATAGCCGGAATAATCTGAATAATAATACTGGCTATACCCACCACCTGAATAACTTGAAGTATAGTAATTGCTATGCAAAATATCATCGCCAAAAGCGTTCAATACAATCACCACATTCTTAAGGTCATATTCTGCACTTAGTTTATCTGCAATGGTGGCTGCGTTAAAACGCGAAGCTCCGGAGCGAATGACAAAGAGATTAACATCCGAATTTCTGATCAACGGGATTGAATCGGAAACTAATCCCACAGGTGCGGTATCTACTAAGATATAGTCATACATACCCTTCAATTGATTCAAGAGATCCTTCATGATCTGAGAGTGCAAAAGTTCTGAAGGGTTTGGGGGTACCGGTCCTGCCGGAATAAAATCCAGGGTTTCAAGCTCAGTTTTGTGAATAATGTCTTTTAACTCCGACTGTTTAGAAAGATAGGTGCTTAGCCCTATATTGTTTTTGACATTAAAGGTTTTGTGCAATTTCGACCGTCTCAAATCCGCTCCGATTAGCACCACTCGTTTTTCAATTAGTGAAAGTGTACTTGCTAAGTTTACTGATATAAAAGATTTTCCTTCCCCTGCTATTTCTGATGTAATACAAATTACTTTTCGGTCTTTCTCTGATGCCAGGAAGCTAAGATTGGTACGAACTGATCTTACTGATTCGGCAAATACCGATTTCGGTTGTTGAACTGACAAGGCCTGGCTGTTATTCTGATCAATAAATCCTGGAAATTTTCGTACTACCCCTATAATAGGAATACTGGTTAAGCCTTCAACTGTTTCTTTATCATAGATATATGGATTTAAAGCGCGAACGAGAAAGATGATAAGGATACCGATAACTAAACCGGTAAGCAGCGCATTAGTATATACTTTCGCAGGTATTGGTGATATAATGGAAGAAGATGTTGCATTATTCACAATAGTGGCACTTGGAACTACTGCCGCTTTAGTAATCTGAGCCTCTAAGCGTTTTTCTGACAAGTAAGTAAATACTTTCTGATTGATATCGAACTCAGACTGAAGTTTAGCAAAATCACGTTCGGCACTTGGAATATTACTCAATTCTTCCTGACTGGAATTAATCTGATTTTGAATATAACGCTGATTTCGGATGTTCCGTTCACGGGTGAGTCTGATATTGTTGATAATAGCAGATCTTATATCCGAAATTTGCTTATCTACCTGTTGTATCGGCCCTGAAGTTTCATTGTACTGGATCAATTTTTTCTCACGTTCAACAATCAGACCGTTCAATTGAATGATTAATCCTGAGAGTAAGCCATTTTGCGCTTCGTCGATACTGAAATTGATGCTTTCTTTGTCTTTATTATTCTGAATTTGCTGTTCAAGTTGATTTATAGCGATCTCCTGTAGTCTAAGCGCTTGGAACTGGGCCTGCTGTTCAGTATTCTTTTTAAGACTCAACTCGGTGCTTGTCGAAAGGTCGATCATTTTATTGGTTCGCTTGTATCGCTCAAGCGCACCGCCAGATTGCTGAACCTTATCGTAAAGAAACTTAAGCTGTTTCTCTACAAATTCGATGGTTTGTGAGGCTGAAGTTCCTTTTTGCCTTACATCGTAATCAACGTATTCTTTCATAATAGCGTTAACCATGTCAATCGCAAAGGCTGAATTTTTATCATTTAAAAACAGCTGCATTACATTGGAGCTTTTAGCAGCTTCTTTGGTAGTTATACCGCCAGCGCGCCTTAGGAAATCTTCTTTAGAATTAAACTGAAAGTAATAACCTGTTTTATTACGGTCTAAGCTTTTTACCCTAAATTGTAAACCGCGTACTGTTATCGTTTCCCCAACTTTATGTGTACTTTCCTTATTTGTTATTCCGTCCTGATAGCTTATTTTGAAGCTGCGATTATCAATAGGGTCAATATCAATGGGTTTGTTAAAAAAAGAGCTTGAATCCTGCCTGATAATTTCTATAGGAAAAGGCTTGTTTGGATAAGCGTCAGTGGTTCTTACTCTTCCCTTTAAGAAGTATGATATTTTATAGTCTAAACGGCCAATGGCATTCAGCAATACATCGCGCGATTGTATAACAAATGTCTCCGATTGAATTTTGTTATTTCTGCCATAGCTAGATCCCCCTCCAGAAAGCAGGTCCGTAAATTCAGATCTTTTCTCATCAAACTTCAATGATCCGGATGTTGAATAGACTATTGGCGTATACCAAAGGTATATGTATGCTATCAGTAAGGCGCCTAATATTGCACCGGCAATCCAGTACCAGCGGCTTGCTAAAATATTGAAAACCTTGAAATAGTCTACCTTTTGCTCTATAATGCGGCGGTCTTGAGATTCCACGTTGTTCATTAACGTATATTATTAAGAATGACAATGGTGTTGAGAATAAGTAATATTGGTTGAGCGTAAGTCATAACCGACTGGAATTTCTCGGCTGTTGAATTTCTTGGTTCCATGTATAAAATATCATTATTCTGAAGAATTAGCTTCGGGCTGGCCAAACTGTTTATATCTTTCAAATTGGCATAAATAATTTCAGGATTGCTCCGGTCTCCACGTATGATCTTTAATCTTTTAGGATCTGCTTTTTCTGTTAGCCCACCTGCCTGGCCGAGGATGTCTATAACAGTTGTATAATCTTTCTCGAGCAGGTAGTTTCCCTGTACTTTAAACTCGCCCAGCAATGTTACTTTAAGATTGATGACACTAAGTTCAATAATCGGATCTTTCAAAAGTTTCTTTTCGTAAAGCTCCTGCACTTTTTGAGTCGCTTCTCTGCGTGTTAATCCACCCACCTGAACTTTACCGATTACAGGCAGACTTACGTTTCCGTCCTGCTCTACATAAAAAGATGATGGAGCAACAACTGCGTTCGAACCTCCACCTGTGCTGATATTTTGGGAACCAAACTCTACGTTCTGAAGATTCTTAATTACCAGAAGATCGGCAGGTTTTATATGATAATAAAGATCCTTAGGCCCCTTGTCATTAACTACATGAACAGTCTTAAGAGTATCGGTGATAGCATCGGTTTTGCTGGTAAAAAGTGCTTCTTTATACCGGGTTGCACAAGACGAGAAGAATAAAATACTGAATAGCAAGAACAAAGACTGCTTGTGCCTGAAGAGAGTTGAGAGCATTTTAGAGTTTTGAAGCGTTATTATTAGTTCAAAAATAATGGAATTTTTAAGAATGTGACTTTTTATAAATTGGCTTAAACTTTTTGAAGATACAAATTGTATCAAACCTTTTTAATTCTTTCTTAATTACTGCATTATCTTTATGCAGCTTTTTACGAAGAACTTCTTTGGAGGTTTCATTTTTTCAGGATTATTTTTAAATAGAAGCGAGATTCAAACCGATGAATAATGATCTGCTAAATCAGTGAATAAACCAATAACATCTTGACGAAAATCTCTTTAATTACAGTAACCTATAATGCTGATCAATTCTTAGAAGCTTGCTTTGTCTCTGTGAAGATGCAGAAAGAGGCTGATATCGAATGTATTGTAATTGATGGCGGATCAACCGACAACACGCTTGAAGTTATTCGGGCGAACAAATCTTTGATTAGACGTTTTGTTTCTGAAAAAGATCAAGGCATGTATGACGCCCTGAACAAAGGCATTAGTCTTGCAACCGGAGATATAATAGGAGTTCTCAACGCCGATGATATGCTGGCCTCTGATACTATCTTAAGACAAGTTTCCCATAAGATGGAGGAATCTGGCGCAGACGTTTTATACGGTGACTTAAATTATATCGATCCTGAAAATAATAATAAGGTTATCAGACACTGGCGTTCCCGCCAGTATAAACACGGACTATTTCAATGGGGGTGGATGCCTGCACACCCTACCTTTTATGCACGCAAAGAACTTTTTGCCAAGTATGGAAATTATCGGTTAGATATGGGAAGCGCTGCCGATTACGAATTAATGATCCGCTTTCTGCATAAGCATAAAGTTAAGGCGGTTTATTTACCTGAAGTAATGGTAAAAATGCGCGTAGGAGGAATGAGCAATAATTCTATGGCTGCGCGCCTGAAAGCTAACAAAGCTGATAGGGAAGCTATGAAGATAAATGGAGTAGAATATCCCTGGTTAGCAGCAATACTTAAGCCAGTTCGAAAGATACCGCAGTTTTTGGGGTTTTAATGAGTTTACAGCTAAACGTCCTTTGGCGCATCCTTTACAGGTAAAACCGGCTGCTCTCGTTGTTCCTTATATTTGGCAACATCCCCAAAATCTTCTTCCTCTTTTGTGTAGGTAAGATCCTCTGGTTTCACCACCGCTTCTTCATCATTTTCCGGATGCTTGATGTCTTTTCGCTTAGAGTCTTTAGGCTCAAAGTTTTCGGGTTTATCGCTTTGATTGTTGATCATCATCTTTTCATGTATAACTGATTTGAGGATGTCTTTGTTTGAATACCGATTGGCCATTTAAACTCGACAGAACTTAGAAACTTTTGACAAGTTTGAGCTAAAACATATTTTTTCCTTAGTAGTTATGTAGCCATGGAATGGATTTTATTGACAGAGCGCTTGCCGGAACAAGGAAAAGATGTTCTTCTATTTGACGGCGGACAAATCTACTTTGGCTATTACAGTGAAATTTCCGAGAAATTCATCTTAGGTGATGATAAAGTGAACGTAAACGATTTTACTCATTGGATGTCTTTGCCTCCTTTCCCAAAGAAGTAATAAACAGCTAGGTAAGTGATATCATAGCCATCTTAGTCTTGCCGACCTGGATCTAATTCTTGAAAAATAACTAATGAAATGTATGAGCTCGCTGCTCACAATAAATAATGCCCTATGAAACGATCATGGTTAAAAAAACAAACCCATATGAAAGTAGCGAGCTCTCATATCTCAAGTCTCATATCTCAAATCTTCAATGGAAAACAATAATATAACAGTATATCCGGGCGATCCATATCCTTTAGGGGCAACGTGGGACGGAAAAGGAGTTAATTTTGCCTTATATGCCGATCATGCAACGAGGGTAGAACTCTGTCTTTTTTATGATGCGGAAGACGAAACTGAATACGCCCGTGTTAAATTAATAGAGCGTTCGCACCAGGTTTGGCATGCTTATTTGCCAGATGTTAAGCCAGGGCAATTATATGCATTCCGGGTTTACGGCCCCTATGAGCCAGAAAATGGCCATCGATATAATCCTAATAAATTGCTCATCGACCCTTATGCAAAAGCAATTGCAGGAATTATCAACTGGCACGATGCTTTGTTCAGCTATGAAGTAGGACATCCCGATGCGGATTTAAGTTTCAGCGAAACTGATAGTGCTCCTTTTGTGCCAAAATCTGTCGTAATAAACCCCGAGTTCGACTGGCAGGGCGTTCAATCGCCGAAATCTCCTTATCATAAATCCATCATTTACGAAACGCATGTAAAGGGCTTCACGCAAACACATCCGGATATACCGGAAGAAATTAGAGGAACTTATGCAGGCCTGGCTCATCCGGTTACGTTAAATTACTTAAAGGAATTGGGTATAACAGCCATTGAACTGATGCCGGTACACCAATTTGTGAACGACCGGTTTTTAGAAGAGAAGGGCCTAAAAAACTATTGGGGGTATAGCACCATCGGTTTCTTCGCGCCCGACGCTCGTTATTCTTCAAATGGTGTTCTCGGAGAGCAGGTTAACGAATTTAAGAACATGGTGAAATCCTTTCATGAGGCAGGTATTGAAGTCATCCTGGATGTGGTTTATAATCATACCGCCGAGGGAAATCAAAATGGTCCGACCTTGTCGTTTAAAGGAGTAGACAACAGTTCTTACTACCGGCTTATGGATGACAATAAGCGCTATTACAAAGATTATACAGGTACAGGCAACACGCTGAACACCAACCTTCCTAATGTGTTGCGATTGATGATGGACAGCCTCCGCTATTGGATCACCGAGATGCACGTGGACGGCTTTCGATTTGACTTAGCGGCCACTCTCGCGAGAGAATTGCATGAGGTAAATAAACTCAGCGCTTTTTTTGATATCATCCATCAGGACCCTGTTATTTCTCAGGTTAAATTAATAGCAGAGCCATGGGACATTGGCGAAGGTGGCTATCAGGTGGGTAAATTCCCTCCCGGATGGGCCGAGTGGAATGGAAAATACCGCGATTGTATAAGAGATTATTGGCGCGGTGCAGATAGCATGCTTGGAGAATTCGCGGAGCGCTTTACCGGCAGCCCGGATCTTTATCAGGATGATTATCGCAGACCTACGGCAAGCATCAACTTTGTAACTGCACATGATGGGTTTACTTTGCATGATTTGGTATCGTACAATGAAAAACACAATCTGGCAAACGGTGAGGGAAATAATGACGGCGATAGCCATAACCGATCCTGGAATTGTGGTGCCGAAGGCGACACCGATGATGCGGAAATTATAGCTCTCCGCAATAAACAGAAACGGAATTTTCTGACAACACTATTTTTATCGCAGGGAGTACCGATGCTCGTTGCCGGAGATGAGTTAAGCCGAACGCAGAATGGGAATAATAACGCCTATTGCCAGGACAATGAGATCTCGTGGATAAGTTGGGCCACAGCTGATGGAGCATTTTTGGAGTTTACAAAGAAATTAATTCATCTCCGAAAAAAGCAT
>DASVRX010000196.1:0-3339 GCA_036388375.1 Pedobacter sp. | reverse complement strand
CCATTCGAAATAGTCGCGATACTTTATGCCCGCTTCTTCCTTACCAGGAATAACGCGGCATTCGAAAACGCCTTTATCAACAAACAGCTTCCGGATAACCGCTCTGGCCTCAATGTGCTCGCTAACAGTTTCTGCTACAATGTCCCTCGCTCCGGCCAAAGCTTCGTCTAAAGTTGTCACTCCCTTTTCAGGATTAATAAACTTTCCTGCTTCCGAAATCAAATCGATACCCGCTTGATCAAGTATCAAATCAGCCAAAGGCTGCAAACCTTTCTCCTTGGCAACACTTGCCCGCGTTTTGCGCTTGGGCCGATAGGGAAGATAGATATCCTCGAGCAAACTAAGTGTGGTAGCAGCATTGATGAGTTTTTCCAGCTCGGGGCTTAGCTTTTCCATCTCCGTTAAAGACTTCAAAATCGCTTCTCGTCGTTTGTCCAATTCCTTTAATTGTTCAACCCTGTCGCGTATAGCCGCAATTTGAACCTCATCCAAACTGCCAGTCATTTCCTTACGATATCTTGAGATAAAAGGCACTGTTGCGCCTTCTTCCAGCAAACTTATCGCAGCCAAAACTTGTCTTTCGTTTATAGACTGTTCATTTGCAATCTGTTTTGAATATTTATTCTTACTCTCCATAAATTTAATCAGCAATGCGAAGTTGGATTTATAAGCCGATAATTCAAAAAATGCTTATCAACATACCAGGGCAATATTAAATCTAAAATGTTCTGGGCGTGCCCCCGAGAAAATCGGGGTCGGGCTATACGCTCCAAGTCCTCGCCATTCGTGCCTCATGGCTGTGGGCTTTTCGCTTCTATCCCTCACGTTACACTTATAGCACCCTTAACAGTAGCTTTTAACTGCAGCCCTAGAATTCTATACACAAACAATTGTAAGGGAATTTAAATTATCACCCAGAGCACGGAATGCTTCAAATGCAAAGCATCTTAGTAAAAAAAACTTTAATTTAGCCATTTCATAAACCAGTATGTCAGCAACTTTAAAAGAACAGTTTCAAGCGTTTTTCGGTCAGGAAAACAAGAATACATTTTTCGCTCCGGGCAGGGTTAACCTTATTGGAGAACATATAGATTATAACGGCGGATTGGTGATGCCATGCGCAATTACTTATGGTACCACGTTGTTAACAGCTTCCAATAGCGACGGCATTTTCCGCTTTCGCAGTACTAATTTCCCTGAAACACTTGACATTCCTGTACAGGAGTTTTACGAAAAGAAAGGCAGTTCCTGGTTTAACTATCCTTTGGGAGTATTACATAATTTTATCAAGCAAGGGAAAAAAGTAGCAGGTCTTGATATGCTGTTTTACGGAAACCTTCCAATAGGTTCTGGACTTTCATCATCGGCTTCTGTAGAAATCGTTGCTGCTTATGCTTTTAACACCCTTTTTAATGCCGGACTTTCAAAACTTGAATTGGTCATCCTAAGCAAAAAGGTCGAGAATGAGTTTATTGGCGTAAACTCTGGTATTATGGACCAGTTCGCGGTTACTTTTGGCGAGAAACATAAAGCGTTAAAACTCAACTGTGAAACTTTAGACTACCAGGCGGTAGATTGTAATCTAGGCGATCACCTTTTAGCGATCATAAACACAAATAAGCCACGCAAACTTGCTGAATCGAAATACAACGAACGCGTTGGCGAGTGCCAGACAGCATTAAATGCTTTGCAAAAAGAATTGAGCATTAATAACCTTTGCGATATCAACTCCGAAACGTTTGAGCAGCATAAACATCTTATTGAAAACATTACGGTAAGTAATCGTGCGAAACATGTTGTTGAAGAAAACGACCGGGTGGAGTTAGCCGCTGTTGCCCTTGCAGAAAACCGCTTAAAAGACTTTGGGAACCTGATGTATTCATCGCATGATTCCTTAAAAAACCTGTATGAAGTTTCGGGCAAGGAACTGGATACGGTTGTAGAGTTCTGCCTGAAATATCCTGAAGTTACAGGTGCACGAATGACTGGTGCAGGTTTTGGCGGCTGCGCCATTGCACTGGTTAAAAAAGATTATTATGAAGATTTCAGTAATGAAATCACAAAATATTATACCGAAAAAATTGGATACGCACCATCTGTTTACAACTCGGAAATTGGCGGAGGTGTAAGTGAGATTTGAGCTTCATAATATTGCTTTGCGCTCATTTATGCGATCTTAAAAGTTTGGGCGATTGGATTAACCGTGAAATCCGGTGGGTGGGGCTGAAAAGAAATGCGGGCCAGGGTGTTTTGCCTGTGTAGGGGAAGCATATTTCTTTTCTTGACTTTTTGCCTACTTTTTTGTCAAGAAAAAAGAAGGATGCCCCCGCGGCATAGAGCGGACAACATTATATGTTACTTAGAGATTTACCAGTTTTAGGCAATCGATAAACAAGTTAAATTATAACATTTTCATATTCAGTCGCTGCTTAAATAAATGAAGTTAAAACTCGAGGAACTAAATCGCGTTAGCGTAGAAGAATTTAAAAAGCAGGAGAAATTACCTGTGATAGTAGTTCTGGACAATGTGAGAAGCTTGCATAACGTTGGTTCAATCTTTCGAACGTCAGACGGTTTCTCAGTTGAAAAGATTTTTTTATGTGGCATTACCGGGCAGCCACCGCATCGGGAAATCGAAAAAACTGCATTAGGAGCTACGCAATCCATAGACTGGTGCCATTATGAAAATATTACATCAGCAATCGAAGATCTGCGTAAAGAAGGCTATCAAATTATTGCCATTGAACAAGCCAAAAACAGTACACAACTCCATGAGTTTAGACCGTTATTAAACCAAAAGTATGCGTTAATATTAGGCAACGAGGTTAACGGAGTTTCAGAGGAAGCAATGGCGAAGATCGACGGCTGTATTGAAATTCCACAATTTGGAACGAAGCATTCTTTCAATATCGTAATATCAGCGGGAATTGTGCTTTGGGACTTTTTTGCCAAGCTTAACTTGAAATACTAATGAGCTCGCAATTAGGTTTAATATTGAGATAGCAGATGTATAATTATAATATAAAAAGGGTTTTAGAACTGCTTGAAGAAATCTTCAGCGAAAACCTCGACCCGGTTCAGATACAATGGATATGTGATAAAGCTCATGCCTTCTCAACCGACGGGAATATCACAGCATTTTTTACGGCCTTTACTGCGGCACCACGCTTTGCAGGAAAAAAACTGCTATCTATAAATCAGGAGCAAAAAAATGAGATGGAGTCGATTAAAAAAGACTTTAATCTAAACAACTACACATCAGACCGTCTGGCCAGGCTTTGGTTCCTATTGCACTTTCCCGTAGATAATGAAGACTATTACGTTCACTCAATAGACCGT
>DASVRX010000195.1:0-11214 GCA_036388375.1 Pedobacter sp. | reverse complement strand
CTTATACCTACTCTCAACGAAGATCATTGCTTAGTTACGGGCATTATAATCAACCACTGGCGCACCCTTTCGGTGCTAATTTTAGGGAAGTGTTAGGCATTGCAGATTATAGTTATCACAGATTTCAGTTTTTCTTACAAGGGAACTTCGCTAAATATGGATTAGATCCTGCCGGAAAGAATTTCGGAAAAGACATTTTCCAATCTTACGAAACCAGAGTTGGGAATTTTGGAAACACAACAGGACAGGGCAATACTACAAATTTTATGTATGTCGATGGCAGAACTTCTTTTTTGCTTAACCCTAAAACTAATCTTCGTATAGAATTAGGCGCAGTACTTAGAACGGAAAAGAACAGCTCTAAGAATGATCAGACTACCTGGCTCACATTTGGTTTGAGAAGTTCGTTCAGGAATTTGTATCAGGATTTTTAAGTTATAATACTCGCTAAGGGTGTAACGTAACTGATGGATGCATTTTATGATTGATTTGTAGACTCAATCAAACATACTGCATATGCTACAACTCCTTCTTGGCGTCCCACAAATCCCATCGTTTCGTTAGTAGTTGCTTTAATAGATATATCGTCTGTAGGTATTCCTATGGCCCCCGCGATAATATCTTTCATTGCTTCGACATGCGGATTGATTTTAGGCGCCTCGAGGCAAATCATTGAATCAATATTTCCAACTCGCCACCCTTTGTCGGCTAATAGCTTTACGCATTCTTTAAGAAGAATTAAACTGCTAATGCCTTTCCATCGCTCGTCTGTGTTGGAAAAATGATGCCCTATGTCTCTTAGGTTTGCAGCTCCCAGCAGTGCATCGCAAATGGCATGAACTAGAACGTCGGCATCAGAATGACCGAATGCACCAGCATGATGTTCTAAATTAACCCCGCCAAGAATAAAAGGATGTCCTTCTTTCAATTGATGTACATCAAAACCAAAACCAACCTTAATCCTCATCAACGATTAGACTGACCAAAATTAAACACTAGTGAAAAACGTAGTGTATTTGCTAAAGGGCTTTTCTGCTGACTAGCTAAAAGATAGGCAAAATCAAGATTCAAAACGTTATACCGCAGACCTGCACCTAACGTTAAATACTGTCGATTGCCTTTTTGAGGACTTTCGTAAAAAAAACCTGTACGCAAAGCAAATTGCTTATCGTACCAGTATTCCATCCCAAGAGAATAGTTTATTTCTTGCAATTCTTCTGAGAAACCACCAGGAGCATCAGAAAAGGATCCAAAAATCCCGGCAGGAACAGATCGGTCGGGATCCTTACCTATAATTTCTCCGGTTTTTTCATCTATTCTTGGAGGGGTCGGTACCAACAACTTGTTAATATCCAATGCAACTGTAAATTCTCCTGGACCATTTAAAAAGGTAGTTGCTGTACCTAGTTTCAAGTTGGTTGGGATGAATATTTTTGATGCGTTGTCTGTATAACTGATCTTGGTTCCAATATTTGAGATATTTAATCCGAGGGCAAATCGGGCATCAGAGTTAAATAGAACAGTTTCCCTTTTGTAGAAGGCAGAAACGTCCGCTGCTAAAGCCGTTCCTGGCTTCGTTTGCTGACCAAGTGTAAACTGCCCGTTTAACAAGTTTGAATATATAAATCGTACCGCAGTACCCAAAGAAAAATCTTCTCCAAATTTTCGGGCAAAGGTTCCATCGATTGCGAACTCATTAGGATTATAAGACCCATTATCGTTTCCTTCATTATCAGTCAAATTAATTGTGCCCAATGAAAAATAACGTAATGACCCACCGACGGTATTTCTGTCATCCAAACGGTAATAGCCTGATAGGTAAGCAAGACTAATATCATTTACCAAGCCTTGTAACCAAGGGCTGTATGAAAAAGACGCCCCTTTGTCGTTCTCTAAAAATGCCAGTTTGGCAGGATTCCAGTGTATTGAGTTAGCATCCGGAGATATCGCTGCTCCTACCTCACCCATTGCACCCGACCTGGCATCTGGTGATATTGACAAAAACGGAACACCTGTCAAAATAAGGTTGGGGCCTGATCTACCATCCGTGGTAGCTGTGGGGTCATCCTCAAAGGTCTGAGCGTAACAATCAATGGTAATTAGTAGTAAGAGCGCTGCTAAGTATCTAACCGAAGAAATTGTCATTTATTAAAGTATATAATTATCGCCAAACTTAAACAACTACAATGAAATTCAGATGGATATAAAAATGTTTTTAAAATATATCGAATGAAACTAATTAACGTTAGAACCGTAGAAATTATTCTATTTATATGAAATATCATCATTTTCAATTTTTGGTAGCTCATTTTTAATAGTTAATTTTAAAAATTAATGCTCATTTTATTCACGATGAAAAGAATATCTATAATCTTTACAACTGGTGTATTTATGTTGGTGATGTTGGGGACAACAGCTTGTAAAAGCAAGAAAGCTGCTGATAAATCTTCAAAAACCGGATGGAACTATAATGATAAATACAATGGTGGTTTCTCAGTTGCGAGAAAAGTGAAGCCAGGGCCCGGGCCCGGTTTAATAGCCATTGAAGGTGGTACTTTTGTGATGGGCGGGAGCTTAAATCAAGATTTAGCTTATGAGTATGATAATTTAAGGCGCCGCGTAACGGTGTCATCCTTTTATATGGATGAAACCGAGGTTGCTAATGTAGACTGGTTAGAATACTTATATTGGATAAAAAGAACTTTTCCTGATGATGCGGAATACTATTACAATGCGCAGCCTGATACTTTAGTTTGGCGGAGACCATTATCATATAATGAGCCTTACGTTAATAATTACATGCGTCATCCTGCTTTTCAGGATTACCCTGTTGTGGGAATCAGTTGGGAACAGGCGAATGCTTATGCAGAATGGCGTACAGATCGTGTAAATGAAAATATATTAAGAGATAGAGGTGCCCTTGTTGACTATAAAACTTTAGCAGGCGGTGGAAAAGGAAAAGGTAAGTCTGGGGCAGCTACTGCATCAGCTCCTGCTGAACCTTTTAATACGGACATCTACCTAAACGGACAATATAGGGGAGAAGGAATTGATGGTAAGAAAATGCCTAAAGACCTCAATCCAAGTGCTACTGCAGGCGAAGGAAAAAAGGGTGCTCCTGTAAGACCAGTAAGATTAGAAGATGGTGTTTTAAAACAACCGTATCGATTACCTACAGAGGCTGAGTGGGAGTATGCAGCCTTATCACTTGCCGGAAATACAGAATTTGAGAATATCGAAGACGGAAAGGTTTATCCTTGGAATGGCTTAGGCGTTCGTTCTGCTTCCAAAAAAACTCGTGGATTAATTCTTGCAAACTTTAAGCGTGGAGCTGGTGATAATATGGGTACAGGTGGTTACTTAAATGATAAATATGAAATAACTGGTCCTGTTGCAGCTTTTATGCCGAACGATTTTGGGTTATACAATATGGCAGGTAACGTAAGTGAGTGGGTTGCCGATGTATATCGGAAGCTTTCCTTTGAAGATGTAGAGGACTTTAATCCTTTTAGAGGTAACCAGTATGTAGATAAGCGTTTAGAAGATAAGTCTAAAGGTATTTATGCAAAAGACAAATACGGAAAGCCAATTAAAGATCCGGCTCCTTCTAGAAGAAAACAAACGTGGGCTGAACTAAATGGCGGAAAAGACACATTAGGACTTAATTCAGCTATCGCTGGAAAAGCATACAACCCTGACTTTAGGGGGCATGCAGATACCGTTAACCAAGATTTATATGGTGTTACTACCTTAACTAACGATAGATCGAGAGTTTATAAAGGAGGATCTTGGAACGACAGGGCTTATTGGTTAAATCCTGGAACACGTCGCTATATGCAACAAGAAGAAACAAGTGCAGAAATCGGATTTAGATGTGCTATGAGTATGGTTGGTTCCGCAGAAATTAGTTCGAAAGGAAAACCACAGTTTTCGAAACCAGCTTCTAAGGCGCCTAAGAAAATTAGATAGTTAAGAATATTAAGAAATTATATTTGGGATATATGACTTGTCATATGTCCCTTTTTATTTTGAGCCAATCCTTCTTGATGCTAATATTCGCAATTATTAGAAGACAATCATAACCTGATTCTTTTCAAGTTTGTCGCCTTCCTGAATCTTGATACTTTTTAAAGTACCATCAATAGGTGATTTGATTATATTCTCCATTTTCATGGCCTCCAGAATGATCAGATTATCACCTTTAAGAACAGTATCTCCATCCTTAACTAGTACTTTTAAAACCAGGCCCGGCATTGGAGCTTTCAGGTCTGATATCTTTTGACTTAAGGCCTTATCAAAGCCCAGTTTATGAAGCAGCTCGTCGTATTGGTCTGTAACTTTTACTGAATATTTTTTATTATTGATTTTCAACTCCAAGATCTTTTCCGCTCGGTTAAGATCGATAAGCTCTATCTTAAATGAATTGTTATTATAAAGTGCGTGGAAGTAATTTTTATCAATCTCTCTGATGTCGATACTTACCTCTTGACCTTTGTAAAACAGTAGCCCGTTTTCTTCTTTCAGCTCAAATTGCTGATCGTTAACTTTTACAGTATTCATACCTATTGAGTTAAAGCATATTGAACCAGATTCGCACCCATTTTGAGGGCTCTTTCCCGGGCTTCAGGTGTGTCTTCTGCGTACGTTCCGGCATCTTCCCATCCATTGCCCAAATCTGTTTCATAACTGTAATAACAAACAACCCGCCCTTTATAGATTAACGCCAAGCCTTGTTGTCGTTTCGCATCATGCTCATGAATTTTAGGGAGGCCAGGCAGTTTAAACTTTTGCTGATAGATCGGATGATTGGATGGCAATTCAATAAATGCCAATTCAGGAAATACTTTTTTCATTTGTGGCCTGATAAATTTGTCCATACCATAATTATCATCGATATGAAGAAAACCACCACCAGTTAAATAGCTTCGAAGATTTTTGGCTTCCTGATCAGAGAATAACACGTTTCCGTGACCTGTCATATATACAAAAGGAAAATTGAATAAGTCGGAACTACCAACTTCCACAATCGCTTCTTCTCGGTGAAGATTAGTGCCAAGATTCTTATTGCAAAACTGAATCAGGTTTACAAGTGCCGTACGATTGGCATACCAATCTCCACCTCCGTTATATTTCAACTTCCCTAGTTTATAGGTAGGCGCTGTTGCTGATGAAAACGCTGTAAGAATAATCAATCCGAAAAGCCAAGATCTAATCATCTGTTTAAAAAGTTTATTTCAAAACAAGCTTCAAGAGCAGCAGTTTCAGTTCTCAATCTGCTAGATCCTAAAGTTATGGGTTGAAAACCTCCGGCGACGGCACGTTCTACTTCCGTGGAAGAAAAATCTCCTTCAGGGCCAATCAGAACCGTATACCTGCCATTCTTGCTTATTAAATCAGATAACGGTTTTTTGCCGCCTTCCATACAGTGAGCAATGAATTTTTGTCCCTGCTCAGGGTTCAAGAAGTTCTCATAACGCGTTGGTTCGTTAAGTTTTGGATGGTAAGCTTTCAGCGATTGCTTTATTGCTGAAGTGATAATCTTATTAAGTCGTTCTGTTTTTACTTCTCGGCGTTCAGACCGATCGCATATTAGAGGAGTAATCTCATCTATACCAATTTCTGTCGCCTTTTCGAGGAACCATTCAAACCGGTCGATATTTTTAGTAGGAGCTACCGCGATGTGGAGATAATGATTCCGTTTAGCATACTCATGTACCGATTTTACAACCTTGAGCAGTGTATGCTTGGCGTGGGAAGCTTTGATTTCCGCAGTATACCAACCGCCTCTCCCGTCGATTAGCTGAACGGTATCGCCCTGCTCGAGGCGTAACACTTTAGTGCAATGCCTGCTTTCCTCCTCATTAAGCTGGTAAGTGTCGCTATTTATGTCAGGGGTGTAAAACAGGTGCATATCACCTTAATGTTTGTCAATAGCATCTTCCACGTTAATAACCAATTCCATCTTTACGGATTCAACGTTCTGCTCAGATTTCTTCAAGACAGTTACATTATAGCCGTAAAACTCTTTACACTCACCCACTTCTGGAATTTTACCAAAAAGGGCTCCCACTAATCCACCAACAGTATCATAATCTTCATCTTCGGGTAAATCGTGTGGAAGATATTCGTTCACGTCATAAATGGTAGCAGCAGCATTTACAATAAATTCCGAGTCAGAAACCTTGTCGACGATTGGTTTTTCTTCATCATATTCATCTTGTATTTCGCCGACCAATTCTTCAACAATATCTTCCAGGGTAACCATGCCCGCAGTTCCTCCAAACTCATCCAGTACAATCGCGATCTGAATTCTTCTTAACTGAAACTCGGCCAGCAAATCGTTGATTTTTTTAGTCTCTGGGATAAGATAGGGTTTACGTATCAGGTCTTTCAAAACGAGGTCTTTTTGCTGTGCCAGTAAAGGCAAAATATCTTTTGCATGTACTACGCCGATGATTTTATCGATAGTTTCGTCGTATATCGGCATACGGGAATATCCCTCTTTAACGATGGTTTCAAGAAACTCTTGAGGCGGAGTCGTTTGTTCAATACCAGAGATTTTAGTCCGCGGAACCATGATATGCTTAACTACACGTTCGTTAAAGTCGAATACGTTTTTAATAAGCTCGTGCTCATTCAGATTAAGAGCTCCGCTTTCCTTACCCTGTTCCAATAAATATTGCAGTTCTTCAGATGTGTGAGCGGACTCGTGACCTCCCACAGCTTGGATACCGAAAAGTTTGAGTAATCCGTTTGCAAATCCATTTAGCAAAAAGATAAAAGGCCTGAATATAAGGTAGAAGAAGTGTAAAGGCAGCGCAATAAACATTGTAACTCCTATTGGCTGTTGTATTGCAATTGATTTGGGAGCTAACTCACCAAAAACGATATGCAACACCGTTATTACCGCAAACGCAATGTATGGCGCTGCGGAATGCGAAAATGACGCTATAAACGCTGGCTCTGCATTAAAGAAGGTTAACACATTTGTGATAATGTGCTCCATTACCGATTCACCTACCCAGCCTAATCCCAGCGAAGCAAGCGTTATCCCTAATTGGGTTGCGGCTAAATATCCGTCGAGATGTTGGGTAATATGTTTAGCTATTTTGGCTACTCGGCTTCCCGACTTGGCTTTAATCTCAATCTGGGAAGCGCGCACTTTTACAATCGCGAATTCTGCTGCGACGAAAAATCCGTTTAAAAAAACTAAGAAGAATGTCCAAAAAATCTGGAGTCCCATTCAGTTAAGCATGATTTACGAAAGTACTTTGGTAAAGCTCAAGGCTCTCCTCAATTACTTTATAGGCGTATTCTTTTCCAAGAAGATCTTCGATGGTCACATTTTTATGTTCCAATGCTTTATAATCCTGGAAGAAACGTACTATTTCTTTCATAGTATGGGGAGGCAGGTCTGCTAAATCGTCGATGTAATTAACAGACATATCGTTCTTAGCTACCGCGATGATTTTATCGTCTTGCTCACCGTTATCAACCATGTGCATTACACCGATAACTTTTGCCTCAATAATAGACATAGGGTAAACATCCGCCGAACATAATACTAAAATATCGAGTGGATCCTGATCATCGCAATAGGTTTGTGGAATGAAGCCATAGTTTGCAGGATACATCACCGAAGAAAATAAAATCCTATCCAATCTAAGCAATCCTGATTCTTTATCTATCTCATATTTGGCTTTGGAGCCTTTTGGAATTTCAATAATCGCGTTTACTAAACTTGGGAGGTCTTCGCCAGGTGACACCGAGTGCCAGGGGTGATCTTTACTCATATGATTTTATATTTTCGTTCAACTTTACTTTTGAAATTTTGTTTTAGGGTACTTTCCTTTTAAATACGCCCATATCAAAGGTATTGCTGTAATAGCAATGAAACCCATAATGATATAAAAAAGATAATCGTTAATTTCTTTCTCGAACTTTATACCCAGAAAGTAGCCTAATAGCGTTAAAGATGTTATCCATAAAATGGCACCGGTGATATTGTATAGTGAGAATTTTCTGTAGTCTAACTGAATCATCCCGGCAATGATCGGTGCAAACGTCCGGACTATTGGAATAAATCTTCCCATAATTAATGCAAACGCACCTTGTTTATTATAATACACTTCTGCCGCAACCAAGTACTTTTTCTTGAAAAAGAATGAATCTTTCCGATTATACAACGCAGGGCCGGTTCTTCTTCCGAACCAATAACCTACAAAATTTCCTGAGATTGCCGCAACTATTAAACCTGCAATTAAAATGTAAATCGATACATCAAGTTTATTTGTAGCCACAAACATCCCTGCCAAAAAAAGCAGATAATCTCCCGGAAGGAAAAAACCAAAAAACAATCCGGTTTCTGCAAATACAACAAATAGTAGAAGATAAAAGCCGCCTTCTCTAAGTAAAGTTTCAGGATGTATAAGCTGTTGGACTGAATCCCAGATTTCGTACATAAATTGAATACTCGTAAATCTACGATTATTAAAATAAAATTAAATCTATAATAATCAGATTAGATCGGCGATGAATCCCGGGTAAATCCCCAGTATCACAGTAGCAACGGCGGAAACGATTAGAACGAATTTGAAATAGGTAGGAACGACCAGTTCATTGCGTTCAGCATCTTTGAAATACATCGCAATCACTACTCTGAGATAATAGAAGATGCCTATAATTGCGTTGATCACTGCAAAAATAACAAGGCTTGTGTGATATTTTTCTAGTGCTGCAGTGAACATCATGAACTTCCCGATAAAGCCGGCAGTAAGCGGTATACCAGCAAGAGATAACATCGAGATGGTTAACGTTATCGCTAACAGCGGATTTTTCTTTCCCAGACCATTGAAGTTGTCGAAACTATCGCCGCCCACTTGTCTTTGAACAATGATTAAGGCTGCAAAAGCGATTATGGAAGCCAGAGTATATGCAGCAGCGTAAACAAATATGGAGTTATCTGATGAACTGCTTAACGCGATAAAGGCGAAAAGCAAATATCCCACATGCGATATGCTTGAATAAGCAAGCATTCTTTTGAAATGCTGCTGATAAACGGCCGTGATATTTCCAACCAAAAGAGAAAGTGATGCCACAACAATCAGCACCGGCATCCAGAAATAGCTTAGTGGAGCCAGACTGATGTAAAACAATCTTAAGAAGGATGCGAATACGGCGGTTTTAACGATCGTACTCATATATGCTGTGATTAGCGTTGGAGCGCCTTCATAAACATCCGGTGTCCAGAAGTGTAAGGGAGCCGCGCCTGCTTTAAAACATAAGCCGATAATTGTTAAAAGAATGCCAGCGTAAAATATTGGAGAAATTTCTTCAGGTCCTGAAGCAAGGTAACTTCTTATCTGGCTCAGATCAAAAGAACCCGAGCCTCCGTACATTAAGGTAATTCCGAAGAGCAAAAACCCTGTAGAAAAAGCTCCCATAAGGAAATATTTAAGAGCCGCTTCATTCGATGAGAAGTCTCTTTTCTTGATTCCGGTGAGGATATATAAGCTTACCGACATAATCTCTATCCCAACAAATAACATTGATAAGTTATGATAAGATACTATGACGATTATGCCTACGAGGGAAAACAAAATTATAGCGTAATACTCGGCCACATTACTGCTGATGCGTTCAAAATAATCTTTAGAAAGGAGCAAGATTAAAATAGTTGATACGATGGCAATTCCGGAAAAAGCAACAGCGAAGTTATTGAACAGCAGCATACCGCTAAAAATAACGGGCGCATTATTCGCCAAATCCCAGTGATTAATTGTTAAGCCAAGAGATACAAGCAGACCGATAATAGAAACCGGTAGTAAAGCCTTTTCTCCTTTGAAAAGACCGAGGTATAAAACCAGTATAGCTAAAAGAGATATCGTAATTATAACGTCCATGTTGTCTCTATCAGTTTAATGTATAGTTGGATTTAATCCCTGAATTCGGTTATTCACCAACTCTATTAATGCCTTGGTCGATGCATCGGATATATTCAGCAATGGCTGAGGATAAACCCCGATAACAATTACAAGTGCGCACACAATTCCAAGAACAAGCTTTTCTGTTCCGTCAATTTCGGCGAAGCTGAAAGTGCTATCATTTGTTTCGCCCAGCATAATGCGCTGATAGGTTCTTAGCATATACACCGCACCGAAAATTATCGTTAACCCGGCAATACCGGCAGCCCAGATGTTGTAATGGTAAACTCCTAAGAGTAGTAAAAACTCGCCAATGAAACCATTTGTAAGTGGCAAGGCAACAGTTCCAAGAAGAATGATTAAAAAAGCAATCGCAAATTGAGGTGCTGATTTGGCAATTCCGCCCATGGTGCTAATTTCTCTGGTGTTTAGTCTTCTGCTGATAATATCGATAACGAAAAACAATCCAAAAACATTAATACCGTGATTAATCATTTGTATCATGGCACCTTGCAGGCCGTGACGATTCCAAACGAAGATTCCTGCCGATATTAAACCAACGTGAGCGATAGATGAGTAAGCAATAAGACGCTTAACATCTTTTTGTGTGAAGGCAATTAATGAGGCATACACAATCCCGATAATGGAGAGAATTATGGCTGTTGTGCCCCAGTCTGCAAATCCCAGCGGAGCAACAGGAATGAGCCAACGGATAACACCATAAATTCCCATCTTAAGCATAATTCCCGATAATAACATGGTACCGGTTGTCGGTGCTTCAGTGTAGGTATCTGGTTGCCATGTATGAAAAGGGAAAACAGGCATTTTAATCGCAAACGCTAAGAAGAAAGCCCAAAATATCCACCCTTGTGTGGCCTGATCTAAATTGACATTGTAAAAGGCTTCGAGGCCAAAGCTGCGGTACGGTGTATGAACGTACATATAGATAATGCCCAACAGCATAATCAAACTACCGCCAATGGTGTAAATAAAGAATTTGAGGTTGACCTTGATACGGTTTTCTCCGCCCCAAATGGCACAGATAAAGTAGATGGGGATTAATGCAGCTTCCCAGCCAATATAAAATAGGAATGCATCTAATGCTGTAAACACAAGCAGCAAACCGCTTTGCATAAACAAGATCAAACCATAAAAGGCACCGGGTTTTTTGTAATGATGTTTAAAGCTTGAAAGAATGATGAGCGGCATTAAGAGATTAGTCAATAAGACCATCATCATGCTGATACCATCAATACCGGCTTTAAAACGAATGCCATAACTGTTTAACCAG
>DASVRX010000194.1:0-11256 GCA_036388375.1 Pedobacter sp. | reverse complement strand
CTATTTTTGCAGTTTTCCCAGCCAGGTGATGGTTATGCAGTTAACTGCCAGCCAACCAGGAAAATTATCTGTTGAAATTGAAGGGCTCATGCCCCACGCGCCTCAGGGCAAGGTTACCGTAGATAAACAACATGATGTATTATATACCGGCAAAATGCCTAAGAGCGGACTTCTTTATAACGCCAGGTTAAGAATACTTACCGATGGAGCCAAAGGCTTGGCCAGTACAAATAGTGTAAAAATAAGCAAAGCAAGCACCATTACGCTGATACTTTCTGCAAATACTAATTATCAGATGAAATGGCCGGAGGTATTGAGTAGCAGCAATCCAGCGGTGTTAAGTAATGAGCAGGTAAATGCAGCCGCAAAAATTCCGTACGACCAATTACTGAAAACCCATATAAGCGATTATACAAGGTTGTTTTCTAAAGTGAAATTTCAATTGAACGATTCTGCTTTAGGGAAAAACCTGCCAACCGACGAGCGCCTTTCGGCTTATCAAAAAAGCCATCAGAAGAAAGATGGTTCCCGCGATTTGGGACTGGAGGCACTGTTATTCCATTACGGCCGCTACTTACTCATTTCCTCTTCACGAGGCAATACGCTTCCTGCTAATTTACAGGGAGTTTGGAACGATAGTCCTTCTCCAGCTTGGAATAGTGATTATCATACTGACATTAATTTGCAGATGACGTATTGGCCTGCCGGACCGGCAAACCTGGAAAGTACCATTGATCCTTTAGTGAAATACATTAATTTCTTACGTGTTCCCGGCCGGATCACTGCAAAAGAGTATTTCAGAACTAACGGATTTTTTGTTCAAATGTATACCAACGTTTGGGGACATGCTGCTCCAAGGTGGCTGTGGACAGGAGGAGCCGGCTGGCTATGCCAGAATCTATACGATCAATTCCTTTTCTTCGGTAATACAAATTACTTAAAGCATGAAGCTTACCCAATTATGAAGGAAGCATGCCGGTTTTATTTGGGCGTGTTGAAACCATACAAAGGCGGAAAGCTGGCCGTGGTACCCAGTGTTTCCCCGGAAGTAAACTTCGTATACACAGACGGAAAGGATTATCGCTACAGCGCAGGGTCAGCGCAAGACCAACAAATTGTACACGATTTATTTACCAATACCATTGATGCCGCTGGATTATTGAATACTGATCCAAAACTTGTTGATTCGCTAAAATACGTACTGAAGAACCTATCGGACCCTATAAAGCTAAAAAGCGATGGTACCATACAGGAGTGGATGGAGCCCTGGAAGGCGGTTGATACGCTTCATCGCCATCTTTCTCATATGTTCGCTTTACATCCTGGCAAGTTAATTAATCCGGCTACCGATCCTATCGTTGCCAAAGCAGCAGCAAAAACCATCCTGAAGCGGGGAGCGGGATATAGCGAATGGGCAACTACCTGGAGAATGATGATGTGGGCAAGGCTACACCAACCCGATGAGGCATATAATCTTTTCCAATACTTTATTACCCGAAGTAATAATGAGACAGAAGCTTATGCCTATGGTCCCGGTTATTCCGGAGTGTACGACAATTTATTATCAACTCATCCACCTTTTCAGGTGGATGGTAATATGGGTTTTACTGCCGCGGTAAGTGAAATGCTTCTGCAAAGCCATCACGGTAACTTGAAAAGCGGCTATGAGATTTCTTTGCTTCCTGCCCTGCCAGGTGTTTGGAAAGAGGGAAATATTAGTGGCCTGAAAGCCCGCGGCAACGTTGAGATTGGAATGCGCTGGAAGAACGGAAAGCTTATTAATGCCGTTCTTACTAGTCCTGTAGATAAAGTAGTAATGGTAAGCTATGGTAGTATCAAAAAGTCTCTGAGGATACAAAAAAATAAACCGTTAATGCTAAACGGAGCATTGAATCAGTTGAAATAAGATACTAATTAGAATGATTTCTGAGTTTTAGGCTAAAGTACTAGTATTTTGTAAGAACTCAGGCTTATCTTTTAGAAGCTGCTACGGCCGGCAATGCCAGTGACGAAAATACCAGCGACTCCAAAAACTCTTTTACCTTAACCAGACTTTTAGCTTCCGAAAAATCAGTTAGTGAAGGCAGATTTAGCATAAAAAAATCTTGAGAGTGTGCAGTTTCTACCAAGGTACTTGAGAGTGATCTGGGATAAGTATAATCTGGACTATATTCTAAAAATATACTGCTGATACGACCACACAGATCTTTGTAAGGTTTAAAGATCTGGGCCTGGTTGTCTTCGGAAACATGCTTGGTTAGGTAAACTTTTGAAGACTCGGTTTTGATGATCTCATGCAGATCTTCCATGTTGATGTCGTTTCCTGTTGTTTGCCCGCTTTCTATTTGCCAGGTTAAAATATCAATCACTGTTTTGATTTTCTTTTCGGCACTCTCAACATTATGCGTGTTAAACATTACCTGAAAATCGAGCCAGTACCAGTACCACGCAACAATATAGGCTAAGAGTCTGTGCTTATTTTCAAAATATCTGTAGATAGTAGCCTCGGTAGTTTTTGTAACTTCAGATAATTTCTTAAATGTAAATCCTTCGAAGCCAAGTTCACGTATTAATGTAACACCATGTTTCAGAATTTTTCTCCCTATGTCGCTTTGCTCCGGATCTCTCAGGTAAAGCTTTTCGTTCATTTTAGGGTGTAACTGCCATTGCATCCTGCAAAGATAATAAAAACTATGATTTTGAATAGTATTATAATCATCTATTGTCATCTAATAATCATTTGTAATAGTATTACTATCATAAATGATTATATCTATATATTTGCTTTATAATTCTATGGCACAAAAGGAATATTCGATGGCAGAAGCGAGCCGAAAGTTGTTTCGCTTGATTAATCTTGAAAAAGGTGAGATCACTAGTGTTTACATCTACGCTATAATCAGTGGTATAATACTTCTCTCGCTTCCTTTGGGAATTCAGGCTATTATTAATCTGATGTTTGGCGGTACGGTTAGCACCTCTTTAATAGTACTGATTGTACTAGTGGTAGCTGGAGTATTTGCGAATGGTATTTTGCAAATCGCACAAATGCGTGCCAGCGAGAGAATTCAACAACGCGTTTTTACAAGGTTGACTTTTGCTTATGCTTACAGAATACCGAGGCTAAGTTTAATCAGCATCGACAATTACTATCTACCCGAGCTGGTGAATCGCTTCTTTGATACCGCGAGTCTTCAAAAAGGCCTATCAAAACTTCTGATAGATTTTCCAGCTGCCAGTATCCAGGTGCTTTTCGGGTTAATTCTTTTAAGCTTTTATCATCCCATCTTTATCGCTTTTGGATTTCTACTGATAGTGGCTGTAGTATCAATGTTTTATCTAACCAGCCATAAAGGTTTCAATACGAGTATAAAAGAGTCAGATTTTAAGTATGATGTGGCGCATTGGCTAGAGGAAATATCAAGAAGCATCACCACATTTAAATTTCATCAGCATAAA
The DNA here is from genome assembly GCA_036388375.1 of Pedobacter sp. Classification (GTDB taxonomy): domain Bacteria; phylum Bacteroidota; class Bacteroidia; order Sphingobacteriales; family Sphingobacteriaceae; genus Paradesertivirga. Next base: position 7,797 of record DASVRX010000194.1, on the reverse strand, counting down.
GATCTGCACCTTAAAAAAACCGATAAGCTGGTTACCGGATATCTCAATTCGCGTACCGCACACTTTTCCGTTCTGGTTTTTCAATATCGCATAATAATCGCTTTCAAGGTAATTATTACAGCGTCGATGCTTGTAATTGGCTCCATCTTGTTTATTAAACAACTCATCAACCTGGGGCAGTTTATTGCAGCGGAAATTATCATTCTAACGATTATTAACTCGGTAGAAAAGTTAATCGTAAATCTGGAAGTGGTATACGATGTGTTAACTTCTCTTGAAAAAATAAATAAGGTTTTAGAAAAACCACAAGATCCGGAAGAGGGAGTTATCGCCGAAAAGGACTGGAAGTTTACCGGCGGTATCGACATCAAAATTCAAAACCTCAACTTCGCTTATACCAAACCAAAATTGATTCTGAAAGATTTAAATCTTCATATTAAAGCAGGAGAGAAAATTTGTATTCAGGGTGCAGAAGGTTCGGGCAAAACCACGCTTCTAAAGTTACTCACCGCGGCATTCTATGATTTTGAAGGGAATATTTTATATAATAATACGCCGGTAAGGAGCATTCGACCAGAAGTTTTTCATAAGCACATCGCTATCTTTTCGAGTAATGAAGAGCTTTTTGCCGGATCGCTTTTGGAAAACATTACCGTTGGCGCAAAGGAAATAAATTATGAAGAACTGAATGCGATCTGCGACCTCATCGGGCTTTCAGAATTCATTGCGGCTCAGCAAAAAGGCCTGGGAGTTTTGCTTGATCCGCAGGGTAAAAAGCTCTCTTCTAATATTTCGCAAAAAATTCTCTTTGCAAGAAGCCTGTTTATCAAACCTTCGCTTCTGCTTCTTGAAGATGGCTGGAGTGGCATTGATGAAGAATCGAAAGTAAGAATTATAGATTACCTAACTGCCGATAGTAATGCCTGTACGGTGGTGGCTGTGTGCAATGATGAGCAATTTTCCAGCAAGTGCGACAGGATTATTGTTATGAAAGATGGTTCAATAGTGTAAGAAGAAAAAAATGTTTTTAGACAGCAAAACACAAACCGATAAGCTCACTAGCTTTGAGTCTTTCAACAAAGTTATAACCAAATCTCCGGCTAGGAAGCTTAAAAAAGTCTTTTTTATAACCATTGTTTGTATGATGGCTTTAATGTTTTTGCCATGGACCCAGAATATTCAATCTCTGGGAACCGTATCTACTCTGCAACCCAACCAGCGGCCGCAACAAATTAATACCATTATTGGAGGAAAGATCTTGAAATGGCATATCAGGGATGGGCAACTTGTTGCTAAGGGAGATACCATTTTGCAGTTAACTGAAGTAAAAGAAGATTACCTGGATACGTCATTGCTTGCGCGGGTTGATGATCAAATACAGGCAAAGAATGCGTCGGTTGAGTTTTATAGGCAGAAAGCCGGAACAACAGATCAGCAGCAAAGGGCTTTAATAAGCTCCATGAAGTTTAAGCTGAGTCAATTACGAAACAAGTTAAAGCAATACAGACTTCAGGTTCAATCTGATAGTATCTCGTTCATTGCAGCTTCAAACCAGCTTAAGATTTCTGATGAGCAATTAAAACGTCAAAAGGAACTGTATGATGCGGGATTAAAATCGCTTACCGAATTGGAGCAGCGGCAGCAATACTTTCAGGATGCGAGGGCAAAAAGAATATCGGCTGAGAACAAGTATTATACAAGTAAGAATGAGCTATTAAATATTCAGCTAGATCTTTCTGGTGTAGAGCAAGAATATGCCGAAAAGATCTCGAAAGCTTCGGGCGATCGTTTCACCGCCATGTCGCAGGTATCAACTGCTGAAGGAGACATTGCGAAGCTGAAAAATCAGTTTTCTAATTACGCACAGCGGAGGCAGTTTTATGTAATAACTGCACCTCAGGCAGGCCAGGTTACCAGGACTTTGAAAGCGGGTATCGGCGAGATAGTGAAAGAAGGCGAACAACTTTTGCAGATTGTACCAACCGAGTTTTCACCAGCGGTGGAAATGAAGATTCCTGCAGTAGATATGCCCCTGATTCAAAAAGACCAGAACATCAGGCTTCAGTTCGATGGTTTCCCGGCAATTGTATTTTCAGGATGGCCGCAAGCCTCTTACGGAACTTTTGGGGGCAAAGTATCGGCAATTGACCCTTCGGTAAATGCAGACGGCACTTTTAGAATTTGGGTGGTACCCGATGGTAAAAGGGGATGGCCTAAACAACTCAGGTACGGAGGTGGTGCGCAGGGCATTGCTTTGTTGAATGATGTGCCGATAATCTATGAGCTTTGGAGACAGCTAAATGGCTTCCCGGCCCAGTTTTATAAGCCTGAGACCAAGACAGAAAAGAATGAGAAGTAGGCTGTTGCTGGCAATGATGTTGGTGTTATTGTTTTCTTCCGCGAAAGCGCAGATTAAACAAGACACGCTTGGCTGGCGCGATTTCATAAATATCGTTAAGAAGAATCATCCGGTAACGCAACAGGCAAAACTTCAACTCGATTTGGCCAGGGCTCGAAGAACTCAGGCTTTAGGGGGCTTTGATCCTAAGTTAGGTTTTAATTACGACCGTAAGCTGTTTGACGGAACAGAATATTATACTTTCTTAACGCCCGAAGTTAAATTACCGCTCTGGTTTGGTGCGGAACTGAAGGGGAATTTTACAGAGGCTAGTGGCGCATTTATTAATCCTGAAAACAAAGTTCCGAAAGAAGGCTTGAGCTATGCTGGTATCAGTATCCCGGTAGGTAAGGGCTTGCTATTCGACAGGAGGAGAGCCAACTTGCGGCAAGCTTCAATTTTTGAACGTTCCAGTGAAAATGAGCGGGTAGCAATTCTAAACAATTTATTTATAGAAGCAGGAGAAAGTTATATTAACTGGGAAAATAAATACCGGATTTATAAGATTTATGAAAGCACAGTTGCACTTACCCGCGTGCGCCTGGACGCGGTAAAGGCAGGTTTCAGGGGTGGCGACAGGCCCGCTATTGATACCCTCGAAGCTGCATCGCAGTTGCAGCAAAGAGAGTTGCAGTTGCAGCAATCAAATTTAGAATTGATTTCTGCGCTGTATGATTTGTCTACTTACCTATGGCTGAGCAACACGCAGGCTGTTGATCCTGATAAGCTGAATTTAGTGCCTGAAGTAGTTTTTACATTGCCGGTTATTGCCGAAGTAACCGGTATTGAGAATAACCCCAAATTAAGGAGCTATCAATTTAAGTTACAAAGCCTGGAGGTGGAACGGCGATTAAAGTTTCAAAGTCTGTTGCCCGAATTTAATTTGCAGCTGGGTTTATTAAATAGCGGAAGGTCGGCGTTATCAAACATCAATTCTAATTACTGGAACAACAATAATAAGGTAGGCTTACAATTTTCGATTCCTTTAACGCTTTCAACGGCGCGAGGTGAACTGGCGGAGGCAAAGATTAAAATTCGGGAAACCGAACTCGAGCAATCAGTAGTTCGTGTTGAACTTGACAATAAAGTGAAACAAAGCTTGGCTGCTATAAAAAACACTAGCTACCAGGTAGAATTATTAAAGCAATTATACCAGGCAAATAAGCAGTTGTTGCAAGGGGAAGAAACACGATTTAAATTAGGAGAAAGCTCGCTTTTTCTGGTTAATGCAAGAGAAAGCAAGTTGCTGGAAGTATACGAAAAGCTTATAGAAACAGAGGCTAAACTTCGAAAAGCGGAAATTAAGTTGAACTGGTTAACAGGAAGTTTGACTGAGTATTTAAAGTAATTGCTTTAACCATAAAGGCGCAGTTTAATAGCAAACTAGGCCGTAGGAGATACAGGTTGCAATTGTTTCTCTATTACAGAAAGCAACTCGTGTATGTCAAATGGTTTCTCAATTATCTCATCTGCACAAACGGACTTTAAAGATTGAATATTAAAGTGTGTCGAAAGTACAATAACCGGGATATGACATATTTCCGGATTTGCCTTTATTGCATTACATAAGGCAGTGCCTTCATCTGTGGGTTTAATAACATCAAGCAAAATAGCATCAGGTGTAATTTCCTTTATGCTTGCGATAATCTCCTTTTCAGTGTGAGCTGTAAATACAGTATAATCATGCTCTTTTAAAATATATTCAATTACATGAAGAATGTCTACATCCTTCTCAATAACTAAGATTTTTTTCTTCATTCGTGTTCGAATTTACTTAAAACATATGATTGAATTTTGCAGTAGCCTAAAGATTACATTAGATGAAGAAAATATAGAGTACTATTTAGTCCGGTACAGCGGATTTTTAACACTCTTTGTTTCAAACCATTCATGTTATAAAACACTTGTTTATACAACGCGATTATTGTAACATTAAACATCGGGCATAATCAAATACTAAATCATTAATATGAATAGATCATTACTCACCTTCGCGCTTTTTTTAATAAACGCGGTGCTTTTCGCTCAGGCACCTTACCGATATTCAGTTAACCTCAATGCGATTAAAAATGATAAGCTGCACGTCACCCTTTTAACGCCATTAATCAAATCGGAAACAGTGGTTTACGCCTTCCCGAAAATTATCCCGGGTACGTATAGCATTAGTAATTATGGAAAATTTGTTGACAGTTTAAGGGCTTTTGATGCCAAAGGAAAATTGTTAAAAGTAACTCGCCTCGATGAGAATCAATGGAAGATTTCGGACGCAAAAAAGTTGACTAAAATTATTTATCTGGTTGATGATATATTCGACAGCGCAACCAAACATAATGTTTACCCGATGTCGGCTACTAACATTGAAGAACAAAAAAACTATGTTTTACACACTCCTGGTTTTTTCGGTTATTTTAATGAAGTACGACAGACTCCGGTAGAGTTGAGTGTTGAGAAGCCGCAAAATTTTTATGCTTCAACATCCCTTACACCAACAAGTTCCACAGCAACAACAGATCTATTTAAAGCTGGAAATATTGATGAACTTTACGATTCGCCCATTATGTATACCGTCCCTGATACTGCGAATATCCAGGTGGGTAACTGCAATGTGTTGGTGTCTGTATACTCCCCAAATAAACAAATTAGTTCAAAAGAAATTTCCGGATGGCTGAATGACCTACTTCAAGGTGCGAAAAATTACTTAGGCGGGAAACTGCCGGCTGACAAGTATGCGTTCATCTTTTACTTTAGAGATCCAAAAGTCACTCATAGCTTTCCTCCCGGATTAGGAGGTGCCCTGGAGCATACCACTTCATCCTTTTATTATCTTGGTGAAGCCCCTGCTGATCAGTTGCGAAGTTCCATTGTAGATATCGCTTCGCATGAATTTTTTCACATCGTAACTCCATTAACAATTGCATCTCAGGAAATAAAGCAGTTCAATTTTAATGAGGCTGTACTTTCAAAACATTTGTGGCTTTACGAAGGGTCGACAGAATATACATCTCATCATGTGCAGGTTCAACAGGGCTTAAAGTCTGTTCCCGGTTTTCTTGGGGAGCTTTCTCAAAAAATAACGAACTCAAAAAACAGGTATAACGATAGTCTTTCTTTTACCGAATTGAGTAAACTGGCAGCAACAATACATGAAGAGCAGTATGGCAATGTGTATGATAAGGGCGCATTAATAACGGCTTGTCTGGATCTGATACTACTTGATCGCTCTGGCGGAAATTATAGCTTTAAGAACTTAACACACGACCTCGGCGTGCGTTACGGACGCACCCGCGCATTTAATGATGATGAGCTCTTTAACGTAATAGCTGAATTGAGCTACCCTGAAGCTAAGGACTTTTTAATTAAATATGTTCAAGGCAGTAATACGCCAATCCCGTATGATTATTATTTCGGCCTGGCCGGAGTTAAATACACTCCGTTAACTCAAAAAAAAGTGGTTTCTTTTGGGGGAATTATGCCGGCATTAAATCCGAAAGGTATTTTATTTGTAAGTGAGAATTCGAAGTTTAACGAGTTTGGTAAAAAGTTTGGTTACCAGATCGGTGATGAACTTTATTCTTTTAACGGTCAAGAAGTTACTCCAAATACTTTTGCTGATGTTTTGGGAGGGTTGAGAACGAGCCTTAAAGAAGGAGATTTTTTAAAAGCAAAAATTGGGCGAACAAACGCTGGCGGAAAAATCGATACCCTGATTTTGAGTGCACCGGTATATTTTATTACCCAGGCGGATGAAAATAAGCTTGACTTGATCGAAAATCCTACTTCGAAACAACTGGCGGTTCGTAATGCCTGGTTAAAAGGCAACCATGGAGGCAGGGATGAAACTCCAAGTCCCAAAGCTAACCCACAAGATGTTGGAAGTATAGATGCTATAATTAAATCTTTATACGGTGTGATTTCGGGGCCGGCCGGTGAGCGCAACTGGAATCGTTTTCATAGTCTCTTTTTGCCGGGTGCAACCTTGGGAGCAGTTGGTGCAACTCCTACGGGCGAACAACGGTATTTCTCCTTTACATCGGCAGAATACCAAAAAAATAACGCACCTTATTTTGCCCAAAATGGTTTCTTCGAATCAGAAGTAAGTCGCAAGGTATCAAATTACGGGAATGTGGCTTCTGTTCAATCTGCTTATCAATCCAGGTCGGATGAAAAAGGAAAAGTAGTTGAGAGAGGAATAAATTACCTGACATTGGTTAAGTCGAACGGGAGATGGTGGATTTCTAGCTTGACGTGGCAGGAGGAAAGTAAGGAGAATCCGCTTCCGAAAGAGTTTTTGAAGAAGTAGACAGATGGCCCCTCTTCAAAATTTCTAATTCCGAAGAGGGTTTTACAGTGAATAACTAATAAAGGTTAATTGTGAGATTTAGTCCTTATCAAAACTGTTTTAACAGTTTCTCATACGTTGCGGTGATATTTGGAATCTGGATGTTTAGTTCTTTGCCGTAGCGAATTAAAGTGCCTCCGAATACGTCTGCTTCATTAATACTTCCTTTTGATTCAATGTCTCTTTGGAACGAAGTTTTGGTTTCATGGGGAAACTGCTTTGCCTTGTCAAATGATTCTTCTACAATAGTCGGGCTTAGTGCAATCTCCATACGTTTTGCAATCTCTTCAATTTCGAACATGATCGATTTGGTGAGTCCTGCTAAGTGCGTATCTTCCAGTATCTCACCCATTGTCTTTTTATAGGTTGCTGTAACAAGGCCATAAGCGGCAATAAACATAAACTTCGACCAAATTGGTGTTTTAACATTTTCTTCCCAGTCAAAATCAATTTGAGAATCTTCAAGCAATGCTAATAATGGTGCCGGATAAAAATTTGTGAACTTAGGATCTCTACCTAACGATATCTTGCAGCTTCCTCCTTTTTGGTATATAACACCCGGGCTTTCAATATGCGTTCCAACATAAACGCAGGACGGCAAAACGATGCCGGTTATTAAATACTTTGTAATTCTTTCGTAGATATCTACGCCGTTAAGAAGGGGAAGAATAACAGTTTTATCATTAACGATTTTGTTAATCTCCTCCACCGCGTTGGGCAAGTCGTAAGCTTTTACTGATAAAAAGACGATATCACAAATAGGAAGATCATCAGTTGTATCAGTACATAATTTGGGTGATACCGTTATTAAATCACTGCCTCCCGCCTTCTTTAATGTTAATCCTTTTGCACGGATGGCATCCTTGTGACTACCCCGTGCAATAAAATAAATTTCATGGATATTATTGAATTTTTGAGTTATCAGTGTTCCGAAATATCCGCCCACACCACCAACTCCGAAGAAGCATATTTTCATAATCAACTAAGTAAATAAAAAAAGGCCAGATACGGAAAACTCAATGTTCCATAAAACAGAAGCTTAACCATCCAAACCTGACAG
>DASVRX010000193.1:0-5953 GCA_036388375.1 Pedobacter sp. | reverse complement strand
CTTTCCAGGAATTTATGATTATGCCTGTTGGTGCTTCGTCTTTTTCAGAAGCGCTACGTTGGGGTACCGAAGTTTTTCATAACCTGAAAAAGATTTTACACGACAGAGGTCTTTCGACGGCAGTTGGCGATGAAGGTGGTTTTGCACCAAAATTTGATGGAACTGAAGATGCTGTTGAAACCATTATTAAGGCAATCGAAAAGGCCGGCTACAAAGCAGGTGAAGATATTTTCTTGGCTTTCGATTGTGCTGCATCTGAATTCTACAAGGATGGCAAGTACAACTACGCTAAATTTGAAGGTGCCGACGGAGCTATCCTCAGCAGCGCAGAGCAGGTTGATTACCTTGTTCAATTAAGCGAAAAGTACCCTATTATCTCTATTGAGGACGGTATGGATGAAAATGATTGGGAAGGCTGGAAATTATTAACCGAAAGAATTGGTTCCAAAGTTCAGTTAGTTGGGGATGATTTGTTTGTTACGAATGTTACCCGCCTTCAGAAAGGAATTGATCAGAACATAGGGAATTCAATCCTTGTTAAAGTAAATCAGATCGGTTCTTTAACTGAAACAATCAACGCAGTTTCTTTAGCACAAACAAATGGTTACACATCTGTAATGTCTCATCGTTCCGGCGAAACTGAAGATGTTACGATTGCTGATTTGGCTGTAGCATTAAACTGCGGACAGATTAAAACCGGTTCCGCGTCGCGTTCAGACAGGGTAGCTAAATATAACCAACTACTACGTATTGAAGAAGAACTAGGAGAAAATGCAAAGTTTATAGGGAAGAATTTTAAGTTTTTGAAGAAGTAACTCTTTCAACCAAGTTTTAGGCCTCAAACATTGTACAATGTTTGAGGCTTTTTCTTGTACTTGCTTAAAACTATTTAAATAACTCAGCCATGTTAACCTCACTTTGCACCAACCCAGCAAAGCTCTTGCTATTCTTTACACCGTAAGTTGTTACGGCTGTTAAGAATAGCGCTTTTCTTGTTTTTGACTGCTCTCGGAATACTTGCAATTTATTATCTAGCTCTTTCGTGTAAGCTTTGGTCAGTTCAAACGAACCGGTCGAAAACTTCATTTCGCAAATATTGATGCAATGGTCCCGTCGGTCAATTAATAAATCTATTTGGGCACCGGGTTCATCAGTTTTGGATTTATGCCGCCAGATGGACGTTTCGGTATAGACATTTTCAATTCCGAGGGCTTTTTTTAACTGCAACAGATGCTTCATACAAATACTTTCGAAAGCGTAGCCACTCCAGCTTTTCCAGGAATTGCCCGTCGAAAACTTAATCCACGTGCCGGGGCCTTTAGATCTGCTATTCTCAATAAACTTGATGTAAAAAAGAGAGTATTCATCGGTTAGCTTATAAATACAATCCTTCACGTTTTTCTTAAACGGTATATATGGGCTTATAAACCCTGATTCGGTTAGCTCTTCAAGTAATTGAGTTGTTCCTCCTCCCGAGCTGAGCTTGCATGCGTCAATTATTTCGCTTCTGGTAAGCCCGGACCCTTTTTGTGCCAAGGCTCTTATTATATTAATATGATTCGCCGCATCATCAAATAAGGAATGGTAAAGGTTTTTAAATTCATCGTATAAGAGACCGTCTTTGGTAAAGCAAATCTTGTCGATGGCCTGCGCAGCACTTTCGCCGGGCTCCACTTGTTTTAAATATTGCGGAACACCACCCATCGCCATGTAAAGCTGCAATATTTGATACTGATCCAAATTCACTTTCTCAGCTTTGAAAAAAGCTTCTGTTTCGCTTAAGGTAAAGGGTAATAATCTTATTTTTATGGTTACCCGATTGTGCAGCCCTCCTCTGTTTCTAATCACCTTCTGAATCATCCAGGCTGCAGCCGAACCACATATCACTACTACCAGATTGTTTTCTTTGGAAGCCCAGGTATTCCAAAAGTTTTCAAACGCCGACAAAAAGCCGGAGCGTGATGTGTTTATCCAGGGAAACTCATCGAAGAAAATCACCTTGCGTTGCTTCTTAAGCTTCGGTGCTAGGAGATCGCTTAAAATCTTGAACGCTTGTATCCAACTTTCGGGTTTTGAAATAGGCAAACCTTTATTCATTTTGGTTAGAGACAAGCTGAAACTTTCAAGTTGCTGAGAAAGTGTTGCGTGATGGATACCTGAAAACTCGAGAATAAGCTCTTTCTGATACACATTTCTGATTAAAAACGTTTTTCCAATCCGCCTGCGGCCATAAATCACAACCAGTTCGGGATCACCTGATTTCAAGATCTTTTCGAGAAGACGCTTCTCCTCAGTACGGCCAATTACATTATCCATTACCATTTATATCTCGCCAAATGTAAAAATTTTTATCTGTTTTGGCGAAGCATAAAAATCTATATCTCGCCAAAACTCAAAAATAAACTATGTTTTGGCGAAATATAAATTTGAAAAATCACAAAAATAAAGTAGAGCACAAGTATTTAAAGCCTTAACCGATTTGGGGAATTTGGATATGTTTTTATATTTGTAAAGCCATGAAGAGAATAATAGAATTATTTAGCAACAAATACTTTTTAACAAGTGTTTGCTTTGTAGCGTGGATGCTGTTTTTCGATCGCAATGATTTGCTTTCTCAATATGGATACCGCGCTGAGTTAAATAAATTTAAAGAGGAGAAAGCTTTCTATATAAATGAAATAGAAAAAGTAAAAACTGATTTAGATGAACTTAGCACTAATCAGGAACGATTAGAGAAATTCGCCAGAGAAAAATACTTAATGAAAAAAGACGATGAAGACGTTTATGTTATCATCCGCGAAAAACCCATAAAAGATTAAAATCGTTTTAGTGGCGATGAAGCTATCATGAGCATTGATCTCGATTTGTGAATGGCATGCTCATGATGGTTTCAATCATTTCTATTCTCTTAGTATACTTCATCATAACATTTCAAATGCAATTCACCGTACTTATCTTTTTGGTAATGTCAACTGCAAACCTGGCGGATACTTTATCCCATCCCGATAAGGTGCGTTTGATCCAGCCTGAAAGCACCAATAAGTTTAAAATGAAGTTTGTTGGTGAGATTAAAGAATATTCCTATATCAAAATGACGATAGAATCTACAGAAGATTCTAAAACCTATAAAAGCCCGATTATCCCTTTAAAAGGCAATTATTACGAAGCAATAAACAGTCAGGTATTTAAGATAATAGGAACTTATAACAATGAGAGCCTGATATGGAAACTCGATTGCTTTGACAAAAACAACCTTTTAACTTCTGTTTTTATCGGAAAAGCCAATCACGAAGGTGTGGTAGAAGGGAAATGGACTTCCAAAAAAACGAGTTACAATTTCTATTTAAAACCTGATAAGTAATCACACTTCCCCATTACGTTTTCTCAAAAACCACTCTGCCGAAAGAAGAGCAAGTATCAAAAAGAACACACCTTTTAAGCTAACTAAGTCTTCGTATTTCTTGTCTTCATAAGCGATGGTTTTGATCAATTCATTCTTCTTGATCTTTTCCGGAAGGCCTTTTAAATCTGCCGGACTAATTACCTCCCCAGAATTTAAAGAAGCAAGATTGTAAAGTAATTGGTGATTAGCGGTTGTTTGACGATATTCGGTTTGCTGCTTTAATATAGCGAACTGACCGGCAGCAACATGTTTGGTTTTGCCTAGCTGAGTGGAAGCCGAATAAGAGTATTCACCCGCAGGAAGTATACCGGCGTCAAGAATATATCCATTAGAATTTCTGGAAAACAAGTACGGATAGCTTCTACCGTTTTTGTTCTTGATGATAACGGACACGTCGGGCGTATTAACAAGTTCGTAATTGTCATTATAGAGTTCGGCATTTACTACTACGCGCTCATTTTCATCGAAGGTAGGTTTGGATGTGTAAACTCTAAACTTTCGCTTGTCATCCTTGGTAACCATAAACTGGGTAATCTTAGAGAGCAGCTCATCAACGGCTTGATGATTGCCTGTCTCTTTAAAATTTTCTAATCGCCAGCGCCAAATTCCCTCTCCTGCAAGTACTGCTGTTTTCCTATCCGCGTCTTTAGAAAAGGCGAGAAGTGGTTTATCGGTAATTAACTTTCCAATCTGCTGGTTAAACAATACAGAAGCTTGCGCTTTGACAGCATAGTTCCCGAAAGGAGAAATTAAAGGAGTAAAGTTCTGTATGCTGTTTCTGGTATTCGCTGATAAAGTAAAATCATAGAATCCGTCATTTATTCGCGCAATAACCTCTTCAGTAGCTTTAGAAGAATTAATAGTCAATAAATTTTGAAGTCGCGAGAATGCACTGACATCCGTTTGAGTCCCCAGAATAAACCATAAAGGTTTACCTTCCGACAATTGCAACAGAGGCTTAATGTCCACGCCTGCAGCTGGCAACTGATGCAAAATAATTAATCCGGCATCCTTAACATCAGCAGCTTTGTAGTCGCTTATCTGGAAGCTTTTTACTTCGTAGTTTTTATTGAGTTCGATAGATTGCTTTAGGGCGGAAATATCGGGGTGCGGCGAATTAGACAGAATAACCACCTTGCTTTTTGAATCAAGCACCTCAACAAAAATTGTCTGCGAGTTATTTTCCCTGGATAGCTCGCCGCTAACAGGCGATAGGTTTATGTTGAACCGCTGAATTCCTTTTTTCTTTGCCGATAAAGTTATCGGAACAGTTGATCGATATTCATTAGAGTTTACTGAGATTGATTTAGAGAACGCTGTACCGTTCGAACCGCTTACTGTCAGCCGGCTGCCAGATCCGCGGCTTTGATACGCTTCAATGTTTACCTGAATTTGGAAATCGTTGTCAAGATAAACGATGTTATTAAAATTAACATTCGAGATAAGCAGGTCTTTTTTAGGCAGAGTGTCGCCCAAAGCGACAGCGTAAATAGGCGATTTTAAATTTTGAGCCTCATATTCCGGATTCCCTCCCTGATTATAAAGACCATCCGAAGCAATAATTACAGCACCAATATTTCTGTTTGAATACTGCTCATTAATATTTCTAAACAGTGAATTAATATCGGTCAGAGATTCTTTATAGCCTGTATTCAAACCCATTTTGAGTGAAGCACCAAAAGTTACCGATCTAACCTCATAATCTTTAGACAGCTCTTTTTCAAGCTCTTTAATTTGTTGCGTGTACGCTGAAAGATTGAAGTTGGCCGGCTCCGACAAGGAGATAGAAGCAGAATTATCCTGAGCCAAAATGATAAGCGGCTTTTCTGTGCTTTTGCTGATAAATTTTATCATCGGGGCAAATAGCAAAAAGGCGATTACAGCTACAGCCGCTGTTCTTAGGAGAAAGAAAATCCTATATAAAGACTTGTTCAGCTGCTCGGTTCTATACATCAAAAATGCGTATGCTATACCCAGAATGCAAAAAAGCAACCATAGAAAAGTGGTAGAGGTATATTGAAGCTGAAATAAAAATGGCATATCTACTGAACGTAAATATGCCATTTTTTATTTAAAGGGATATAATTAAAGCATTCCACCGTCAACGGCAAGTACCTGTCCTGTTATATAAGTACTTAAATCTGATGCAAGGAATACACAAGCATTCGCTACGTCATCCGTTTCCCCAGCACGTTTTAAGGGAATTCCTGCTTCCCATCCTTCTACCACTTTAGGATCAAGCACTTCTGTCATTTCAGTTTTGATAAACCCTGGCGCAATAACGTTTGTACGAATATTTCTTGAGCCCAATTCTTTTGCCATCGATTTTGAGAACCCAATGATACCGGCTTTGGATGCAGCATAATTTCCCTGCCCGGCATTTCCCTGTACACCAACAACAGAGCTCATATTGATGAATACACCTTTGCGATTTTTCATCATCACTTTCGATGCAGCCTTGGTAACGTTGAAAATCGATTTCAAATTTACTTCAAGTACTTCGTCCCACTGTTGCTCGCTCATGCGCATTAATAAACCATCTTTAGTGAT
>DASVRX010000192.1:0-14963 GCA_036388375.1 Pedobacter sp. | reverse complement strand
TAACATTTACATTATTAGATTACTATTGGGCCACTTCTTATTATGAAGCTTTTTTTCCGAAACATTCATTTGTATTTAAGCCTTGCTGCAGGCCTGGTTATTATGATAGCTTGTGTTACAGGTGCCATCTTAGTATTTGAGAAGGAGTTGCAGGAGACTTTTCATCCTGAGCGGTATAAAGTAGCAGATCAGGGATCGCAGATTGATTTATCAAAGTTGGTTCAAAAAGCCAAAGAAGAATTGCCAGAATCAGAACTTGTAAGTGTGAAAGTTTATAGTGAACCCACTCGCACCGTTGAAATATATTTATCTTCTCCGGAAAAGCAAGAAAGACGGGTCGACAATAATAGTAAGGCTCAGGGCATAGAGAAGTCTGGTAGGCCAACCCCCATTAAAGCCACTCACATTGCGTATGTAAATCCATATACTGCCAGCGTAATAGAAGTATTTTCACTCAAGGGTGCTTTTTTCCATATAATTATTCAAGTGCATCGGTGGCTGTTGGGTAAGAATGATGGCATTGGAAAGTACATCATGGGCGTTTCTACCTTTATCTTCATGTTTATCATCGTTACCGGAATTATTCTATGGTGGCCTAGAACAAGAAAAATTTTGGCTCAGCGTACTCAGGTAAAATGGGATGGAAACTGGAAAAGACTAAACCATGATCTACACCTTGTATTGGGATTTTATTCTTCAATTTTCCTTTTTGTTTTTGCATTTACTGCAATGACATGGTCGTTCCAATGGTTCAACAAAGGCATACATAAGATCACCAATAGTTCGGTAGTATTCTCGCAGCCGGCTGTATCAGTTTCTGATGGTAAATCTCCGGTTACAATAGACGCCAGTGTTAAAACAATCAAGTCGGCAGTCAAAAATGCCGTTTATTATCTTCTGCAACCTCCTCTTGATTCTTCAGGGGTATATACGGTGTATTTACTTCCAAAAGATAGGCCCGAAATGAAATTCGATACTTATTATCTCGACCAGTATAGCGGCACAATTAAGGGCGGTTTAAAGTTTAGCGAGAGGAATGCAGGCGAAAAAGTTCGATCGTACCTGAAGCCCATACATACAAGTTCCATTTTTGGCTTGCCTTCAAAAATTTTGGGTTTTATAGTTTGCCTCTGTGGCATAACCTTTCCTATAACCGGTTTAATCATGTGGATCAATCGGTTGAGGGCAGAACGCAAGCTTGCTAAACGCAAGTAATCCGAAAAACGGTTCATAAAAAAACCTGCAAAGCTTTGCAGGTTTTTTTATGAGCAACTATCTTTTAAACTAACAACCGAACCGGTTCTTCAAGTAAAGATTTTAAGGTTTGAAGATATGCAGCTGCACTCGCTCCGTCTACAACTCTATGATCGCCACTTAATGTAACCTTCATCACATTACCCGGAACAACAGCTCCATTTTTAACTACGGGAACTTGCTGAATTCCACTTACCGCTAAAATAGCTGCGTTGGGCGAATTAATGATTGCTGTAAACTCGTCGACACCAAACATTCCTAAATTAGAAATAGTAAAAGTTGAGCCCTCCATCTCTGCAGGTTGTAGCTTCTTTGATTTGGCTTTTTGAGCGTAATCTTTCACTTCCATTGAGATGTGAGATAATGATTTCCCATCAGCAAAGCGAACAACCGGAACAACCAAGCCTTCGTCTACAGCAACAGCTACACCAATATGCACATGTTCGTTTGTTCTGATCTTATCTCCCAACCAGGATGAGTTTATTACGGGATGTTGTTTTAACGCTATCGCGGAAGCTTTAACTACCAGGTCGTTAAAAGAGATTTTAACCGGAGCATATTCATTGATTTTTTTACGAGCTTCCATTGCACTATCCATGTCGATGCTCATGGTTACGAAAATATGCGGAGCTGTAAATAAACTTTCTGAGAGTCTTTTAGCAATTACCTTACGCATCTGCGTTACCGGCTTCTCGGTAAATTTCTCTTCACCTGTATATTGAGGTATTGAGATAGGGGCAGCTGGCACAGATGCCGGACCTTTATCCACTGCCGGAGCAGATGCAGAGGGTTGTGAAGATTTAGCCGCCGGAGTGAATTCTTCAACATCTTTTTTAATAATGCGACCACCTTCTGCACTTCCTTTAATCTGTGCAAGGTCGATGCCTTTTTCCTGTGCAATCTTTTTAGCTAATGGCGAAGCCTTAATTCTTGAATTTGAATCAGATTGGCTGCTAGTTTCCGGCTGTGCCGATTCTGTCGCCACTGGAGCTTGTGTCTGTTTATCCTGAACAGGCGCAGTAGCTTTCGGGCCGCCTTTTAATAAAGACTGCACATCAGTGCCTTCTTTACCTACAATAGCAATAACGTCGTTTACTTTGGCAGCTTGACCTTTTTCTACACCAATGTAAAGCAACACGCCATCGGCATAAGCGGTAACCTCCATAGTTGCCTTGTCGGTTTCCACATCAGCAAGTGTATCGTCGCTCTTGATTGTATCGCCAACTTTTTTGTGCCATTCGGCGATAACACCTTCCGTCATTGTATCACTTAACAACGGCATGCGAATTACGGTAGCTCCAACAGATTCAGGATCAACAGATGAACCTTCTTCTTGAGAGTTATTCGCTTGTTCTTTAACTGATGCCTCTGCGGCTGCTTCGTTGGTTTTTACAGCTTCGGGAGCAGAACTTCCACCTTCGAGCAAAGATTTATAATCTTCACCTTCGGCACCTAATACAGCAATTACAGAATCAACAGGTGCAGCAGAACCTTCTTCGGCGCCTATATATAATAAAGTTCCTTCCTGGAAAGATTCAAAATCCATAGTGGCTTTGTCGGTTTCTACTTCGGCAACTAAATCGCCTGTATTTACCTTATCACCAACTTTTTTGTGCCATTTTGCGATCACGCCTTCGGTCATGGTATCGCTCATTTTGGGCATTCGAACTACTTCAGCCATTGCTTATATTTCAGATTTTTTTCGAACGATTAATTAGCTTGTGATATAAGGGTAGTCTTCCTGTATATACACGTCTTTAAACAATTCTGCAGCCTCAGGATAGGGCGATTCTTCAGCAAATTTTACTGATTCTTCAACAATAACCTTGATCTTATTATCGATATTTTCAAACCAGGCTTCATCAGCCCAGGAGTTGTCTACAATTGCTTTCTTAACAGTCAGGATTGGATCTTTTGCTTTATAACCTTCCAGCTCTTCCTTTGTGCGGTATTTGGCAGGATCCGACATAGAATGACCTTTGTAGCGATAAGTTCTCATCTCAAGGAAAGTCGGACCTTCACCATTTCGTGCGCGTTGTACGGCTTCATCCATAGCGTTATGAACCGCAACCGGATCCATACCATCAACCGGAGCGCAAGGCATATCGAAGCCTAAGCCTATTTTATAGATATCGGTCATGTTGGTGGTTCTTGCAACCGAAGTACCCATCGCATAACCATTGTTTTCGCAAATAAATATTACAGGCAGTTTCCATAACATGGCCATATTAAATGTTTCGTTTAATGCGCCCTGGCGAACTGCACCGTCGCCCATGTAGCATACATTTACATTCTTGGTGCCTAAATATTGCTCAGCAAAAGCGATACCTGCGCCAAGCGGAATTTGTGCACCAACGATACCATGTCCGCCAAAGAATTTCTTCTCTTTACTGAACATGTGCATAGAGCCGCCTTTTCCTTTTGAGCAACCGGTTATTTTTCCATATAATTCGGCCATAACTTCGTTAGCCGACATACCGCGGGCTAAGGCATGCGCATGATCACGATAAGTAGTGATCATTGAGTCGTCTGGTGTTAAAACAGACATTGCACCGGCTAGAACTGCTTCCTGGCCTATGTATAAATGGCAAAATCCTCTGATTTTCTGTTGTCCGTAAAGCTGACCCGCTTTCTCTTCGAACTTACGAAACAGAAGCATGGATTCATACCACTGCAGATAAGTATCTTTGGTAATTTCTACTGAACTCATTCGTATATAATGTGCTTTTGGATGGCAAATCTAACCATTAATACTAATAAAAAAGAACCTGATCGTAGTGTTTTTTAAGCGATATGAGGCTTTTTATTGAAAATTTGATATCAAAGTGTAAACTGGGTGACTGCGCCAGATTTTTAAGTGCGAGTGTAGATATCAACACAAAACTTTGTTGGTTGATATCCTTTTACAATAAATAATTAAGCTGAAGCATGAGTTATTGAGGTCAACCTTTAAAAAGATCGCCCAAACCTCCTAAGCCGCCAAGCATGTCCTGGCTCATAGCCTGCATTTCCGACTGGTGGGCATTTTCTGCTTGTTCGATTGCTTTATTTGTAGCTACAACAAGTAATTCTTCAAGCTCTTCTTTATCAGCAGAAGCTAAAAACGAGGCATCTATATCTATTCGTGTAATGAGTTTGTTCCCGGTAGCGGTTACTTTTATTTTACCACCTTCAGCCTCGCCGGTAACGGTAACATTATCTAAGCGTTTTTTTACCTCTTCAGCTTTTTGCTGAACCTGAAATAATTTATCGAACATATATTGAGATTAGCTGGCTTTAAAACAACAGACAAACAGAAAAGTTTATAAAGCTTTTTTGATCATTTCGGCTGATAATGGTTTAGATATAAAACCTTCAACCGAAGCATAAGATTTAGATCGGGAGATATCTTTCTCATCAACTGAAGAGCTTACGATGAAGATTCGTATTTTCTTGATAAGGGTGTCTTTGAATTTTTCAAATTCATCAAGAAATTTCCAGCCGTCAACAACAGGCATATTTAAGTCTAATAAAATTACATCAGGTAAAGCTTCTGTTACATTAAAATTTTCCTCCAAAAATTTAAGCGCCTCGCCAGCATGCAGGTAACTAGTAAACTCGTCAAATAATTGATGCTTTGCTATCATTATTTGAGCAATCCGTTGATGGATAGGGTCATCATCGATTATAAAGGCTTTACTCATCTGTATTAATAAAGTATTTCCTGCACCAAACAAGTAATAATAGGACTTTATAGTGCATTATAAGAGACACAAAATACAATATTTGTTACAACTCGGTAATAATTTCTACAAAATAGTTTAAAATGGGTATAAAAATAACCTATAATATACTTTATATTAATGTCTTAGTCATCTGCAGAATCGCCGTTGCCGGTATAAGCCGACTTTCTTACCGTTGGCATGCCTACAATTTTATATAACTCATCTAATTGCAGCAAACTTCCGTTAGTTAAATTAGTTAAAAGCACAATGGTTATGTCCTCCGTTAAATCGCGCACATAAATATGGCGAAATCCATGCCACCAACCGGTATGATAAACCACCTTATGTTTAGGATCGTTAAAAAGTCGCCAACCATAGCCATAATTAAAACGACCTCTTACCATGTCGTTATGGCCGGTGTAGGCAGAATCAAGAAGTGCTTTGCCAACGAGCTTCCCTTTTTTTAATGCCCTGTCGAATAAGTAAAGATCCCGTACGGTGCCATAAATTCCCTTATCTCCAACGGGGCCGTCTAGGAAATTTTGGACTACCGAATAACGCCATGTGCCTCTGTCGTGCCCAACCACTTTAACAGGAATTTTATCGTATTCGGCCTTTGAATATACTGCCGTATTCTTCATCCCCGAAGGCTCGAAGACGTATTTTTTCATAAACTGAGAAAACTTCATTCCTGATACCTTTTCTAAAATGGCAGCCAGTACCATGTAATTCGAGTTATTGTAATGGAATTTTCGGTTTGGCGTAGTATAAGGATTTGGCTTGCGTTCGGCGATAACGCGCATAACGTCCTGGTTGGTTATTCCCTTACGTTGATCGATTTTTTCTTTACGCCAAATTCCATCAATAAAATAAACGTAATTCATCATTCCCGAGCGATGGGTGAGAAGCATCTTTATGGTAATACCTTCGTAAGGGAAATCAGGAAAAAAGTCCTTGACTGTTTGATCAAGTTTTATCTTGCCCTGTTCTACGAGCATTAATATTGCGGTAGCTGTTAAAGGTTTTGATACAGAGGCCAGTTCAAATTGGTAATCTATTTTTAAACTGTCTCTGCGCAAATAGTCAGCCCAGCCAATCGCATTCTGATAGATGATCTTACCTTTTTTTGCAACTAAGACATTTCCATTAAACCCCCGGGTTCGATGGAGATTCTTCATGAAAGCATCAATTCTTTTATCGGCATTTTTCGGATTATAGATCATTGCCAGGCTGTCCGATTTATCATCTTCAACAGTTCTGACTGCTGGCTTTTTTTCTTTTGATGAGCAGGAATTAAGAAAAAATGAAAACGTAACTACTAATATATAATTGAAGAAATACCGCGTCATGTGTTTATAAATGGGCAAAATTTAGAAGGTGGAAATTAAAGATTATTACAAAAACGTTGGGAAAGAGTTTTAAACTTTTGTTTGTGATGCATAAGCCACTAAGCTTAAATCGAATAGGTTTCCGTTTGCGGGAATCTATTAATTGAATTTGACTTTGGTTTATCTTTCCTGAGCTTTGTTTTGTGGCTATTATTAGAATAAAAATCTAAATTTGCCATCAAAAAATTAGAGGTCATGACTTTTAGAATAGAACGTGATACCATGGGGGATGTTCAAGTCCCGGCGGATAAATATTGGGGTGCACAAACAGAACGCTCAAGAAATAATTTTAAGATCGGTCCGGAGGCATCTATGCCTAAAGAGATTATTGAAGCTTTTGCTTATCTAAAAAAAGCAGCAGCATATACAAATACGGATTGCAACATTCTTCCCACTGAAAAGAGAGATTTGATTAGCCAGGTTTGCGAAGAGATCTTAGAAGGTAAGCTTGATGCAGAGTTTCCCTTAGTGATCTGGCAAACCGGTTCAGGAACGCAATCTAACATGAACGTAAATGAAGTTATTGCCAACCGCGCACATGTTTTACAAGGAAATAAATTAGGCGAAGGCAAAACGTTTATCCATCCAAATGATGACGTCAACAAATCTCAGTCTTCAAACGATACTTATCCAACCGCTATGCACATTGCAGCTTACAAAGTTGTAATGGAAGTTACGATTCCCGGGATAGAAAAACTTCGGGATACGCTTAAAGCGAAATCTGAAGAATTTAAGAATGTGGTTAAGATTGGCCGTACGCATTTAATGGATGCAACGCCGCTAACATTGGGTCAGGAGTTTTCGGGCTACGTTTCGCAATTAGACCATGGTTTGAAAGCATTGCGTAATACATTAGATCACCTTTCTGAATTGGCTTTAGGCGGCACCGCGGTTGGTACCGGAATTAACACTCCAAAAGGATACGATGTTAAAGTTGCGGATTATATTGCTCAATTCACCGGACTACCCTTCAGAACGGCCGACAATAAGTTCGAAGCACTTGCGGCGCACGATGCGTTGGTAGAATCGCATGGCGCATTGAAGCAAATTGCTGTGTCTTTAATGAAGATTGGAAATGACATTCGTCTGCTGGCATCTGGTCCGCGTTCTGGAATTGGAGAAATTTTTATTCCTGAAAATGAACCAGGATCTTCCATTATGCCCGGGAAAGTTAATCCTACGCAAAGCGAAGCCATAACCATGGTTGCTGCGCAGGTAATGGGGAATGACGTTGCAATTTCTATCGGAGCATCAAACGGTCATTTCGAATTGAATGTTTTTAAACCAGTGATCGCTGCAAACTTCCTTCAATCTGCGCGTCTTATCGGCGATGCTTGTGTTTCTTTTAACGACCACGCGGCAATTGGTATTGAGCCGAATTATGCCGGTATAAAAAAGCATGTTGATAATTCTTTAATGTTGGTAACGGCGCTTAATCCGCATATCGGTTATGAAAATGCGGCCAAAATTGCGAAGAAAGCTCATAAAGAAGGAACATCTTTACGGGAGGCTGCTTTAGAATTGGGCTTACTTACAAATGAGCAGTTCGATTTATGGGTGCGGCCTGAGGATATGATCGGGGGATTAAAATAAGCTCCACCCTAACCCTCTTCAAAGGAGAGGGACTAAAAGCGTAATGAGTATGTTTCAGAATGATGTTTAAAGCGTGTTTACTTTTTCTTAGTTGTTTAGTTGGTTTATCGGCCTGTAAATTCAATCCGAATTTTCAAGGGAGAGGGGCAGAGTTGGTTCAAGGAACTTGGGAAGAGGAACCGGTTAATTATCAGGATAGCTTGATTCAATACACTCGACATAAATTTAAGTTCACTTGCGATTCTGTTTATATTACTTTAGAAACCATTTCTAAGGCCAATTACTATCCGGATAGTTGTTTTAATAATGGCGTTTGGAAGGAATATGCGAAAGGAAATTACATACTCAAGAACGACACCTTATATCTTTCTGCTACCTTTACAAAGCCCAATTTCAAGCAAAAGTTGTCCGGTTGTTACCGGATAGGTCAATACATCCCTAGTTTTGTGATCAAAAGCTCTGTCAATAATCAGCTCGAACTCAAAGGACTTCAGCAACATATTCCGCTTAAATTGAAGTTGGTTGAGAGAACAAAGTGCGTTCCTCAGCCTTTATAAGTGATCGGGTGACTCGAGTCGTCCCTATCATGTTTACACTAAACATACTCGATACAATGAAAATTTTAATGGTTTGCCTTGGAAACATTTGTCGCTCACCTTTGGCGCATGGCATAATGGAAAGTCTGGTTAAAGAAAAGAATCTTGACTGGGAAGTCGATTCTGCCGGAACCGGCGATTGGCATATTGGCTCGCCGCCCGATAAACGTTCAATCGCTGTTGCTAAAACCTATGGCTTAGATATTTCGCAACAATGCGGCAGACAATTTCAGGCAGAAGACTTTGATAAATTCGACCGGATTTTTGTGATGGATAAAATGAATTTACGAGATGTTTTAAGTCAGGCACGAAGAGAAGCAGATAAAGAAAAAGTGAAGCTTTTACTAAATACCGAAGTTGTTCCCGATCCGTATCATGAGGATAATCAGTTTGATGCTGTGTACCAAATGATTGAAGCTGGATGTAAGAAAATAATCGCCGAGGAATTAAAAAATCAATAATCAAGGTATTCCTGATAGACCTGTTGCATGTAAGCTTTTCCCCAACGAAGTAAATTATCATCTCCGGGGCTAAGGTCTGTTTTTTTGAATATCACCTGTTTTCCGGTGTTATCAAAAGAAATTATCTGGGTTTGATTTACCACTCCAAAACCATTGTCCCAGTCAAAAAAAGCAAACTCCGGCGTACCTGGGTTAAGCAAATCTCTGCTCCATCTGAATTCTTGAGCTGGTATTTTTAGTTGAGTTAGAACGGTGGCAATGATATCAGTCTGGCTGCCAATTTTTGAAATCCGTTTACCCCGGTAGTCCGGCCTGATTACTTCGCCAAAGAACAGTAGCGGTATGCGAAAGCGGTCAGGATGAAAAATGTCTGACTCATTTCTTGGCAGACGATGCCCATGATCTGCCACTACAACAAACAGGGTGTTTTTATACCAGGAAGTTCTCCTGGCATTATTAATAAAACTTCCAAGGCAGGAATCGGCGAAGTAAGCAGTGCTTCTAAACTTGTTTTCGATCCCGGCGCCGGCAAATCTGGGTTTACCCGGAACTTCGAATGGCTCGTGGTTGGTTAAAGTTAATAAGCTTGCAAAAAAAGGCTGTTTGGTTTGAGAAGATTCGCTTAACAGTTTTTGATAGACCAAATCATCGTATGCGCCCCATTTCGAATTCATATGGCGTTTATCAAAATCTTTTTTTTGTATGATTTTATCGTAATGGTGGCTCAGTAAATAGGATTTCATGTTAAAGAATTCCGTTTCGCCGCCATAGAAAAAAGCGGTGTGATAGCCCGCTTTACTAAAGGTATCTGAAAAGGATGGCAGTTTGTCCTGTTTGTTGTTAACCTTCATAATGCTTCGAATAGCCTGCGAGGGAAACGCATTTAACACCGCTACAATACCTTTATCCGTTCTGTCGCCGGAGGCATAAATATTTTCGAACAAGACACCCTCTGCAGCCAGTCTCTCCATTTGCGGTGCCACACCTTTATCACCGCCAAGGCTTTCAACCACATCGGCAGTAAAACTTTCTAGTATGATAACCACCACATTTGGTCTCGCGGCTGTTACGATTTGAGTTGATGGAGTTTTGGGCTGTTTGAATAGTTCGTTTTTGATCTCAGACGCTTCCTTTTTTGAATAATAGTTATAAGGGTTTTTATTTGATCTGTTGTTTAAAATATCCCGCATTAAGCCCCATTCGGTGTTAATAGCTGCATGGTTAAGGATCGGTTTATTGGAGTAATAGGCCATACTTTCATTCATGGGCGAAAGCTGCCGGCCACCGCGTATGGCAAGGAAAGTTAAACCGATAACAATAATTGATACGGCGGACTTGGCAAGAATATGCACAGACTTTAGCCGGTTGTAACAAATGATTTTTTTGGAAAGCCAAAAGCTTATTAAGATTAAAGCCGCAAGGGTAACCAATGAAGCTAAAACCGGCGAGGATGCACCACTTGCAATTGCTTCGTTTGGTGAGTTGAATCCGTAATCCAAGGCCTTGAAGTTTATTTTAGAACCCCACTCGCGGTAAATGTTAAAGTTGAAAATGCAGATGATTAAAAAGGCAACCACTAAAATGAGGGTGTACCACTTTAGGACGGTAGCCGGAATTTTAATCGGGGGGAAAAACCAGACAATGAGTGTTACTAACAGCGGCAATACCGATATGTAGGCTGCCATCGACGCGTCCATCCATAAACCAACTATAAAGCTTTTAGTAGTTTCTAAAAGCGAAATTGACTGTAGCTTATTGCTGAAGCTTAGCAGGAAGATTAATCTTTCAAGGAAGAAAAAAAGTATCCAGAATAAAAAGTAGCGGATTAGAATGGTAAGATTTTTTAACATCAACAAGGCGCATTGCGAGCTGCAAATTTAGGAAGAATAACTGGTTTGATATGATGATAGGGAGAATGCCGAGTTTTCGCTTTAAGCGAATTTTAAAAAATGTACTTTTGCGCCATGGCGAGCATTAAACCTTCCGTTCCAAAAGGTACAAGGGACTTTTCACCAGCCGAAATGGTGAAACGCAATTATATTTTTGACACGATAAAATCAGTGTTCAGGAAGTATGGTTACCAGGAAATTCAAACTCCGGCCATGGAGAATTTGGACACTTTGACCGGTAAATATGGTGATGAAGGAGATAAACTAATATTCAAGATCCTTAATTCGGGAGACTTTTGGGAGAAAGCAGAAAGCCAGAAGCAAAAAGCAGGAAGCTTCGAGTTCAGCTCAAAGGCTTTATTGCCGGTAATCTCTGAAAAAGCTCTCAGGTATGACCTCACAGTTCCTTTTGCAAGGTATGTAGTAATGCACCAAAACGAAATCTCCTTTCCGTTTAAGCGCTTCCAGGTTCAGCCGGTGTGGCGTGCAGATCGTCCGCAGAAGGGCCGCTATCGCGAGTTTTATCAATGCGATGCGGATGTTGTTGGGTCGGACAGTCTAATAAACGAAGCGGAATTTATTCTAATCTATGATGAAGCCTTAAGCAAACTTGGACTGAAGGATTTTACAATAAAGATTAATAACCGAAAAGTTCTATCCGGCATAGCCGAAATTATCGGCAAGCCGGAATTGATTGTAGACATGACAGTTGCGATTGATAAGCTGGATAAAATTGGATTGGAAGGTGTTACCAAAGAACTTTTGGAGCGGGGTTTTACAAAGGAAGATATTGAAAAGCTAAAGCCAGTTATCCTGCTGGAAGGAAGCAACGAAGCGAAAATTGAAAGCCTGAAAGGAGTTCTAAAAAATTCAGAGACCGGCTTAAAAGGCATCACTGAGATCGAATCCATTTTTGCTTACGTAAAGAATCTGACATCTCACATCTCACATCTCACATCTCAAATTGAGCTCGACATTACCCTTGCCCGCGGACTCAACTACTACACCGGTGCCATTTTTGAAGTAAAAACCAATGAGGTGGCTATGGGCAGTATTGGCGGAGGCGGTCGGTACGACGACCTTACAGGGATGTTCGGTTTAAAGGATTTGACTGGAGTTGGGATTTCTTTTGGAGCCGACCGGATTTACGATGTGCTGGAAGAGTTAAAGCTCTTTCCTGAAAATGCACAGGAAACCACTCGTGTACTGATTACAAACTTTGATGAAGAAGCTGAAAATTTTGCTTTACCACTTTTATCTGAACTGCGAGGTGCGGGTATCTCAGCTGAACTTTACCCCTCTGCTGCAAAGCTGAAGAAGCAAATGAACTATGCGGATAACAAGCAGATTCCATATGTAGTGCTAGTTGGAACGGATGAAATACAATCTGGCCAGATTACATTAAAGGATATGAAAACAGGTGATCAGGTGAAATTAGACAGGGACGCATTGATTGTTAAGCTAGGCGCTTAAGAAGATTCTATAAAAGCGGTCTGTTGAAATCTAAACCCGGTTGTAGCGGATAGCCCACAGCTATGAGGCACGAATAGCGAGGACTTATAGCGGAAAACGGGGCTACAGCTGCCATGAAAACTTTTCTTCCCTTTTCCTAAGATGCAAAGGCGTTGAAGAGATAATACACCAATGCCGCCAACAGTGCTGATACCGGTATGGTTAAAATCCATGCCCAAATAATGTTGATGGTTACTCCCCAACGTACTGCGGAAATTCTTTTTGTGATACCTGCACCCATAATAGAGCCTGTTATGGTATGTGTGGTAGAAACGGGAATACCCAACGCTGCAGTACCAAATAGAGTTACAGCACCGGCGGTTTCGGCCGAAAAGCCTTCGAATGGTGAGAGCTTCGTTACTTTTTGACCCATTGTTTTCACGATTTTCCAGCCTCCGCAAAGGGTACCAATTGATATGGCTGCATGGCAACTTAGGGGCACCCACATGGGCAAGGCTTCCATGCCGGGGATCACTTCGGATGCGATAAGAGCTGCACCGATAATTCCCATTACTTTTTGCGCATCGTTACCGCCGTGCCCTAAACTATAGGCCGCTGCAGATAGAAGTTGTAGTCGACGAAAGATCTTATCGACCTTAGACGGGTTTGCCCTTTTGCAAAGGTGCATGGTGATGATCGAAATGGTGTATGACAAAATCATGCCGATTAAGGGTGCCAGAACGATAAAGTAAAGCGTGGGCATTACTTTCGAGTAGCGCACAACGTCGAAACCTGCATGCGCAACGGCTGCCCCGGCAAAACCTCCGATGAGGGTGTGAGATGAACTGGAGGGGATTCCAAACCACCAGGTTAATAAATTCCATGCAATGGCTGCCGTTAAACCTGCACCTACAACTGTTAAACTGATGGCGGTGGCATCAACCGTCTTGGCAATGGTATCGGCTACGTGTAGCGGAAATATAAAGTATGCGACAAAGTTGAAGAACGCTGCCCAGATTACCGCTGTTAAGGGCGAAAGCACTTTGGTTGATACAATGGTAGCAATAGAGTTTGCCGCATCGTGAAAGCCATTAATAAAATCGAAAATAATTGCCAGCGCAATTACAACGATAAGAAGTGTTGTAACCATTACCGTTTTTGATTAGGCGTGTTTAACCAGAATAGACTCCAATACATTGGCGGCATCTTCGCATTTATCGGTGGCGGTTTCTAAGGCCGACAAGACTTCTTTGTACTTGATAATAACCTTTGCGTCTTGCTCAAATTCAAACAAATCGGCCACTGCCCTTTCGAAAACAGCATCAGCTTGATTTTCCATGCTGTTGATACGAACACATGACTCGGCAATAAGACGGAGGTTACGCAGGTTCTTTAATTCGCGGATGGCTTTGTCGAGATCCTGACAGCCCTGGAGAATCAAACCGCCCAATTCTTTCATAGCCGGAGTGATGTCGTTAATTTTGTATAGCTGTATACGGGTGGATGATCCGTGGATATAATCGGCAATGTCGTCTATAACGCTGGCTAATAGGTGAATGTCTTCGCGATCGAAAGGAGTGATGAAATTTTTACCAAGCTCTAAAAAGATTTGGTGGGTAATATCATCGCCGGTATGTTCTAAATCCTCTATCTTTTTGGTAAGAACTAACTTTTGTTCATTGTCGGTGGAATTTAATAACTCCACTAAAACCTCTGCAATCCGAATAAGATTTGCACTTCCTTGTTCAAACAGAGGGAAGAATTTTCTGTCTTTCGGAACAAAGTACTGTAAGATGTTATTTAATGACATATCCGCTTCTTAAGGTTATAAAGGTATTACCTTAATGTTAACTTAATGTTAACAAACATTAAACGGTGATAATTGCTGGCATTACTCTTTCAAGGGTAAAAGCAAAGGTAGTTCCAACACCTTCGGTACTTCTTACGGTGATGGTCTGCTGATGGGCTTCAAGGATATGCTTCACTATTGCAAGGCCAAGACCGGAGCCTCCTATTTGCCTTGAGCGGCTTTGCTCAGTTCTAAAGAACCGTTCGAACAGTCTTGGTAAGAGCTTTTCTTCAATTCCAATTCCACTGTCGGTTACTTCAACAAGTATCTGATCGTGAAGTTCAAAAATTTTGATGGCAGTTGAGCCGTTTTCATTACCGTATTTAATAGAGTTGTCTACCAGATTTACAAGCACCTGGCAAATTTTATCCCTATCTGCGTTCACCCAAATTGAGCTGTCGTATTTTTCCTTAAAAACGAGTTCAATCTTATGTCCATGGGCTTTGTGTTCCATCTGTTCGATTACATCTTTAATAAGAAGTGATATATCAAACTTTTCGTAATTGATGGGAGCTTCACCACTTTCGAGTTTTGAAATCACATCGAGATCTTTCACCAGGAAAGTTAACCGATCAATATTACGTGATGCTTTGCTTAGAAAGGAACGGGCCAAATCATGGTCATCGAGAGCGTCTTCTTGTAAAGCTTCAATATAACCCTGAATGGCAAAAAGAGGCGTTTTGAACTCGTGTGAGATGTTTGAAAGGAACTCGCGCCTGAACTGTTCCTGTTTTTTTAGAGTTTCAATCTCCGTCTTTTTATCCCTTGCCCATTCGG
>DASVRX010000191.1:0-13649 GCA_036388375.1 Pedobacter sp. | reverse complement strand
CGCTGGGTGAACAGGTGCATCGAAATTTCACAATATACATGCTAACATCTTCGATCGACACTCGTGATAAAGAAAAGGCCGCAAATTCACCTTTTGTTGCCGGTTTTTTGTCAAAACCTTTAAGCGTAGAAAAGCTTCAGGAGCTGTTTAATGTAGCTGTTTAACTGATAATCAAGTCTTTCTTTCGAAGAATACTGTTCCTTCTGAAGGAAGTCTAATTCTGTGATCTAGTGTTTTCCTTTAGGGTATTCTCAAGCATATTAGCGCATTTTAATAAAAGACTTATTTTTGGTAATTA
The DNA here is from genome assembly GCA_036388375.1 of Pedobacter sp. GTDB lineage: Bacteria > Bacteroidota > Bacteroidia > Sphingobacteriales > Sphingobacteriaceae > Paradesertivirga. The sequence goes on along the minus strand of DASVRX010000191.1, from coordinate 13,351 downwards.
CCTATTTTCAAATAGATGGCTTACAACTCCAAACTGGCAGACAGGATAAGGGAATACCTTGTGATTTATCCCGACCTGGAAATTAAAGAAGAGAAAATGTTTGGCGGGCTGGCGTTTTTAGTAAACGGTAAGATGTGTGTAAATGTGAGCGGAGAGGACTTGATGTGCAGGTTTAACCCAAGCTTGCAGGCTCAGGTAGCGGAACGGCAGGGTTACAAAGCGATGATAATGAAAGGAAAGGAGCTAAGTGGCTATTGCTATGTCGACTCAACGGGCTTTGACAAGGAATTCGAATACTGGCTTAAGCTTTGTTTGGATTATAACGATCAGGCGAAGCCTTCAAAAAAGAAGCGAGAAGGCACATAAAGTCCCCAAATTTGTCCTTGTTGCGGCTACGGAAAAGCGTTTCAAGCTATCGCTTTTTTCTTTTATTTATTGAACATCATCAGCTATTTATGTCAGGAGATAGATACCAAATTGTTAATCACATCACCTATTAGTTTACTAATATTCCCCGCGGAATAACTCTCAGATTAGCAATCACATTTATCTCTTCCTTTTCGAACCCCAATAATTATTTTTCCCAGCTTCCGCAGTCGGATATTTAAACTCTAAATCCTGAGTTCCATCTTTAAAAAAAGTGATTCTTTGTCCTTTTGGAATTTGTAGCGAGAACACATAATCAGATTTTTTGGATATGTTAATATTCCCTGAAGTCTTTAAGTCATCTACTTTAATATCAGACTTAATAACACATGGTTCTCCAGCTAAGGATTCTACTGAAAAGAACTTTGTCGAACCTGCTTCTCTTACAGCAGAAACCAAAAATGCCCCCTCGCTCCGAAGATTCATAAAGGAAGCCTCCTTCCAAACATCAGGCATAGCCGGGAAAATATTAATCAGATTGTCATGGCTCTGGATGAGCAGGTCATTAACCGATTTATTAAATGAAAATGGCGTTTCGGAGCACATGCCGGCTTCGCGGTACATGGTGTTGTCTCCGATACCAGGGAGTTGCCAATAATGTTTCCGATGGGCAAAATCAAAATATTGCTTCAAATATTTGTATGCCGTATTACCATCTTCGATAAAGGCATAAGCACTTGCTGTCCATGAATAGGACCATGCCGCTTTATCTTCACCTCCAATCCCAATCCAATGCTCAATGGATTTACGGACCAATCTTTCATTTTCAGGTGTGTCATGCTTCAAGATACCTAAGGGATATATCATAGTGAGATGAGCAAAATGGCGATGTGCTTCCAATAGTTCCACATCTTTTCCAATCAATAATCCCCTTTCATTCTTGGGGTAATCCGTTAAGTTTGTTAGCAAGTTTTTCCATTGAGGTATTTGGGGGTCGTTTAAATCTAACCTTTCAGCTACAGAAATCAAGGTTTGCAAACCCCAACGAAATAAAGCTAAGTCATAATTGCAGTCTGCAGCGGGTTTGTATTCAGGTGACATCGTAACCGGCAAATGAAATTTTCCGTCCTTACCTTTAAACGCCAGATTAATATAAAGATTTACACTTTTCTTAAGCAAGGGATAAAGACCTGTTTTTAACAAATTATCATCCATACTATATCTGCAATAGAGATAATAATTTTGAAGGGCCCATGTTAAATTTCCAACTTCGCGATTGTAATACGGTGGAATGCTATCATTAGGGTCCACTGCCGAACGTAAATCAAAACTGCTTGCACGACCCAATCCGGCAGAATTATGACGAAATTTTTTTGGTACATTTTGAATTAAGGAAGGTATATTATCATTCAAAATAGTGTAGTAAGGTTTTGAAGCGTTTAAATTATTAGACGAAAACAAATGGTTGTACATCTGCTGCGAATTCAGGTTCCACCAGATACCCTGCCAAGGTGTGTGACTGTACCATGGACCCATAAGGTCCATCATTTGGAGGCCTTCGCGCATAGTAGAACCTGTCACATAGCGTTGTATCCAGTAATAATTCAACATGCGGGTATCAGGAACAGACACGAACGATTGCTGATAAAACTCGTTCCACCAATTCCGGTGTGAAGCCAGCAACTTGTCCGGATTTTCCTTTAGGGAACTTGCAAGAATTTCTTCTGCTTTAAAAGGCTTTGCTTTAACAGGATTTGAATATTCTAATGTGCTGTAGTAAACAGTTTTACGACTAACTTTCTTCGAGGCAGAACCCACTACAAAGTACCGGCCTGAGTGTTTCAAGGCCTGCCTATGAAGTTTAATGCCATTCTTTGTTTGCGCCGTTGCATTTGGATTCTTATCATAAGTACCCTTTTCCTGTTCATCCAATGCTTTCAAATCGATTAGGCAACCTGATATGTCGGGTACAAATCCCCAATTGTCACTACTTTCATTCCCTTCAGACTCGAGTTCAGTAATAATCACAGGCAATTCAGCATGGGTATAATGCCGAATTCGAACAGTTCCTTCAGATGTTGTAATCTTACCCACCACTTCTGCATTAAACAGGTCAATGCGAAGATCATTGCTTTGTATTACGCCTTTAGGTTTAAACTCGAATCGCCCCACCGGCATGCGCGACCAATGATAACCTTCGAATCTGCGTGCACAACTATCCACTAAATCCGTACGGTTTATTTCGAAAAGAATTTTATTTGTATCGCCGTCAAAACGCTTTTTATCCATGGTATGCATTACGGTTCCCATTAAACCATTGCCGGTCATCGGTCCATCATAAAAATACGGCTTCAAGGTATCCCAAACCGGGTCTTGTTTCGAGAGAAAGTCTTTCCAATCCAGTTCAGATTTAAAGGTTTTCTTTGTTGCACAACTTGATATAATAACTAATAGGATAGCGAGGATTTGGAAGCTAGTTGTTATTCCTTTTGTCATGGCATAAAATGGTTAAAGGTCAGTTGATTGAGGGAGCAATCGCATTTAGACTTTATGGGTAAATGTCATATTGAGAGCCATGGCACTCTTTTGTACTTAAATTGTGCGACAGGTATCTCGCACAAAGATAAATTAAACAGAATGGAATGGATTGCTGGATATGTAACATATCCAATAGTAAAAGGGGATTAAAGGTAAAATTGGTAAATCTGTTGATGATTGAAGTGTCTTACCCGATTTGATTTTGAACCGTAATGGAAATCTCTTGGGCTTATCGTAATGCTCTGATCTTGTCTTAATTCAAAATTCAAGTACCGTAAAAGAGGTATTTTCCCATTCAAGATTAAGTATATACCCTCTATGATGTGGCATTTTTGTTGCTGAAATTTATAACACTGTGCAATGACGCTGATGTATGCAAAATAAGCTGAACCCATTTCTTTTACTGATCGACAGTCGTTCTCCAGACACGCAATATATTTGCCAATGCCAAGGCAGGATGAGGGTGCAGGTTTCAATAGCTGATAAAGTTGATCTCTTAAAAATTCGTTCGGGATCTGTGTATGGTATTTCTGAAGGGAACCTTTACCTCTTTGAAAATCTGACAAGTTTTATTCTTGATACATCTATTTTACTTATTGCCATTAAGTGGTATAAGAGAATAACACAAATTAGCGATCTGAAAATTTTAGGATGGAATTTAAGGTCAGTGGAGCAAGGTTAGGGGAATATTATGAGTAAGCAATTTACAATACGTGAAAAATTAGAGCTTTTAGAACTTACAGTGGAAATCGTTAACACGTATTCTGAGCGAGTTTACCTTGTTGAACAACAGGTGAATAGTCTGTTAACTGTTTTGTTAAATCAGGGTTTCGCTCAAGATGGATCCAGGGAACTAATTAAACGTGTTACACTTCTTCATAGTCTAATAGAGGCCAAGATCCACAAGAAAGAAGGCTATGAGGCTGTTATGCAGCAAGTGACTTTTGAGTATTAACCATTTGAATATCATTTAGATAAAATTTCAATAATCGCTTTATTGGACTGGCTTAGATACAGACAAGTATTATGTTTATTACATTATTTACTTATCTATCCCTAATCTTTATCATTGCCTAACCAATTTCCTAAAGATGTTTTTTAATCTATTTAAAGCGCTGCTTCTTATCTCTGTATTTACAGCAGGATGTTCCTCAACAAAGTCATCTCTTAATTTACATCGTGAAATTCCATATCCCGAAAGCAAAGTAATCAAACGGCTGGTTTGGGAGAGCGAGCCATCAAAATATCCCGGTTCGGGTACAGATATGCATTGGTGGACCTGGGGCATTGATAACAGCACTTACTTTGTAGATGATGACGGCGCAAATTTCGGTGGCCCCGGATGGTATGCACACGTTTTAAAAACTACTGGTATCCCGCCAAACCATAAACTGGAAACTGTTACTGATTTTCAGTTTTACGATTTTAGAGCAAACCTTCCTGATAAATTAGTGCGGCGATATGTTTGCGGAGCTGTAGCTGTAGATTCTAATTTATATGTGAGTATCTATGATTACGATTGGAATATTCCTTCTAAACCGGTAAACCGGGATACCATTGTCAAACTGCTTAAAAAATTCCATCCCTGGAATGAAATGAGCAAAGAGATAATTGGAGATGTAGGCTTTATTGATGGGTTTTCAAAAAATTTCGGCGTAGCGGGGATAATCCAGTCTAAAGATTTTGGGAAAACCTGGACAAACCTTCCCGGAAAAAATACACCTGAGTTCTTTGGTCCGAAATTCGGGGCGCCCGCTTTTTTAACTTTTGGTCCGGGTAATACTCAAACTCCTAAAGATCTTGGTCAGTATGTTTATGCCATTTCAAACGATGGGAATTGGGCTTCGGGCGATAATGTATTTCTAGGAAGGGTGCACAGGGATAGTGTTATATCCCGCAAGGCATGGCAATTTTATAAAGGAAAAACAAGTTCAAATATTCCTGTCTGGACAAAAGAAGAAACTGCTGCAACGCCTGTTTTTTCTGATCAGGGACACGTTGGTCACCCTACAATTACCTACAATGAAGCGCTTAAGAGGTACATCCTTTGTATCTCAAGCGATGTTGTGCCGCACAGAGAGGATTCGTCGAAAGAGGAAATGAGGAAGTGGAATTACGAATCGGAAATGCAGATGTACGAAAGCAAAAATCCATGGGGGCCGTGGGCAATATTTCACAACGATAAACAATGGGGAGGAAAAGATCACACAGCTTATCTCCCTCAAATGCCCTCAAGCTGGATCAGTAAAGATGGCTTAGCTGGCAGTATTGTTTTTGCCGGAGATTACGTAAATCGAAAAGCTGAGTATTATGGCTTTATGACGCAGCAATTCCGTTTAGAATTAAAATAGTTATCCTTTATAGCCTTTACAGTGGAAATGCCTATAGAATATTATAGGCATTTGTTGTTTCTGTTTAACAGCCTCTTCTGACAATCTACTAAACAAGCCTTCCCGCGACTAAAATTTTTCCAAACAAAATTAAATTCTGTATGTCTAAAATTAAAGTTAGGTTAGTCTAATAAAAATGTGAGACTCATCAAAATTAGCTTTATCTTTGACTATGAAAGTTTTTTTAACGGTTTTACTTTGGTTCGTTTCAACCCTAACATTATTGGGCCAAAGCGATTCAACTAAACTAGATTCCGACACAAGCAACACTCAATCAGACTCTCTTCAGTTATCCATAAAAAGCCCTCAAACAGATTCGCTGCGAAAAATGGTACAAACCGGAGCTCTTGAGGTGATTGTTACATCAGAAGGGAAACCTGTCGAGTTTGCTTCAGTCAATCTCACAAACAGCAAATTTTCGGGGGTAGCAGATGATAAGGGTTATTTTAAGTTTTCGGCTGTTCCGGCTGGAGAGTACCAAATGGTGGTTTCTGCAGTGAGCCATGGGAAACTAAAATTGCAGGCAACAGTAGTTCCAGATACCGTTTCGAAAATCGTTGCAAACTATAAATTGGGCAGCAATTCTCTAAACGAAGTGGTTGTTACCGGAACCATGAAGGAAGTAAGCCGAATGGAAAGCACAGTCCCGGTAGAGGTGTACTCTTCCACGTTTTTTCGTAAAAATCCAACAGCTTGTGTTTTCGAATCTTTACAAAATATAAATGGCGTAAGGCCTCAATTAAACTGTAACATTTGCAACACCGGCGACATTCATATAAATGGATTGGAAGGCCCTTATACCATGATAATGATAGATGGAATGCCTATTGTAAGCGGACTTTCATCAGTTTATGGATTATCAGGAATTCCGAATGCTTTGATAGACCGAATCGAAATTGTTAAAGGTCCGGCTTCATCACTCTACGGTTCTGAAGCAGTAGGAGGGCTGATAAATTTAATTACAAAAAATCCGGCAAATGCCCCAGTATTCTCGGCGGATGTTTTTACAACATCCTGGGGCGAGGTTAATAACGATATCGGGTTTAAATTTAATGCCTTTAAAAAAGCAACCGTTCTTACTGGCATAAATTACTTTAAATATGGCAACCGTATAGACAACAACAACGACAATTTCACGGATGTTACGCTTCAGGATCGTATCTCTCTATTTCAAAAATGGAACTTTGAACGGAAGCAAAAACGGATATTCTCCCTTGCCGGCCGCTATAATTATGAAGACCGCTGGGGCGGAGATGTTACCTGGAACAAATCGTTCAGAGGCGGAGATCAGCGATATGCTGAAAGTATCTATACCAAACGCTGGGAGCTTATTGGTAATTACCAATTGCCGGTAAAAGAGAAGTTACTTCTGGCAATGTCATTTAACAACCATGATCAAAACTCGGTTTATGGTAATACGCCTTATTTAGCCAGGCAAACTATCGGATTTTCGCAATTAACCTGGGATAAAGAACTAAGCAACCATAGTTTACTTGTGGGAACTGCTCTTAGATACACCGTTTATGATGATAATACTCCAGGAACTGCCAGCCCAACCCTCGAGAACCGCCCTGATAAAGTATGGTTACCCGGTATTTTTGTTCAGGATGAGATTTCCTTAAAGGACAAACACAAAGTATTGCTTGGGATGAGATATGATTACAATTCGGTTCATGGGAATATATTTACCCCTCGTGTAGGTTATAAATGGAGTGTTAATGAAAATAATATTCTAAGATTTAATGCCGGTACCGGATTTAGAGTGGTAAGCCTTTTTACCGAAGAACATGCGGCTTTAACAGGTGGGAGGGAAGTGGTTGTTACCGGAAAGCTTCAACCGGAGAAAAGCTATAATGCCAATATCAATTATTTGAAAAAAATCTATTTGCCTAACGAAAACTTTATAGGTTTTGATGGCTCGATATGGTATACGCGGTTTCAAAACCAGATTATTCCGGATTATGAAACCGACGTAACTAAAATCATCTATAATAATTTGGAAGGATATGCAATTTCTCGCGGCATTAGCGCCAACATGGACTTTAATTTTTCCAATGGCTTGAAGATGCTGATAGGAGGATCATATCTGGATGTGTTTTCGAAAAAGACCAATCAACAGAATGTCAATAGTAAAAACAGGCCATTTTTAACCGAGAGATGGACAGGAACATGGTCTATTTCGTATAAGGTCAAAAAGCTAAATCTAGGAATTGATTATACAGGAAATATATACGGCCCTATGCGCTTGCCTACCATTGGCAGTGCCGACCCGCGCCGGGAAACTTCCCCGGTTTGGAGCTTGCAAAATATTCAATTAACGTACTCAGGTAATAAACGCTATGAAATTTTTGGCGGCGTAAAAAATCTATTGAACTGGACGCCTGCCAGAAATCAGCCGTTTTTAATCGCCAGAACTAATGATCCGTTTGGTAACCCCGATCCAGATAATCCGAAAGATCTTCCATTCGATCCAAGTTACGTTTATGCGCCAAACCAGGGAATAAGAGGTTTTTTAGGACTTCGAGTGAATGTTAAATAAGTTTGTAGCCACCATTATAATCATTGATGAACTATCAATTTAGAAAAGCTGTTATTTCAGAGATCCCTCAAATATGGGACATTCTACACAAAGCAATTTTACGCCGAAAAGCGGAGGGTAGTGAACAATGGCAAGATGGTTATCCAAACGCTGAAGGAATAAAAAAAGATATAGAGAAGGATGCCGGATTTGTATTGTTAGAAGATGACGAAATTGTAGGTTATAGTGCCGTACTCATCAACGATGAGCCTGCGTATGAAAATATTGATGGTAAGTGGTTAACGAATAATGATTTTGTCGTGGTTCACCGGGTAGCTATTTCCGAAAATCATTTGGGTAAAGGCCTGGCAAAAAAGATTTTTGGACTTATTGAGCAATTTGCATTGGATCGTAATATATACAGCATTAAAGCTGATACAAATTATGATAACCTGGCCATGCTGAAGATTTTTGAAAACTTAGGTTTTATCTTCTGTGGCGAAGTGTATTTCAGAGGCAGTTCAAGAAACGCTTATGAAAAGGTGCTACTTAAAACTTAGTCTTAGTAAGTGTTAAAGAATCAGCCATGAGCAGTTTGATTTGATCATGGCTGATAGTAATTTAAAAATTTAAAGGCAGTTGCAACCCAAACGCCACATTTCTTCCCTGATTAAAGAATCCAACATATTTTAAACGATTTAGATGATCTACATACGCCTTGTCTAATAGATTATTTGCAGATATGTAGATCCTCACCGGTTGTTTTTTTAATTTGAATGTAGTTCCTGCCGACGCATCTATAAGTGTATAACCAGATGTTGGAGTTTCAAATTCTTGGTCAATCTTTCCCTGCTTAAAAACGTTATCCATACCTATAGAAAAATAAGTGTCTTTAAAACCGTCCGACTGGATATTAGGCTCAAATCTCAGCTCGTTTCTTAATCTTGGAGCAGGTATAAATGGGAGATCATTATTTGTCTTGGCATTTTGCCCACGTGTTAAGGAAAAGCTGTTTTCAACATGCAGATATGAGGTGGGATGTAGGTTTAATTCTATTTCTGTACCATACAAATTTGCGTTATCCTGAACATAGCTGTAAACTGAGAATGGTGTATCATCAATATCAATTGTTTCATTATTAATCTGTCGGGCATAGATGTAATTGCCGATATAATTATTAAATAAGTTGAAATGAAAATCGAGTTTTGTAGAGTGAAACTCAAGCGCAGCATCGGCATATAAACTACGTTCAGGTTTGAGATCTGGATTACCTAATTCGTATCTGAATGTTCCTTCATGAACTCCTTCTGAGCTTAGCTCGGCAATGTTTGGCGCTCTGAAGGCACTTCCGAGATTTCCTTTAAGAGTCCAGCTATCGTTTAATTCATGGGTAGAACCAATTGCTCCGCTGACATTTGAAAAGGTATTTTCAAAGTCCTGAAATTTAGAAACCCCATCTTCTTCCATTTCAATCCCGCTTATGGTTCGGTTATCGAACCGAATACCTGCGTTAAATGTTGTTCTCTTCCATGTCTTTTTCAAGTATCCAAATGCTCCAAAATCTCTGTTGTCATAATCGGGAACCAGAAATTCTGCAGCTTTATTTTTGCTGTTCTGGAACGCTCCTGATATTCCGATCACGGGCTCCCATCCGTTATTTTCTTCGAAATAATACTTAAAGTCATAGCTGTAAGTTTTGAGGTCAAAGAAGAGAGACGGGTCGGTAGCGTTATCTTCTAATTCTCTACGCTGATTATTTTGGAAGGCTATGATCGAACGAAGTCTCCCTCTATTTAATAAAAACTGACTATTTAATGCAGCTTTATAATGCCTTACATCCTGAAAAGGCAATAAAAGACTTCTGCTTTTAAGTTGACTTTCAGAAAAAACCTCGCCTTCGCTATCTTCAAATTTACCGGATGCATTTCTCTCAAAATCTGGTAAGCCAAGTTTTTGGTTAAAACTCGACAGATTTAAATGAGTGTATCCCCATTTTTTATTCAGACCTAAAAGTCCGCTAAAATTCCTCTCGTTAAAAGCGGTGTTTGGTATCCGTCCATCTGCCGTATTATAAGAAAATGCATTTTTAAAAGTGCCGCGTCCTTGCCATATAAAACCCATGTGGTTGCCCTCCAGCATTGCCGAATTGGAGCTTAATCCGTTATTGCCGGCATAATTCGAAAGCAGCTCACCTCTAACATTCCCCTCAGTTGGTGGTATAGCGTCGATTATATTAATTACACCGCCCAAGGCATCAGAGCCATAGAGCAAACTTGCTGCTCCGCGCAAAATTTCAACTCGTTCTGCGCTGTATTGATCAATCTCAATACCATGTTCATCGCCCCATTGCTGCCCTTCCTGCTTTACTCCGTCAGATAAAGTCAAAATCCGGTTTGAGCCTAAACCTCTTATTATTGGTTTAGAAATTCCGGGGCCTGTAGTTATCTGAGATACTCCCGGCACCCGCGATATTGCATCAATAATATTGTTTGAAGGCCTGCGTGTAAGATCTTCTTTACCGACGGTAGTTACCGATGTGCTGTTTGTAAGGTTATTAGCGCTTGAAGCAGTGCCAGTTATAACTACCTCATGTACTTCGATCACACTGGGTTGAAGTGTGAAATTTATAGGCTCAGAAAGACTTAAATCGACAATTTGTGTAATCGTTTTAAAACCAATATACCGCACTTCAATTAAAAAGCGACCTTTTTTCGGAACCCTGGAGAAGGTAAAATCCCCACTTTCATTCGTTGTAACGGATTGCTGAAGCTCGGGTATGGAGATTGTTGCACCAGGAAGAGGTTCACTGGATACGGCGTCTGTTACTTTTCCTGTAACTGTAAATGCCGTTGCTGATAGCGTAAAAGCTAATAGACAAACTGCTATGATAGTGTGTGTTAAAAATTTCATAATAATGGAAAGAGGATAATAGAAATGTTCAAAGCCACATCTAATGACCAGGTAAGTTCTTACATGACGAATAAAATGCTTTGATTATCTGAACTGATAATTTAAAGGGTTTGGCTTGAAGGCGGTCCTCTGGAGGGGTGCGGAGTAAGTTTTACAAAATAAAATTCAACCTTTTTTATAGGTAGAATTTCTACATCAAAAAATTCTATAAGGCTGAAAACCGATTTTGACAGAATAAATGTCTTGTCGAAATGCACATTACAGGCGAAGCAAGGGTATTCAGCTTTGCTAATATGTAATTTGTGGTGGCAGGTGGTATGTTTTGAAACTTCTGAGCAGGAAGCTCGGGTGGTATGATTGTGAAAAAAATCTAAAGGCAACGCTGTAGCTGTGAAGCACAGTAACAGTAAATATGCAATAAACCTCAGTGACTTTTTACACATAATCTAATAACACAATCTTGTACGCTATAAGTTTATAACGATGTATAATGGCGTTTTTTTATCAAGGCGCAAAAGACAACCAAAAGTATAATTTCTAAATCCATTAAAAAACTTATAAACCCAATAAGGCTTCAGTATGATCAAAAGTAGTCTTGTAAGAAGTATTTTTCTGTGTTGCAAAATATACTTGAGTAAATATGGATTTCGGGATTGCTGGTGCTCAACTTTCGTTTTACATATAACACCGGACTACCTTTCTCCAGCTTTAAAAGCTTTGCAATGGTTGTAGTTGCCGAAATTGCCGAAATTTGTTGCTCACCTCCTAATACCCTCAAATTATACTTTTCGCCCAGAATGGAAAACAATGACCGGTTTGCTAAATCCAGCGATACAAAATCAAGAAGCTTATTTGAAATAGCAGTGTCTTCATATAAAACGGGAGTATCATTAATAGATCGTATCCGTGAAAAGTAAATAACATCTGCTTTAGCATCGTTTAGTTCGGGCTCACAAAACAAATCTAGCGGCCAGTTTACAATGGCAGGCTTATTTAAAATTTTCGTTTTTAAGTTGCCGTCAGTTAACCCCGCAGTTACTCCACTTATAGATAATATTCCAAGTCCTTTTTTACGGTTAGAAACTATACTTCCTTTTCCGTGCTGGCGTGTTATATACCCCTGATTCATAAGTACATTAAGGGCATTACGTACCGTAGCCCTTGTGGTATTATATGTTTTGCACAGGTCGTTTTCTGATGGTATCAAGTCGTCTGTTTTAAACTTTCCAGAATCAATTTGATGTTGCAGATCTGCTAAAACCTGTTTGTAAAGCGGTAAGGTTACTTTTCCCATAATCAATCCATTCAAAAGTAACTATTGTATAGCTAACTTTATAAATTCCATCTTGTATATACAAGTTTAATAATTTATTCATACTATTGTGAAACCATTATGAGCACTGCGTTGGAACCATTATCAAACCTGAGGAGACCTCATAACAAAAAAATATATTAAGATGAAAGATTACAGACTTAAGAGATTATTTAATAAAGATTCGGGTAACTGCTTTGATGTAGCCATCGATCATGGTTTTTTTAACGAATCGGCTTTTTTGAGCGGAATAGAAGATATCGAAAATGCCGTGAACGTTTTAGTTAATGCGGCTCCTGACGCAATTCAATTAACCGTTGGGCAGGCACAGTATTTACAGCGAATTTCCGGCCGCCAGAAACCTTCATTAGTTTTGAGAACTGATGTAGCAAACGTTTACGGAAAGGAACTCCCTCGTACGTTATTTAGCAGGATGATCGAGAATCCGGTTGAGCAAGCGCTTAGATTAGACGCAGCCTGTATTGTAGTGAATTTATTTAGTATCCCGAACGAACCGGAAGTTGCCGACCAATGTATCCTAAATATATTAAAAGCAAAACCAGAGTGCGAAAGATATGGCATGCCCTTAATGATTGAGCCCTTGGTTTTCAGATCAAATGAAGAAGCCGGGGGTTATATGGTAAATGGCGACTCGGATAAAATTGTTCCCTTAGTTAGGCAGGCAGTTGAATTGGGTGCCGATATTATTAAAGCAGATCCTACAGATAATGTAGCTGATTACCATAAAATTGTACGTACAGCAGGCAATATTCCTGTGCTTGTTAGAGGTGGTGGTAAAGCCAGCGACGAGGAAATTTTGAAAAGAACTTACGGCTTAATGCAGCAAGGCGTAAAAGGTATTGTTTATGGACGAAATGTAATTCAGCATAACAATCCGGCAGGAATGACAAAAGCATTAATGGCACTGGTTCATGCAAATGCTACACCTGAAGAAGCATTCAAATTTTTAACAGGAGAAGCCAAATAATATCATTATGAAGACTCTTAAACTAGCTATTATTGGTGGCGGATTAATGGGGCGAGAAGCTGCCAGCTCTTTCGGTCGTTGGTTTGCATTAAATGATTTTCCGGTCAATGTAGAGCTTGCCGCTGTTTGTGATTTGAACGAAAATGTTCTATCATGGTATAAGGCGATTTCATCAGTAACGCTGTTAACTAAAGATTATAAGGAAGTCCTTGCTTCGCCAGATATTGATATTGTATACGTTGCTATTCCTCATAACCTTCATAAAGAGTTTTACCTGGAAGTTTTAAGGTCGGGTAAAGATTTACTCGCCGAAAAGCCATTTGGAATAG
>DASVRX010000190.1:0-2682 GCA_036388375.1 Pedobacter sp. | reverse complement strand
AAAAAACGATTATAATCGAATGAAAAAATTATTTTTGTCGCAAATTAAAAAGAATGATAAACGTAAACGAATACTTTGACGGAACTGTAAATTCACTTGGGTATACTTCTGCAGAAGGAAAATCTACTGTCGGCGTAATCGAACCGGGTGAATATGAATTTGGCACATCGACTCACGAAACCATGATTGTTATTCAAGGAGAACTTACCGCTCTTTTACCAGGTCAGTCTGAATGGAAAAGCTTTAAAAACTTTGAATCGTTTGAAGTTGAGGCAGATTCGAGCTTCAAGGTAAAGGCTGCGCATCAAACGGCATATCTGTGTAAGTATAAATAATATTATTGCCATGAAGGCACCGAGTCACAAAGAATCTTGCCTTGGTGCCTTCGAGACTTTGTGGCAAAAAATAATAGTCACAAGCGCAAAAAACAAAAAGAGGCTTGTTACCGCTTTGAGCCTTCAAGCCTTCATGGCAATAAACAATTAAAAATATAGCTCGCCAGCCACTCGATAAGTATTACAGTGCGCTTCTACAATATCTATTATATTTTCGGAATACCCTCCTCCCATACTCACCTGAACTGGGATTCCTTTCTGACGGCATAATTGTAAAACCATTCTATCCCTTTCTTTGCACCCATTTCGTGTTAGTTTAAGATAACCTAGTTTATCGGTCGCTAAAACATCCACTCCTGAAAGATAAAATATAAAATCAGGCTTGGTTTCCTCAATAAGCGTCGCTAGTGTTTCGCTAAGTATCTTGAGATACCTGGCATCTTCTATACCATTTGGTAAGCCAATAACCAGATTAGACTTTTCTTTGCGGAATGGGAAGTTTTTCTCACCATGCATAGAGAACGTAAAAACTGCTGGTTCTTTTTCGAAGATTTGCGCAGTTCCGTTTCCCTGGTGAACATCAAGATCAATAATAAGAATTGATGAAGCCAGCTTTTTGGCTAATAAGTAATTTGCGGCTATTGCCTGATCGTTTAACAGGCAAAATCCCTCCCCCCAATTGGTGCCGGCGTGATGAGTTCCGCCGGCCACATTGAAAGCAATTCCATTCTTAATCGCATAATGACAACCATCGATTGTTCCCTGGACAATTCGCATCTCACGCTCGATGAGCTGTGCAGTTACCGGGAAGCCGGTGCGGCGCTCTTCTTGCGGACTAAGTTTTAAATCGCGTAAGCGATGCCAGTAAGATTCTTCATGGGTTAAGAGAATGAATTCTTCATTTACCTTTTCGGGAGAAAAAATATTGGCTTCAGTTATTAATCCTTCATATAATAATTGTTCGGGAATAAGTTCATACTTGAGCATCGGAAAACGATGTCCTTCTGGTAAGGGATGCGCGTAAATCTTATCAAAGGCAATCTTTAGCACTTAGCTGAAATGAAAATAGATCTATAAGGTTTGAAACTTTAAAGGTTTTAAAGCAAAAAAGGTCGACTATTTCATAGCCAACCTTTAAACTTAAATTTTATTATGACTATTTATTAAAGAAATCGATAATCAAGTTAGCAAGTTCCACACCAATTCTTTCCTGAGCTTCATTAGTTGCAGCACCAATATGTGGCGTTAACGAAATTTTTGGATGCGACAAAATTTCCTGACGTGGAGTAGGTTCGTTATCGAAAACGTCTAATCCGGCGAAAGCCACCTTTCCAGAATCCAAAGCTTCAATCAAAGCTAATTCATCAATGGCACCACCGCGTGCACAATTCACGACGCCCACTCCTTTTTTAACTTTATCAAATTCTTCTTTTCCAAGAACCGCTTTATCTACAAAAGGGATATGTAAACTAATGAAATCAGATTCTGCTAACAGCTCATCCAATGTTACTTTCTTAACAGGGACTTTTACACTTACTCCACCTGCAAGATTTAGTTCAATTTGCGTATCGAAATCATAAACATCATAACCTAAAACTTCCATGCCTAAGCCAAGTGCCATTTTTGCGGTCTCTTTTCCAATGCGGCCCAGGCCGATAATTCCGATTTTTTTGCCTTTTAATTCAATACCTTTTGCATAAGCTTTTTTCAGGTCGTTGAACTTTGCACCACCGTCAACCGGCATTTTACGGTTCGAATCATGTAAAAAACGAACGCCTGTAAACAGATGAGCAAACACAAGTTCGGCAACTGATGGAGATGAAGCTGCAGGTGTATTCACAACCGCACGACCAGCTGATCTTGCATACTCTACATCGATGTTATCCATTCCTACACCACCACGACCAATCAGGCGTAAATTAGGACAAGCATCAATTAAATCTTTACGAACTTTAGTCGCACTTCTAACCGTTATGGCATCAAAGTTCTTTAATGCTTCGGGTAATTGATCTTGTGGAATATTTTGAGTTTCAACAAAAAAGCCAGCAGCTTCGAGCATGCTTTGTCCTGTTGCATCTATACCATCATTGGCAAGAATTCTTATCATTTTTTAAAAATTAAATTTATTTAATGTGTAAAAATTTCGCTTGTATTATCTGGCTGTTTCAGCAAATTCCTGCATCACATCAATCAGTCTGTGTATTGCCGTTATTGGCAAGGCATTATAAATTGAAGCTCTGAAACCACCTACACTTCTGTGGCCTTTAATTCCAACCATTCCACGCTCTTCAGCAAGTTTTAAAAACGGTTTTTCCAGTTCCGGATTTTCCATCACAAAGCATACATT
>DASVRX010000189.1:0-13779 GCA_036388375.1 Pedobacter sp. | reverse complement strand
ATTTTACTGTTATTCTGCTCCCTTATAACAGTTACATTTTCACGTTTACCGAAATCAGTTAGATCGCCTGCTGCGCTAATTGCGTCAATAATTGTAACCTTATCGCCCTGAAAAACCTTGGTTCCAGGAGATTTTACTTCACCGATAACATTAACATTAAATCTCAAGAAACGAATGTTAACATTTGGCAATTTGATATAGTTTGATAACTTCTTAATTAACGATTCTTTCAGTTGCTGCTTGGTCAAACCCTCTGCTTTGATGCTTCCGATTACAGGCATTTCAATATTTCCATCTGAACCTACTTCATATCCCTGACCGGCACTTGCTCCCTGAGGCTGACTGTCGCCATCGCCAGCTGATGCTGATTCTTTTACTACAGCCATGTTAAATACTGCAGCTTGTTCCTGATTTAGAGTGTTACTAAATACCTGAATACTTAAAAGATCATTCTTTTTTATAGTAGTTTCTTTTTGAGTAGTTAATTCATTATTCCCCTTTTTAAAGTAAAGGTAATTCTCCTTCGCTACTTTGTTGCTGAAACAAGCACTTAACAAAACGACCATTAGCCCCAGGCATACTACTCGAATATTTTTATTAAAATTCATAGAGATTTTATTGTTTAAATGGTTTACAATGATGTGATTATTAACTTACCAGTGTAAAAAAAGTTTTGTCTCTCACTAAACATATATGCAACATTATTAATTTATCACACTTAACTCGCTAATTTTTAAAGTAAACCCTGCAGATAAAAACCAATTTGTTAATGAACTTCCCTGCTAAAGTATTAAAATAAACTGATACTGTTTATTAATATAAGTACATCATCCTGATACCAAACCTGATTTTGCACGAGTCAAAATATTATTCTTTGTAAGCTGAGTAAAGTATCGGGTTAAAATATTATCCATCTTTAAATTCTCCTCCGCAAATTTGCGGGCGTTATTTTTAATATTGTACTGATCATTAATTATAGCAGATTGAATTCCTGCAGTTAAAAGTTCCTGATTCTCAGGCTCGATCAAAATTCCCATGTTATGTTGAGATATAACAGAATGCAGGCTGTTATTCTTCGGAGTAGTAATTAAAGCAAGCCCACCAACTGATAAAATGTTCGTTACTTTAGATGGCATAACCAAATCCGTAGCATCAGCTTTTTGCAATACCAAATGAACATCTGCCATATTTAAGAAATTATTGAATTTCTCCTTGGGCTGTAGCGGCATAAATACAACATTCGAAAGCTGCAACTCTTTAACTAGCTCGATTAGTCTCTGCTTATACGGACCTGAACCACAGATAACAAACTGAATTTCTGTATTGTCTTTTAAATCTTTCGCGCAATAGAGTAACATGTCCAAGCCCTGCTTTTCGCCGATGGCACCTGAATAAAGAACAACCTTTTTATCAGAAGCTAACCCAAATTCCTTTTTTAACTTTTCCTTATTCTCATTTGGATAAAAATCATTGGTATTGGCCCAATTCGGGAACATCAATATTTCACGATCATGTTTCGCTTTTATATTTTTAATCATACCATCCGAAATACTACTTACATAATCAGAATTTTTAAGAATGAAACGTTCTACGCCATACATTAACTTTACCAGAGATCTTGACTTGATCATTCCTAAAGAATGTGCAGCATCTATTTGCAAATCTTGTATGTGATAAATCACTTTTCCTCCCCTGAAGAGCTTATAAAACAAGCCTAATAATCCCAACTGAAAAGGTGGAACAACTGATATTATAAAATCATACTTTTTATGAAATAGCAGCGGAATTATCTGAATGAACGCGCTAATAAAAAATGTTAAATCGGATAAAATTCTTTTAAAGCCACTTGGCGTGGATGGAACATAGTGTGGGCATCTATAAATAGTTAAGGTATTGTCGGATTCGTGTAATCGTTTTTGTTCCTTTTTAAACCAGCCTGAATTCTTAACGTAAGGCTCCTGAATCTTCCAGAAGGGATAATACGGATATGTAGTTATAACGGTGCAGTCAAAGCCTTTACCGCTCAACCACTCCATCATCTCACCATTATATTTTCCAATTCCGGTTTGTTCCGGGCTATAATTGCCCCCTATTAAAAGGATTCGATGAGAATTCATATTGAAGTGTGATTCGAGTGTAATTGAAAATTTACGATTTCAGTTACGTTCGTGCACTTTATATTTAGACTGTTGAAAATTGAATGAAGTATAGCCATTGCGTTTGGAGCGTTGTACGCTATGTATAAAGCAGAGGTTTCAAATAAACCTCTGCTTTGTTGAGCTAATACCCGTTTAGCTAAATAACATATATACTTTAAAGCGGAAATCGTTCTTAAATAAGGCTGAGATAAAATTAATACGCGTTCTTCTCGCCTTTAAAAATATTAATAATAGTCATGAATATAATTCGCACATCAAGCATAGCCGACCAATTTTCCATATACCAGATATCATGTTCTACCCTTTTCTCCATCAACCACTGTTCGCGGGTTTCCCCTCTGAACCCGTTCACTTGAGCCCAACCGCTAATACCTGGTTTTAAGAACTGGCGAACCATATATTTATCGATAAGTGCACGATATTGCTCCGTATGGCTTAGCATATGTGGCCTTGGACCAATAATACTCATATAACCCATCAACACATTGAAAAATTGGGGCAATTCATCAAGGCTTGTTTTGCGCATAAACTTCCCAATTGGAGTAATTCGATCATCATTCTTGGTAGCCTGTTTTTTATTGCTATCTCCATTCATTCTCATACTCCTGAATTTATAGCACCAAAATGGCTGATTGTTTCTTCCACTTCTTAACTGCTTAAATAATACAGGCCCCGGGCTTTGCATTTTTATAATGATGGCCAGGATAGGATATAACCAACTGAATACAAATAACAGTACCAGTATACTAAAGGCAACATCAAAAAAGCGTTTTTTGAATCTATTTTCAATATCTTCTAAGGGTTCTTTACGAACGCAAAGCACGCTAAATCCACCCATGTGATCTATTTTAAAGGAAGCTTGTCCGGAACTAAAATCGGGAACAAACTTTAATCTGATACATTGCTTCTCTCCTTCTTTTAAAAGATGAGGAATATCTGCCATTCTATCAGGTGTAAGCGATACAAAAACTTCTTTAACACCTGCACGAGAAGCTTTCTTTAGCTGTTCTGAAGCAGCTGGAAGTAGCTTTCCGCTAGGATCCACGTAAAACCCTTCTTCTCCTAAAAATCCAACAAAATTTACACTGCTTTGCTGCTCGAAATAAGCGGCGAGCTTTAATCCTCCAGGATTCAAACCTAAAACCGCTACCGGTTTTTTAATATCGAAGTGGCTTGCAAGCATTTCCTGAAACGCTGTACCAGTAAAACGGCTTAGTAAAAAACTTAAAGTTACCATACTATAGAAGGCAACTAAAAAGTCTCTTGGAAAATCTATCCTATTTGTGAAGAAAAGAAATATGAGAAAAACAAATGCATGCAACGCAATGCTTCTCCATGTGGACCTATATATTAGTTCAAGTTTATAGATAGTATGCTCGCCGTATAATCTAAACATACTGGTGCAAAGCAACCATATTAAATTACAAATTAAGATGTTTTGACGATAGATACTTTCATCAATATTGTCTCCGAATTTATTTGCCAGTTGAAACCCGACAAAGAAGCAAATGTTAATTAATATAAGGTCACTCAATCCTAGAATGAACCTTAATAGGTAAAGGTATCTTGTTTGCATGTTTTTATAAGTATACAATAATACAAAACTTATTAGGCTAGGTTTAGTTTTTTTAGAAAAATATTAAGAAAATTTGAATTTTTTAATGAAATGTGCAAATAACTGGGCATATTATAGAATTTAAGACACTAGAGTGTGTACTTTTTACCACAACTATAATCGGTAGATTTTCAAATACTTATAATTTTACCTTTGGTGTTTGATTCCTGACAATCTTAATGACATATAATTTTTACCTTGGCGCAAACAAGAGACACGTATGACCTATTGCCTTGCAATAAAAGTTAAAGAAGGACTGGTAGCTATTTCCGACACACGCATTACTTCTGGCTCGGACACTACTATAAAAAAGAAAATACTGATTGAGCAAAAAGATCATTATTCATTATTTATCATGACTAGTGGATTAAGATCTGTGAGAGATAAGGCGATTTTATATTTTAGAGAGCTTGTTGAAGAAGGTGCGGAGCATAATAAACTATATAAAGCGGTTAATGCCTTTGGCGAGCAGGTGAGAAGGGTAGCTGAAGAAGACAGGGTGGCACTGGAAAAATCGGGGTTTAAATTCAATCTTAATACAATTATTGGTGGACAACTTAAAGATGATGAGGAGCATAAGCTATTTCTTCTCTATCCTGAGGGTAACTGGGTAGAGCTAGACCAGGGGGCTCCATTTGTAATTATTGGAAATAGTGGCCACGGAAAACCTATCTTACAACGAACCCTTGACAGCAATTCGAGCATGAAACTTGCTTTAAAAACAGGTTTTTTATCGTTCGATTCTACCCGTGCCAGTGCTAATGATGTTGATTTTCCGATTGATGTTGTGCTTTATAAAACCGATAGTTATGGTATGGTCGAACATCGGTATGAGCAAAAAGACTTACAAAAAATTTCTGCTCAATGGGCAGATGAATTAAAAAGTGCCTTACTGAATATTCCTGAAGAGTGGATGGATGCGGTATTTAATAAACTCCAGGTTAAACCGTGATAATAGAATTTGATGAGATTTAAGATATCGAGTGAGTTAACTTACCAAGTTTTATCGGATAGCACTATTATTTTGAATATTCATGCCCTTCGGACGCCCTCACAAACTGTCCTGGAAGAATCGTTCATAATTGATCCATATATAAAAGGAGAAGAGCTGCTTTCTTTACATGGAGAAAATCGTTTTATCAGGATAGAAGTCCCGGAAGGAACTCATTTAAATATAAAATATGAAGCTGTTGTAGACAATGCGATTAAACTGATCGACTCAAGTCTCTTAAATGATGTTTCGGTGGCCGAACTCGACTCCTCAGTTCTCACTTATCTTAACCCAAGCAGATATTGCCAATCTGATAAGCTTTATCGTCTGGCAAACAATAAATTCGGAACAATTACTAATGCTTTTGAAAAAGTAATTGCTTTAACAGACTGGATACATCGCAATGTGGAATATTTGAGTGGATCAACAAATTCTCAAACTTCGGCTTACGATACCGTTACTGAACAAGCTGGCGTTTGCCGCGATTTTGCACACCTTGGAATTGCCTTATGCAGGGCTCTTACTATTCCCGCAAGGTATTTTACCGGATACGCTTACTCACTGGAACCGCCTGATTTTCATGCTTGCTTTGAGGCATACTTGGGTGGGAAATGGATAATTTTTGATGCAACAAAACTTTCACCCTTAAACGGTTTAATTAAAATTGCAAGCGGCCGCGATGCAGCCGATGCAGCCATTGCCAGTCTTTTTGGAAACGTGTTATGCCAGACTGTAAAAGTGAGTTCTGAATGTCTTGAGGATAATTTTATGCCCATCTTTTATATTCCTGCGCAAACTTTAGGCTTGAATTACCTCTAGTTAAAACACAAATCTTTACTCTCTAGCATTTTCATTACACACAAAATTTTTTTGTAACCAATTTCTGGCATACCCGTAAATGATATAAAACTACTATTACCTGTTGACTTTGTATACTGCTTGATACAAGAGCTTGTTAAAATTTGTTAAAAGAAGACACAATTTACTTGCATAGGATTATTAAATAGTTAGTTTTGCAATGCTCGGCATTAATACTAATGTAAGAGGGCGTTTATAAGTCTGTTGTTTAACTGATAAACGATACAATGTTTAAAAAAAATGTACTCTCGCTCCTAATTGTTTTATTGTCTGTTACTACCCAGGCACAAAACAAAAAATCCCCCGAAGATCCGGATAACCTTGCAAAAGATTATTTTTCTCAAATAATGGGTGTTGCAGTTTCTGCTACTTCTAATGTAAAATTATATCAGTTTGTATATGATTGGTTGGGTACTCCCTATCGTTTAGGCGGCACTACCGAAAGGGGAATTGATTGCTCTGCCTTTGCTTACCAACTTTACGATAAAGTGTTTAATACTGTCATTGGCAACAATTCCAGAAACATCTTTAGTATGGTAAATCCTTTAAATAAGGAAGAACTTAAAGAAGGCGATCTGGTATTTTTTAAAATCAACAGCAGAGCTATTTCGCATGTAGGTGTTTATTTGGGAGATAACAAATTTGCCCATGCATCCAGCAGCAGAGGAGTAATGATAAGCAACTTAAATGAACCCTATTGGAAACGATATTACTATAAAGGCGGCAGATTGCTTCAATCAATAAAAGATAATTTTTAAAGCTATAAAATGAAAAAACCCGCATCAGCGGGTTTTTTCATTTTATAAACTGTTGTTACATTTTGGCAACATCTCTGGTATCCCGTACTAAACCTATTCCTGTAAAGAAGAAGATAACTCCCAACACTCCAAATACAAGAAGTTCCTTCCAGGTTTCTGAGTTTTGAACAAAGCCTATTGCTGCATATATTAATCCAACAATACCTAGTATAGTTAGAATAGTCCCAAAGGTTCTTTTTAGATTCATAAGTTTTAAGTATTTATACTACTACTGCAAAGGCCCTGCCAAGCGGATATTATGACTTAAACCGAACTTATATCAACTAAGTGTAGCGTAGCGACTACAACATCCATTATATTTATACACAACGGTGTGTTTATGAAAAACGTTTAGTCATTTTGGCTACTCTCTCTTCAAGAGACTCTGTAGTTAGCTTTTCGCGAAGCCTGTCTACCATAATTGGAAACGCAAATGGCGTAGGTTTAGCACTTTGTGTGATGATCACTTTTAACTCTTTGATTCGTTTTAAGGCTTCTCTTAATCTAAACTCTTCTAACTGGAACTGCAAAGCCTCGTTGTAAGCCTGCCTTACTAAAACGTTATCCGGCTCATATTCATTAAACACATCGAATAACAAAGAAGTTGAAGCCTGTAGGTGTCGGTTCTTCATGGTTTTTCCGGGGAAACCAGTAAATACCAGACCAGCAATGTGGGCAATATCCCTAAAACGTCTTCGGGCCATTTCGTTTGCGTTTAGGCTGTGCTGGATATCATCAAGTAAATTTTCTGATGTAAACAAATCGGCTGCCAAGGCTTGTTCAAGTGGAATTTCTTCGTCGCTCAATAACTCAAATCCGTAATCATTCATAGCAATCGAAAAACTCGCTTTACGGATTTTTGAGATTCGAAATGCAAACAAAGAAGCCATTCCCTCATGAACCAATCTTCCCTCAAAGGGGTAAAAGAATAGATGATAACCGTCTTTAGAATTAAACTTCTCGATCAGGAACTCGTTTTTCATGGGAAGATGAGAAAGCTCTGCCTGCATATCAAATAATGGGCGAAGCGTTTTTATTTCTATATCCTTCTCGTTGTGATGAGCAACTTCGTCTAACTTTTGCCTGAACATGGCCGAAAGCTGCGAAGAAAGTGGAATACGGCCACCCATCCAGCTTGGTATTCTGCCGTTATGTTTTGGCGATTTTTTAACGAAAGCGGTCATATCCTTAACCTTAATCAGTTCCAGACTTCTCCCGGCAAACCAAAAGGCGTCACCAATTTTTAAACGAGCAATGAAATCTTCTTCAATGGAGCCAAGGTATCCGCCCGTCAGAAACTTTATGCGCATACTTACATCGCCAACAATGGTTCCCATTGTTAAACGATGCCGCATTGCCACCTTTCTGCTATTAACTTTATAAATCCCGCCTTCAATTTCAACTTTCAGATATTCATCATATGCGGATAAAGTTTTGCCGCCTTTGGTGATAAAATCTAAGGTTTGATTAAACTCTTTTTCGCCCAAATCCGCGAAAGCGTAAGTAGTTCTAATTTCTTTAAAAACCTCTTGAGCTTTAAATCCATTTGAAACTGCCAGTGTTACGAGGTACTGTGTCAGCACATCCATTGCCAGTAAAATTGGGTCGCGACTTTCGAAGATCTCCTCCACAATTGCCTGCTTGATAGCCGCACCTTCTAACAATTCGAGGGAATGCGTAGGTACAAACCAGGCACGCGACGTAGCCCCGGGATGGTGGCCACTTCGTCCAGCGCGCTGCATAAAGCGAGCAACGCCTTTAGGGCTGCCAATTTGAATTACGGTATCAACAGGCCTAAAATCGACGCCGAGATCGAGACTAGAAGTGCAAACAACAATTTTCAATGCTTCGGCATGTAAAGCATTTTCTACCCAAGTTCGAAGTTCGTTATCAAGCGAACCATGGTGCATAGCCATAATTCCCGCATATTCCGGGTATTTATCAAGGATAGCCTGATACCAGATTTCGGTTTGAGAACGGGTATTGGTGAAAATGAGCGTGGTTTTGCTCTGCGCCACAATTTCCATCACCTGCGGTAAAAGCTTGATTCCCAAATGCCCTGCCCAGGAGAATTCTTCGATATTTTCAGGGATGATCGAATTAATCACTAATTTTTTATCAAGCTTAGCCCGAACCAACTTAATCTTTTCGGGTGGCATATCATTTCCAAGTAGAACTTCTGCACCTTGTTCAAGGTTTCCGATGGTTGCGCTAATGCCCCAAATTTTAAGCGAGCGAGTGACATTATTTTCGGGGTTTGATATCGCTTGTAACGCTTTAAGCTTCGACAAACCCAATTCTAATTGCACACCTCTTTTTGTTCCTAAGAGCTCGTGCCATTCGTCTGCTACAACAACCTGCAGGTTTTCGAAGATTTTGGGATAATCTTTTTGCGTAAGCATAATATGCAAACTCTCGGGAGTAGTCAATAAAACTTCCGGCAAACGCTTTTTTATAGCTGCTTTCTCTTTTGCGGATGTATCTCCGGTACGTGATGCCACTGTCCAGGGTAAGCCCAGATCGTCTACCACAGTTTGCATCGCTTTACGAATGTCATTAGTAAGAGCCCGTAATGGTGTGATCCAGAGCATTAGCAAACCGTTATTTTTGCGTTGCTGGTAATCTTCGGGATGGGCGTTTATATAGCCGGCAACAAAAGGAAGAAACATTGCAAAGGTCTTACCGCTTCCTGTAGGTGCGTTAAGCAAGCCCGAATAGCCGGACAAAAAAGCTGCTTCCATCTCTTTTTGAAAAGGGAATTGCTCCCATTTCTTTTCTTCAAACCAGTTTGTAATTATCGCTTCGCCCTTCATCAAAACACATACGATTTTGACTTGGACTAGAGTTTTATACCCTCGTAAACCTGACTGAGGCTCAGGTTAATTACCAAGGCAGGAATGGCAAGCGTTTGATCAAGAGTTCTATATTCCTCCAGTTCCCAATGACCAGTTTTGTTAATTCTAAAACACTCTACGGAGATGCTTTCAGAATCGACCATTATATATTCTTTAAATGTGGGAATATCACGGTAGAGTTTGAACTTTGCACCGCGATCGTAATTATGAGTGCTTTCGGATAGGATTTCTATAATAATGACGGGTTCGATAATGCTCTCAGTTTCGTTGGACGATGAGGAAGTATCTTTACAAATTACCGAAATATCAGCGTACGTATATAGCGTATTTTGCGGAATATGAATGCGAAGGTCGCTTCCATAAGGCTTACAAGGCTTTCCTTTTAATTGAGTACCTAACTCCACAAAGAGGTTACTGAAAATCTCGTTATGATTTTCACTTGCACCCGCTATCGCAAAAATCTCCCCTTTAAAAAACTCGTGCTTATGCTGCGATTCTTTTTCAAACTGAAGGTATTCTTCTTCGGTAAGCAAATTCTTACCATAAGCGGTTAAAGGTTCTCTTACTTCAAAATCCATAATGCAATATACTAAAAAAATTAGCCTGTTAATTGTGACTTGTTCTTACAACATAGAGCGTAGTGTATCCAGCGTATCTGCTTCTTCCTTTTTTTTATCTTGACGCCAGCGAAGTATTCTTGGAAAACGCAAGGCAATACCTGATTTATGCCGTGTGGATCGATTGATCCCTTCAAAGCCAATTTCGAAAACCAGTTCCGGCTTTACAGTTCTTACGGGGCCAAATTTTTCGAGCGTATTACGCTTTACAAAATTATCAACCTGCTTAATTTCTTTATCTGTTAAACCCGAATACGCTTTGGCAAAGGCCACCAGTTTATCTCCGTCCCACACAGCAAAAGTATAATCCGTATATAAATCCGCCCGGCGGCCATGCCCTTTCTGAGCGTAAATTAACACCGCATCAATTGAAAGGGGATCTACTTTCCATTTCCACCAGTCGCCACGTTTTCTACCGGTTTGATAAATTGAATCCAATTTTTTTAACATAAATCCTTCAGCATGATTTTCTCGCGCCTGCAGGCGAAGTTCAAATAGTTCCTGCCAGGAGGTAAAGTCAACAATTGGCGAAAGCTGAAAAGTATCTGGATAAGGATTTATTTTGTGTAATTTCTGAAGCATTGATCGCCGATGTTTAAAGGGCATTGAACGAATGTCGTCGCCTGAAAATTCTAAACAATCATATGCGATAAAAGCCATTGGGCTTTCAGCTAATATTTTCTTCGACAAATTCTTTCTTCCAATGCGGGTTTGAAGCACATTAAAAGGCAGAGGTTTATTATCAGAAAAACAGATTGCCTCGCCATCTAAAACAGTTCCCTCTGGCAGTGCGTCAATAAATTGATGCAGCTCAGGAAACTTATCTGTCGCCAGTTCTTCACCCCGGGTCCAAATAAAAACTTTACCCTGACGGTGGATAACCTGTGCGCGGATTCCGTCCCATTTCCATTCGGCTTGCCATTGTTCGGTATTTCCTAATTCGGTAGTTAACTCTTCGGAAGATTTTTGTTTATCTGAAGTTTCCTGAATGGCGTAAGCAAGGCAAAAAGGATAAGGTCTTGAAGCATCGTCAGACGCATCTTCTTCCTGTATTAAGTCATGAAAGCTGAATGTTTGAGGATCCCAGTTTCCCATAATCCTGTGGGTTAGCACAGCCGGCTCCAAGCCTGATAAATCAGATAAAGCCTTTACAATCAAACTTTGCGAAACGCCAATTCTAAAACTTCCCGTAAGGATTTTATTGAAGACAAACCGTTCTTGTTTATCCATAGACATCCATGAATTAATAAGCCATTCCTTTCGTTCGTCTTCGCTAAGTAAACCTAGATTATTGATTTCCCTGATCCATTCTGCCAGTGATCTTTCATGATTGCTTTCACCTTCCGGAAGTAGCAAAGCGATTGTTTCGCCGAGATCACCGACAACCTGATAGCTTTCTTCAAACAACCATTGGGGGATATTGGATAATTCAATTGCCCAATTTTTAACCAAAGTAGAATTAATTTGCCGTTTAGGTTTTCGTCCGGTGAAAAGTGCAAGTGTATGAATTTTGTCTTCATCAGCTACCGCGATGAAGTAGTCTTTGAGCACTGCAACTTTAGCATTGGTTTTATTGGTTTCATCCAAAGAGGCAAAAAGTTGAGCTAAATCTTTCATAACTTTTCTTCCAATGGCTCAGCGCTTACCTGAGGGGCTGTATGAATCACTTCTCCATCCTCATCAACCAATTTAATAGGAAGCGTATCTTCTTCAACCGCTTCATCGCCACCGTAATAAGTATGAGCTTCGTGGGCGTTATAGCCTTTTTCTGTAAGATATCGCGCAAAAGATGCCGTGTAGCCGTGGGTCAAACAAACGCACTCACATTCGGTAGCATCAATTGCTTTTATAAGCCCATCCCAATCGGCATGATCCGATAAAACGAAACCCCGGTCAGCGGCCATTCGTCTTTTTGCGCCGCGTAAAGACATCCATCCCGAGCAGTATCCAAAAGCATAGGGCTGAAATTTACGCATCCAGGGGGAGCCTAATGCTGAAGGCGGGCATATCACAATCCCATTTTTCAATTCCTCTTTTTTTGTGTCTACACTTACACGGGTTGCGGTAGGAAGTTTGATTCCATTTCGTTCTAATGCCTCATGAGTGTTGGCAATGGCCCCATGTAGAAATACTTTGCCTATTGATAGATCAAGATTATGTATGATTCGCTGCGCTTTACCTAATGAATACCCAGCTATTACTGTAGTTTTTCCTTCTTCAGAATTTAGTCTCCACCAATCATTAATATCCTGATGAACGAGTTCGGGTGCTTTCCATTTATATACAGGCATTCCGAAGGTACACTCTGAAATAAAAGTGTGACATTTTACCGGCTCAAAAGGTGCGGATATTCCATCGTTTTCCAATTTATAATCGCCTGATGCCACCCAAATCTCACCTTTATATTCTACACGGATCTGTGCGGAACCAATGATATGTCCGGCCGGGTGCAGAGAAATTGTCACTCCGTTTTTTAAAATGCGTTCACCATATTCTACAGTTTGAAGCTTAATATCCTGGCCAAGTCGATATTTTAAAACTTCACGGGATAAGTGGTGGGCGAGGTATCTTTTACTTCCGGATCGGGCATGATCTGAATGGGCGTGAGTAAGCACGGCATCATCAACAGGTTTCCAGGGATCTATGTAAAATTTTCCCTGAGCACAGTAGATGCCGCAATCATCAAACTGAAGAAGTGGTTTACCCATACCAATTAAACCAGAATATTAATCGATAGTTTTTTGGATAAGATGTGAGATATGAGACATTAGATGTGAGATTCCTGTAAAGTTTCATATCAGTTTGTTATGGTCTGGTCATGATGATTTTATTTAAACTTCATAAAGATAAATTATTTTCAAATTTTATTTAATATTGTAAACCAAAAGGTTAATAATGTTAAAGATAGATAGAAAATTACCGGAACTTTGCCCAAGTTGCTCTTCTACATTGCAGGTTACAAGCTTGGGATGCAGTGCTTGCGAAACAATCGTTTCCGGAAAATTTCAGTTGCCTGCTCTCGCTAGACTTAGTCCGGAAGAACAAACCTTCGTAGTAAACTTTGTAAAGAGCAGCGGCAGCTTAAAGGTTATGGCGCAGCATCTTGGATTGAGTTATCCGACTGTTAGAAACCTGCTTGACGATATTATACAAAAAATAGAAACAAACGAAAAATGATAGAAATGAAACCATCAATATTTAATCCCTTTACTAAAATAGCAGGTTCTAAAGCATTACTTATCGGACTTGGGTTTCTAATAGCAACTACAATAGTTGGGTACTATAGCAACGTACATTTTGATGGTGCTCTGGATGCACATTCTGGAAAACCATCGTCTCTGTCAATACATGCTTTACAGCATTTAATTGCATGGGGAAGTGTTGTATTAATATTTTCCCTTGCGGGATTAATTTTATCCAGATCCAAATTCCGATTTATTGATATTGCAGGAACGATAGCATTGGCTCGCGCACCGATGTTGTTGGTGGCATTGCTTGGATTTGCACCCGCGCTACAAAATGCGAAACCAGGAGAAATAAGTAACTCAGTGTTGATCATAACATTGGTTATGATTTTCCCGATTATTTGGATGATTACCTTGATGTATAATGCATTTACAACTTCTATCAATGCAAAGGGAACAAAAGCTATAATAGGGTTTATAGTGGGATTGATTTTAGCAGAAGTACTGTCAAAGGTCTTAAATCAGCAGCTTAATTTCTGAAGCAGGGAGGAACTGTCTCACTTTTAATTATAAAAATTGGTCTGACAAGCTATATAGCACAGATGAATAAAGATGTATTATTTTTTGAAAAGCAAAAGTTTACCCACTGGTGGCTGTGGCTGATATTAATGCTAGTAAATGGGCTGTTCATCTTTGGTGTAT
>DASVRX010000188.1:0-49453 GCA_036388375.1 Pedobacter sp. | reverse complement strand
TATAAGAAATTATTTCGGTATAGATTACTATTCGAAATGTCCTTTGGGCAAAGTTCCTGTTCGGAAGTTATTATACTTATTATTTCCCTTCTTCATCACTATCCGGGCTACTATAAATCATAGCTAAGCTGCAATTCCACTTTTTAGGTTACGACCTTCCGCTATTATATAATTTTTTTAGGTATCGATTACTACTAATGTTAAGCTCTTTAGTAAGTATTTACTACAAGCAAGAGAGGCTTGTAATCGGCAGATACTGTTTCAGCCCCACATGCCTGGTCATTGTGAAAAATT
This sequence comes from Pedobacter sp., assembly GCA_036388375.1. Classification (GTDB taxonomy): domain Bacteria; phylum Bacteroidota; class Bacteroidia; order Sphingobacteriales; family Sphingobacteriaceae; genus Paradesertivirga. The sequence goes on along the minus strand of DASVRX010000188.1, from coordinate 49,159 downwards.
CAGTTATCAGAGGTCTCTGGGCATGTCTTGAGGCACCAAACTTTGAAAATCTGAATTTGTAAAGACATCCTTACTAAAATCAGTATTTATACTTAATAACTCTTAAACCTAATCAAATAGATTTACGAAAATATTAATTAAATCTTTTAGAAAAATGAGCAATGAAATTAAAAACACGCTCTTTCGCTTTGTAAGCATGAGAGCACCGGAACTTTCAAGTGATTTTGAAGAAAACCCTGGTTTTGTAACCGACAAAGGAAATAGCAGAGGTGCATTTCTGGATGCGGTAAACAATAAGACCTACAGTACCAAGAGGGAAGCGCTGCAAAACGCGGCGGTTACTTTTGCGCAAATTGTACCAAATACGCCATCAAAAGTTTTGGATGTTGAAAAGATAAAAGCTCTTAGTATAAAAATGTATGAGTTCTCGCAATGGCTTTCCAAAAACCGATTTAAAGCCACTGAAGCAGAAATAGCAAGTATGGCCATTGGTGTGGGCGATATTAATTCGCACATGATCACTTTGTGGAATAACCTGTTCTATCAAGTTGTAACACAAAAAGATTTTTATGCGAAGGAACTTATAATGCAGCTGCTTTTAGCCAACCACGTCGTAAAAGAGACAGGAATTGGGACATATAAAGATCGGGCATTGGCAAAAATAGTTTTGCCAAAAGTTCTTTTTGTTGAGGATCCTTCGGTAAATATTAGTGCATCCCGAGTTTTATCCGCCAGATCGGCAACAGAGGCTGTTTTTGCTAATCCTGTTATGCAATCTTTAGAAAACCAATCCGTTGCCCAACAAAATATTGAGGTTCTTACACGACTTCAGGAAGAATTGGCCATAGCAGAGCAAGCTTTTAGAAAAGAGTATCAGGCAGCTTATGACAAAGAGTATAGTGCTTACCAACAAACGATCAAGCCAATTTTAGATAAGTATAACGAGCAAGTTGAAGATGCTAAAAATCAATGGTGCAATGTTAAGGATCCAAATACTGTATATAATCCCAATGACCCTTGCCAGCAAATCCCTTCAGTTCCGCAACCGGATTTGCCGGAATTTGGATTTAGTTTTACAGAGGAGATGGATATTAAATTTTTATCGAACTACCTAAGCAGTCAGTCATTAGACGCGTACGAAAGTATCATCAACCCAGCCGAAGATGAAGAAGAAACCCAAGATAATGGGCTGCAAAACCGCGGTTTTACATTTGGATCATTTTCGCCGGGTGGGTCAACGTTTTCTTCTACAAGTTCATTAATAGCACAACTTCTAAATCAAAATACGAATAATTATACTCAAAACACTGTGAACAGTGGTACGACGACCGTGGTTATTGGCGGAACAACCGTAGCTGTACCAAATACTCCAAGTCCGCTGCAGCCTTTTGAATATGAAATTAAAAGCAGGCGATCTGGGTTCATGTCAGCTGCTATACGAAGGCTGCAGATTATGGTCGGAATTCCCGATGCCTCATGGAAGATCACTGCGGTCCAGTATACGATGACACGAAACGATGACACTTTTGTGGTCAAAAATTCCTCGACAGTTATTCATCATACGGGATATGATGCCTTGATGAACCTGTCAATGAGCGGAATCAGTGCTAATCTTAAAGAGCTTTCCATCACTTTTCAATTTACAAACGGGCAAACGGCCACTGTAGTAGTTCCAAATTTTGTACTCACTTCGATCTATAAAGGAATGATAAAGTTCCCTGTTCTTGCTGAATCTGAAGAAGAAGGAACACCGGGAACACCGGGAAGTTCTACTGTAGATCCGGAGCAGCATTTTATACCAACCGGCTTTGGCCTGAAACAAATTGGCATCGCTGATTACAACAAGGTGGAGCAAACAATTCAAGGATATGTTGAAGGTGAAGTGGCCCACATTGAAAATATCATGGCCCGCGAGTTTAAAGAAAAGTCTACCCGAAGATTGAGCCGTAGAGAAGTAACAGAAACATCATCATCTGAAACGGAAAGGGAACAACTGACCGATACTTCTACTGTCGACCGATTTGAGATGCAAAGCGAGGTGGCAAAAGTCATTGCGAGCAGTAAGGATTTTAGTGCAGGCGTAACTGCAACGTATGGTGATCCTAAAACTTTTAGCATGAGCGCAAGCGCAAACTTCGCAACAAATAATTCTAAAGAAGAAAGTGCCCGGCAGGCTGTAACTAATGCGAAAGAAATAACAGAACGGGCATTAGACCGTATTGTTAGCAAAGTCAAGGAAGAGCGTATTGAAAAGGTCCTCGAAGAATTTGAAGAAAACAACAGCCATGGTTTCGATAACCGCAAAGGAGACAAACATGTAGTGGGCGTGTACCGATGGGTAGATAAAGTTTTTAAGAATCAGATCGTGAACTATGGTAAACGCTTAATGTTTGAATTCTCGATTCCTGAACCTGCCCGTTTACATAATCTGGCAATGACCACTTTAATTGATCAGAAGAAAGCGGGCGCAGTGCCTGAGCCCAAAAATCCGAGAACAGATGCCTCCCATACACTGGAAAATTATTCTCAGATAAATGATGCGAGATTGCAGTACTGGAGTGGTTATTACAATGTTGAAGTAAAACCTATGCCAGCAGAATACATTACAGTTGGTGATTCTTTTAGTATCATGGGCGGAGGTGCTGCGGCGAAATTAATGAATACCGAGTCGATATCAGGAAATGGTAAAATTAAGATTCCCGAAGGATATGCTGCGATTAATGCCTCGGGAACTTTTACCGCTTCCAGTGATAATGATTCAGGGGGAAACATATTATCGTTGACGGTTGGAACTGTAAGGGTGTCGAATACTTCGCGCTGGCATTCGCAGTCGATATCTTTTAATTCGGTTGCAATTTTTGGTTTTGTGAATGAAGTTCCAGTTTCTTATACTTTAGGAAACCACGTTGCCGGCGACATAACTGCAAGTGTTGGTTGCAAATTGACAGCCGAAGCAAAAGCACAATGGCAAATGGAATCGTTCAATGCAATTATGTCAGCGTATGAAGAGGCGTTGCAAAAATACAATGAAGACTTGGCAATGGAAGCCAATAACGGTGTTCACATCCTTGGATCTAATCCCGGTTTTTACAGGGAAATCGAAAATATTATTTTGCGAAAAAACTGTATCTCGTATATTATTTCCAGTAGCCCAAATGCGAAACTAACGTTTGGAAAGGATTTTTACAAAATGAATAATACAACCGAATCCAAATTAACGTTTGAAAACGGGATGATCAACAATAATGCGGATCTCGACAAATATGCCGCTTTTGTCAAATTCATCGAGCAGGCATTTGAGTGGGAAATCATGAGCTATTATTTCTATCCGTTCTATTGGGCTAACCGGAACAATTGGACAACGATGTACCAATACGACCAAACTCATGACCACGTCTTTAAGGCCTTTATGCAAAGCGGTATGGCGCGGGTCATTGTAACCGTGAGGCCGGGTTTTGAAGAAGCTGTCAGGTATTACATGCAAACAGGCCAGATCTGGAATGGTGGCGAAGTACCGGTCATCGGTGATGAACTTTTCATGTCTATTGTAGATGAGATGCGTACAACTGAAGGCGAAAAGGTAGGTAAGGCATGGCCAACACGGGTGCCGACATCGATGACTATTTTGCAGGCGGGAAGCATTGGTCTTAACGTAACTAAAGCTTTGCCTTTTAATAATGAAGATATGGAGGATTTTGAGCATCCGGAACAGGTACCACAGTCGTCACAAATAGAGCAGAATACGGCTCAGGTTGGCACTTCAAATGAAGAAGGAGTCCGCCACATTGAGAACATCGACCTCAATGATGGTTACCTGCAGCTGACGACTGATGATTCACCTCGCCAGATAGTAGCCCAAATTTCGGTACAGGCACTTAAGAACGCAATAGAAGGAACCACCGGGCCGGCATAATCATTAATAACACCCATGGCATTTCGTGTCGTGGGTGTTTTTTTATCCTACGAAAAATGAGTACCAATAAAATAAATTTAGATTTTGGAGATCAAATCAATGGTTGCAAATTACTACGGGTCAACGATGCTCTGGTTATTAGAGCCACATTAAATTAAATTAAATGAGAGCAATTGAGCACGGCATTAAGGTATTTGGAGGGTGTTCTTATTCTAACAGGACCGAGAATATATATGTTTTTAATGAAAGCATGGTCATTAAAGATGATGAGAATCCAACTGTTCCTGCTGTTATGGAACATTTCTACGAAGTTGAAAAGGACGGAGAAATATATCGAAAGATAGACAATGGTAATACACTTGATTATTTCGAGGTAGACTACCTTAAGAGTACAAAGGTAGGTACATACGCGGAACTTCAAGATTCTCAAGTTGAGGTAGGAACCAATACTTTACAAACCATAGTATATAAATTAGGTACGAAGTATTTCGTAAAGTCATTAGATTTAATGGAGGACGTAGAAGTTATGGATAGAAATACCAAAACTGCTATTGTTAAAACCCCTTTAATGTTAGTTAACGATGTTTTGAAGGAGAAACAGATGGCTGTAGTGCTGTTCATCTCAACAGACGGCGCCAAAATTACCAGAGCCTACCAAGAAGTTACGGAATTATATTATAATGAAATTGTCCTTTTCATTGAAGTAAATGACAAAAACAATTATTTTGGCTCGGTAGTAAAGGTTAGAACAGGTGCTAATATTAGTAATCTCGGTATTTTCCCCTATCGGAATATAAGCAAACTTGCTTCCATTTTTAAATCAAATGTAGATGAAAGCTCATTACGGGAAATACTTACGGATTATGTAAAAAATAAAGATTCGGAGAGAATTTACTTAGTAAAAAAAATAGTATTAGGGCTTCTTGACAAAGTTGTGATATATACCTCTAAGTTATCTATGGAAAGTATTAAAGTAGTAGCTGAAACCATTGCAGGTGGTTTGGGCGCCTTAGTACTGGCAGACGAAAAATGGCGGTATTATGATGATGAAGGTATTCCAGTCGAAAAACCGCAGCTGTTGCTTCCGGGAATTGAGTTGTTTAAGAAATTAAAAAACAGTGAAGTTGTTTCTAAAGGGGTTCCCGCAAATAATATTACGGCCAGTGCCCTTGAAAAATTGAAAAATTTAAAAGCAATACTGCTGGCCAGAGTAAACGAACAAACAGGCCAGGAAGGCGGTTTCTTTTTAAAATCAAAAACCTTCGAAAAACTTATCCGACAGGTAATCAATGCTATCGACTATTTCATTGAATTCATCAAAAACCCGTTGAAAAAAGGTGTCAATTTACTGGAGATTGGATTTGTTGCGTACAATGCCTTGGTAGTTGGTATTATAAATGGATTGATTGAGGCAATTAAAGGTATCTTTGATTTAATTGCTATACTTAGTAATGCAATATTAGATATACAAAAAGCAGCCGCAAATGTAGCTGCGAACATTGGGAGTTATATAATTCTGTTCATTGAAATTGTAGAAAACCAAATAGAAGTATTACTGAACATCTTCAGCAAAGAAAACATCAAAGCATTTTTTAAATTTATTGAAGAATGCCTTCCATTGCTAATCAGCATTCCGTCAATCCTCTTCAAAAGCGCAAGTTCCATATCATTTTCTATTGATGAAATAGCCTATTATACGGGCTATATAATTGGAATGATCATCCAGATCATTATTGAAATTTTAGCTACCGGTGGTGCGGCAACTGTGGAAAGAGCTGCTGCAGTCCTGCTGCAGAGTTTTAAGAAAATTTTTGAAAACATATTTAAATTGGCCGGAAAAGCTGCCGCAAAATCAGCCAAGATTTTTGATGCGATTTTAGATATATTATCCAGTCTGAAGCAACAGTCAAAAAATCTCAAGCCACTTCTGGACGATATCCTTGAGTCCCTACGAGTCTTATTAGGAGCGATACCAAAAGACCTTATTGCGTTTTTTAATAAATTTGATGTAGTCATTAAAAAAGTCCCTCAAGGAAAACCTCTGTATGGCGGCCTGCCGGTGCATGTTGGCGATGACATTTATGCATTAGTTAAGGAAGGAAAAGAACTGTTCCGAGGAACTAAGAAGGAAGTAGAAGAGCTCGCTGAAAGACTCAAAAAGATGAGTGATAAAGAGGCGAGGAACTATATTGATAAAATTAAAAGCAGAAGAAACGCTTTGACAAAGTGGTCAAGTAAGTTTGAAAAGAAATTTCACTTGCATTTTGATGGGGAGTTGAAATTAAAATCAGAGAAAGGAATATTAGAATTAAAAGGTACAGGTGGTCATAATCATTCTGTTATTGGGGACAATATTAGAGTGAGAAGAGAACTGACAGAACCAGTTGATGACTTACCATTTGATGCTTTGATAGACGTGCGATATAAACAAATGCAATGGATTGAAAAAACGGCAAAATCATCGATGTTTCCTAAAAATTGGAATATACAAAGGGTAAAGGAAGAAATTGCTTTGGTGTATGAAAAGACAGTAGGTGCTGGAAAACAATTAAAATGGGCAAATAATAAATTTAATTTCCCAGATAGTTCTGGAAGATTTGAAATACTAATAGAAGTCGATAATTTAGGAAATATTACTAATGCGTATCCATTTAGAATAATACAGTAAATATGAAATATAAATTCACAAAGAATGCTTATGGTATTCAAGGAATGTATGGAGTAGAAATTTTAGATAATAGAATAGAAGCTTTGAGAGAGATAGCCTGGTGGGGCTGGACCCCATCTGAGATCAGAATGATCATTGATAAATCAAAGGCATTAACGGAAAATAGCAAATTTGAATATCAAGTAGAAGGTAGTGATTTTATCATAAGTATCTACCCAGATGAAGTTTACTTTTTTGATACTCATCATAAAAGTGTAGAAGCTGACTTTGTTTGGTCATTTTCAGAGTTTATAGATTTTATGGAAAAATTTGAAAATTTTGTGTCCGAAAACAGTTAAAGTATAAAATTGAAGCTACTCCCAAAGTAGCGTTTTAATTCAAATACTAAACAGTCATAGACCCTGCACTGGAGCGAATGTCTCGCTCTTGTGTTACTATATCTCTTAATGAATAAATTATAGATGACCTAGCAAGGGTAGTTCGCTGCTTTCGGGTGTTACAACTACAATAAAGAACTATTTAGAGGGACTAAAGAAGGAAGTAGAAGAGCTCGCTGAAAGACTCAAAAAAATGAGTAATAAAGAGGCGAAGAAGTATTTGGATGATTTGGCGAAAACAAAACGAGCTAGCAAAATAATTATCGGAAAATATTGTAAACGTAGCTTTGATATTAATAACTGCGGAGGAAAAATCTTGAACTTAGTATGGAAAGATGCTAAAATAACTAAAAAAGGTATTGAAATCATTCGCAAACATTTGAGCCGATTTGAAGAAATTACTGCGAACACAAAAATGATCGAAAGATTAGAAAAAATTCAGAAAGGCCACGTAGAAATCACAGACTGGGATAGAAAATTCTTTACACACGAGACGAGAGAATACGAAAGATATAAAAATATAGGATTTGAGAACACGAAGAATGACTTAATTCCTGAGGAAGTATATAACAATGCACATTCAGCGACATTAGAAGATTACAAACTACACGAATTCGATAACGGCGGAAGATCATTATATCATCCCGACATAAAAGAAATTGATTATTTATCTCAAAGCGACAGAGAGATTTTAGGAAGATAAAAATAATAAACATGAAAAGTAAACTTAGAATATTGAAGGTATTGGAGGCAATAAATAGAGCAAACTCCAAAAAGATCGAAGTAATAAGACTAGAACTATTATTGAATACGAGTCTTTTTAATACAGAAAATGATGAGCCACTTTGGGCACATGAGTTGCTAAATTCCTTACAGGAAATGAAAGACGAAAAACTGATTTCTCAAGATGATCAGAAGAAATATTCGATAACGCAAAAAGGTTTGGAATACATAGAACAAACTCTCGATTAAAAAAAACATGATTCCTATCGGGAACTTTAAGTTTTTATAATCGTCCCCTACTTTTAGAAAGTCCAGTAGATACCATAACTTTTTGAAGAATACCTGGCATTGCTTATAAACATTCCGTCAATCCTCTTCAAAAGCGCTAGTTCCATATCATTTTCTATTGATGAAATAGCCTATTATACGGGCTATATAATTGGAATGATCATCCAGATCATTATTGAGATTTTAGCTACCGGTGGTGCGGCAACTGTGGAAAGAGCTGCTGCGGTCCTGCTGAAGAGTTTTAAAAAAATTTTTGAAAGCATATTTAAATTGACCGGAAAAGCTGCCGCAAAATCAGCAGAGATTTTTGATACAATCTTAGATTTATTAGCCAGTCTGAAGCAACAGTCAAAAAATCTCAAGCCGCTTCTGGATTATATCCTTGAGTTCCTGCGAGTCTTATTAGGAGCGATACCAAAAGACCTAGGGCCGAAAGCTAAAGTTATACAAAATAAAAAGGGACAATTCGATCAAAAAATCGAATTGTCCCCTGGTGGAGGGTCATATACAATTATCGAACTTTCGGGATGAGGATTTGGAGTTTTTTAGCTCCTATTAAAGTTTTATACAAGTTTGGAACTCATCCTCCGATACCCAATTGATGTTTGACCACTTCGCGAATATGTCACTTTATAATTATTCTAAAGCTTACGGAAGCCATCATCTAAAAAGCACTGTATAACTTGGACACATCTTTGTACCGATTATGAACGATTCTTAGCTTTTGAATCACCTCGTCAGTTTATAATATGGTAATTTTATGCGGAATAAAAAGAAATAGAATATGACTTGGAACGACTACCAAAAGAATGTGGCTGCTTTTTTTATTTCAATAGGTGCTCAAGCTGAAACCGATGCAACAGTAAGGGGAGTCCGTGGAGTTCATAAAGTTGACGTGTTGGTCAAATTAACACATTTTGGCATCAATGTAATTTGGATTGTTGAATGTAAACTTTGGAAAACTGCAGTCCCCAAGGATAAAGTTTTAACCCTACAACAAATTGTACAGGATATAGGAGCAGATAGGGGACTATTAATGTCGGAATCAGGTTTTCAGGCAGGCGCCATCCGATGTACACAATCCTCTAATATTACGTTATCATCGTTAAACGAACTAAAGGAAATAGCTAACGATGAATTGTACAAAACCAGATTTAAAACAATTTCGCATCGCTTAAAGTTGCTTACTGACAGATATCATACTTTTATTCCATGGAATGACTTTTCCTACATCCGCCCATTACAGTTAGTTGACAATTCTTTTCCAAATTTGTTCACTATAAGAACAGAGTTATTTAAGGCAATGAGCAACAGTTTTCCAATCCGTCTTTTTAATTCAACGGTAAGTGACGTTGAGGAATTTATTGAGAGTTGCGAAACTATTTTCCAAGATGCTGAAAAAGAAATTGCGAAGGTTGAAAATGAATATAACGCCAACCTGACTAACAAACTAAAGTTTTATAGGAGTCTAATGGCAGACACATGGAAATTAATAGAGGCTTGTAAAGATCTTGTGATCAATCGCGATTCTCCCGAAGAGCAATATAGTATCAGGATTGAGGCGGTAAAGGTTATGAAAAGAATCGGTAGTAAAACCTTAAAAATAAGGGCATGCACGAATAACAACTCTTTCGTCTATTTTAAGAAAATCCACAACGTAATTATTGACCAGCTATACTTAGATCTTTTAAATCAAAATCTACAAGAAAAGGACATTGATGTAACAAGGGCAAACCTTGAGAACGCTTATCTAGAATTTGAAAAATTTTTTCAGCCAATCAGCAGTCCACCTGCGCCAACTATACCTTCCTGATTGTTAAAATAATCAGATATAAATGGCTCACCCAAGCTTCCGATGGGACAGCTATTCAAGCCCATCGCACCACAAACCATTTGAATCCCATTAATTAATGCCCCGGCATCCCGCCATACAAGCGAGTCAGCATTTGAGTATTTGGCTTGTGTACGGTATTTATGTGCTACAAACCAAATAATCGTAGCATTTGTGGTGTCAACGATGTTGTTTACATGCCTAGTAAGGTTGCTCCCTTCAAATTCTTTTAAATTATTTAAAGAGTGCTCAAACGGATTATAGTAGTAAAAGTCGCCTTTTGATAGTACAGGAGTGTTGATTATTATGTCAACAGGATGACGTGCGCCAGCAGATGCTGTCGCCCGGTGTGTGAGAATATAACCATTGTCCTGTTGGTAAGTATCCTGTACTTTTGCCACATACGATAAAATATCTCCAATCTGTGCTAATTTTAATTGCCTGAATAATCGTGTGGACTTTCGCACGCTTATAACCGCATCAAAACGTCTATCGAGAGGTTTTATATCTCTGGAGAGTTTTATTACTTCTTTTATTGAGTAATTAAAAGCAGGGACAATATCTTCGAACGATTTTATTTGGGGATTATTCATTACTCTGCGTACAATTCATTAAGGGTTTTTCCGTATTTGTTGCATCCCCGGCATTTACCGCAGGGTATATTGGAAGTATGGCAGGAATGAGCCCAATGCAGTAATGATTTTGGGATTCCTGAAACCTTTATTAGCTCAACTGTGGACATTTCAATGCAGGGACTTAATATTTTAATTTCCTCCTCCTGATACTCCATTAGGGAGTTCATGCGATTGTAAAATTCATACGTCCCATCTTTATGAAACCCGTCAGATTTAACAGAGCCCAAAATCAGTTCTTTTAGTCCTAAACTAATACCTTTCATACAGGCCAATGTTATTAACAACTGGTTTCGGTAAGGCCACCACTCGGATGATGGTGATTCATTTATAGCTGTGCTGTTGATTAAGTCTCCGCTCCCCAAGCTGCTGCAGTCTACCTTAATTGTATGATGCTCGATGCCTAAATTTCCAGCGATGATGGAACTCATCCTGATTTCGGTTTCTGCCGCTGCCTGCCCGTAATCAATAGTTATAGCTATTTCCGGTCTTACCCAGTAAGCAAGTGATATTGAATCCATACCACCGGATAATAGTATACCCTTACTCATTTTTTGCTAATGCCCATAAGGACTTATATATTGCAGTTGTCAGATCTCTTTCGATGATACAATCGGTGCCTTCCAGCATTTTTATGCTTTCCGAACTTTCGTTCTCAACATAGCCAATTACAGTACTGCCCTTTGCAATAGCAAAACCAATTTCAAATAAAGTTCCCGAATCTAAGCCATCCAAAATCGCAAACACTAATTTGGATTCATTAAGCCCTTTTATATCCAGCGGTACAACTGTGGAGGCATCACCAAGGCCAACATGGTGCCATGGGGAAAAAACTCTGAGATTCATAGCCTGCAGACATTTAAAAATCTGGTCTACAAGCCAACGTTCCGAGAATGTAAAAAAAGGTCCAGCAAGGTAAATTTGGCCTATTGGATAGTCAAATATCTTAAACGGTTTTATGTCCGGGTTACTTTCGAAAGGTGTAAAGTTAAAGTTGCGGGTGTTGCAGTAAACTGCTGTGTTCCAAGAGGCCAATCTTGCTGCATGTATTGGATCTTCTGATTCTATCCAATAATGTGCGAATGAGGCTGCGAAGACATCTCCGGATCCAATAGGCCAAACTGAGCTAGTTTCATACACAGGTATAATTTCTTCCTTTCCAGTATTCGTTTTCACTAATGCTCCTTTAGCGCCCATTTTAAGGACAAGGACTTCGGCTTTCTCTTCTATAAAAAAGAAATCTTCAATAGCTTTAAGATCCGCTTCTTTAATGCCTACAATTTTTTTTGCTTCCACAATATTGACAACCACTGCCAATTGCTTCGCTCTTGAACCCGTAGCGGAGAAGGGTAGTGGATTTGAGGGTGACTGAGGGTCGTAGATAACTTTATTGCCTGAAACGACAGCATTGCCCTCAATCATGCCATAGTACAGTATATTTTCTCCCATCACTTCAATACTGTTACTGTGGGGGTTCAAGGTGTCTGGGCGTGGAATTACTACCGGATCTGCCAAGGGATAATCATACCGAAACTGAACGGTCTTCGGAATAGACGTAATCATGGGCTTTAAGTTAATTTCTTCGGCAACAATTGCCAGGAATTCGGTTGTTGTTTTATCGCCGAAAGAATAGAATGTAATTTCCCTATCAGGATTTAGGCGTCCCAGAACCCAGCATGCCCTAAGTCCGGAACCAAATTTCATTTCCCACCTTGGTTCAAAGCAGTACTCATCGTAGGTCCCTCCAACGACTATCATCTTAGTGAAATGTAGATTTCGCATAGACCACCATCTAGGGAAGTTATTTTCCCCTTGTATTCGTTCACATCATTTATGCATGTAATAAATGTAGCAGAAAGATTACCGGATAAAAATATATTACCGATCAGTTGTCCGGCTTGGGTTAGTGCCTGCAAAGGACCAGTGACTGAACGTAAACTAATCATTACGAGATCGCCGATGCTCAACAAATGTAGGATTGCCGGATCTGGTGACATGATTGTGCCACGACCGGTCAAGTTGATGCAATCTGTTAAATTAGATGATCCTCCCACAAAGGGAGAGTCATCCGAGGGGTTGCTTCCTGACATGTAGATGTTTTAATTAGTGTATTTTAACGCATGGAGTGCTAATTTATTATTTTTTTTCATAAAGTCCCAAATTATTGCATCCATTATTGAAGAAGAAACATCCAGGGCATTGCAGAATTCCAAATATTTCTTTTCGAGGGATAAATAATGCTTATCCAGGTTTTCAATATTGTTCTGGTAAAACCCTGCTAAGACACCAGCGCGCAAAATATGAATATCTAAAATTGCAACATTATCGCTATTGAGCCAGTTTCTGGTTATCCAGGAAGCAGTCTTTAACCCGATCCCATCCACAGTCAACAGCCAATTCCTAAACTGAATGTCATTATCTAATGGTATCTGTTCTAAATCGTCCCTGTTTAATAATTTAGATAAATATCTCGCTTTTTGGTTATAAAACCGGTACCTGACGCTGCGCCCGCCTTCAAAAGTAAAGGGTTCATAAAGCGCTTGGTATAAATCTTCAAATGCCACTTTAGGCCTGATTAAATTATATTGCTTCAACCTTTCAAAAGCTGCAAGGCCCAATTCGGAAGGCATTCCAAACCCACCCAGAAGGCATACTACAATTTCTTCAAGGATTGTTGTGCCGAGTTTATAAATTGTATTTGAATCGTCAACCTGTTTATGGGAAATATATTGCATTTTCCAGAAAGCAGGGGTATAGAGCTGGCTACAATCCCCCCACTTTAATCCAGGCAGCAACTCGTCATGTTCATTTGGAAGCTGTGTTGCATAATAGCACAGCTCATGCCAAACCTGGTCATTAGTATCTAGTAGCGTATTCATAGTGATAATTTTATTTGTTCGTTTAACTTGTAAATTAGATTATAGATCCAGGCAGGAGCCAATTTCAGGTCGGCATCCAGGGTGTGCTGATCTATTTTTTTTAAATGGACCTTAACCTTTGTAACTACGGAATCATCAACAGCATTTCTTCCAATTTCTTCAAGAGCTTGTATTAGCAATCCACTCGTTTCCGTGGAAAGATTAAGTTTTTTTGGTGTGGTCGATTTAAATATTAATCTTTTTCCGTCCACAAGGATATTGCGGGGTTCGCCATCTGTTATGTAAACCAAATCGACTGGCGCAGTGGATACCATGCTCAACTTGTACAAGGCATTTAGACCCGATGGTTTTATCAGGATCCGCTCTTTTTTTGCAATGGCCACAGCTATGGATTCCAGAGAAGGCGACCGATCCTTCGAATATTTATGTGGTTTATAATATATACCGTGTGCTATCCTTTCAAGCCTCCCATTCTCTGCATGCCTACTAAGACTCATTTTGATAGCGTCATCCGAGCCGAGTCCACGAAAATCATTGGGGAAAAATATACTCCCGCCGCTACGCTTTTTAATTTTTTCAATAATAAGGTTGTGAGTGGACGACATGTTACAAATATATACAAAATTGTAACATATATAGCGTATATATCTAATAATTTTTATGATGTAAGTCGTTGATTATCAAGAACAGTGAGAAAAATTATTAAAGGAAGCAAAAAAATATTAAATACTTTGCAGACCGTAAAAGCTGAAATCGCACCAAGTAAAATCTTCGGAAGCTCCAAATACCTTAAACGCAAAAGCAGCGTGCGCGATGCAGTCTTTTAAATTCTTGGCATCAGTAGCTTTAGCCATGAAGCTAAGGAGCATCAGTGGCGATTGGTGGGCGACCATCCCAATCCTGTGGCAGTCGTATTCTGCGAAAACAAATCCCTTTTAAAACAGCCATTGGTCGCGAGGGTACTTCAGATAAAGCTTTGGTATGTGGGGGACAACAATATTAAAATTGTTGATGACATTGCGTCGGAGTTTGCGCGCACATTGTACTATATCTGCGACTGGGACTTGGCAGGGCTGCAGATCTACCTTCGGATCAAGCATAAACTTGCCCTTCGTGGTAAAGGAATTAGCCTACTGTACCCCGATAGTAGCCACAAAAGGATACGTGAAGATGCAGCCCACCATAATACCCGCTGGACCGACACAGAATTTTCGGGGCTGGATGCCGGACATTTTGCGGCGAGAGAAAGCGCTCTTATTTCCTTCCTTATACCTCGGATTGGTGCCGCTGATGTTTGCATCGGGTGCCGGTTCAGTTGGTAACCGTTTAATTGGAACTGGTGCGGTAGGAGGAATGTTGATAGGAACATTATTAGGAGTATTTGCGATTCCTGCTTTGTTTGTCGTTCTCAAACACTACACGAGCGGATAAGTGGCCCGCCAAACCAGCAGAACGGTGAAGGTCAACAACCGGTTTCAACCTATTAGAATTTTAATTATTAAAGTCAGCTAATGAAAAAGCTTATAGTATACCCTTCGCTCTATACCTTAATATTCATAATATCGGTTCATGCGGAGTAACGAAAAAATATGATTCCCCTGGCAGGCCATCGGGAGATCTATTTCGAGATTTCGTAGCACCTGATACAAGCGGAATTGGAGCCGTGCTTTTTAAAGAAGTTTTTACCGATACGATCCTGCAGAACCTGATCGAAAAGGGCCTAAACAGGTTGTTCGATCCTGTATCTTTTGCTGCTAGCATAGGAGCAGGGCTATTCGAACCCATTTTCAACCGCGGACTAAATCGTGCAAACCTTGCTGTTACGCGAGAAGAATTACAAGCTGCAATTTTGTCTTTTCAAAATACTCTGCTTAGGCCGGGCAGGTAGTCTCTGATGCACTGTCTCTACATGAAACGGCACAGGATAAAATAGCGGTACGCAGGAACCAAATTGATGCGCTCTCAAGATCGGTAGAATATACACGAGAGCTACTTCGAAACGAATTTGCTAATTATAATGAAGCGATCCTTGCACGACAGAGCCTGCTGCCGGCTGAATTAGGCAGCGTGAATGACAGATTGCAACAATTACAGGCGGTGGTTGAATTGTATCGTGCATTGGGAGGCGGATGGAGATAATTACATTAAATGTAATTTTTCTTCTTCCATGTCAATTCGGTGCAGGTACTTTCGAATAATATTTTCATCCAGCCGTTCGTGTGACCTTTTCTCGTTGATCAGATATTCCCGCTGCTTTTGAAGTATTGAATTATAGATGACCTTGATCTCATCGTTCATTGTTCTCCCGTCGTCATTGTTGCCCGACTCCCATTTAAGTTTCATCTGTTGCAGGATTGGACTTTGTTCAACTTGTTCGGCGGGTAAAATGTTTAGTATTAGAGCAAAACGAAAAATAATAAGCGAGGATGCATCATTAAGGAGACTTTCACCTTCCAAGATATTAGGCATTAATTCTTCATATTCCCTGAAAAGCTAGAATTTTAAAGTAACAAATGTCGAATTCTGGGAATTAATAATTTATTGTTCTATATGTTATAGAGAGACAACCGATTACAAGGAATAAAAAAGGGACTATTCGATTAAAAAGAACGATGGTATGTAAAGTGCTCAAGTCGCAGGGCGGATATTAGCTATATATTGTACAAGTACATATCATGAAGTACATTACTTTCTTCTTCTATCCAAACATCATTTTTAATTAATTTAACAATCAGATCCTGTTCCATAGGCGAGAACATAGTTCGATTCAATCCTGAAAACTCGCCTTGATAGCTCCAGTTGCTCTTATGCATAAATGAAGAAGTTGGAAGATAGGAGTGAGGTGGTGGTGGTGTGAGAATTTTAACTTTTACTCCCCGGTTTTTTAGCTTGTCGCTTATACGCTGATAAATCAATAAGCCATGAAAATCCCAGTCGCAACTATAATATATTGGGTACGCAAACTCCTTATGATCAATGTCATCTAATATTGATATGTTGTTGCCTCCAACGTGCCATAGTTTAACAGCAAGTTCTTTCGCATTCCAAGGTTGTTTCAAGAAAGATTTGTTTTCGCATAGTATAATGGCTTGGGGCTTCGGATGATCTACTACTAACCGGTATTGCAAATCTTTAGAAGTTTGTGGAAATTCATCTATTTCTAAAATTTTCAATACTGCCTTTCGGACGCTATTTCTGTATTTTAAATATTTGGAACCTGCGTAATCAAAAATCTTTCCCGAGAAGTCCTCAATATTTGTAAGGTTCCCTCTCAATTCGTATCTGCTTTCATAGATTACTATTAATGTCCGGATATCCTCTTCAGTAAAGTTCTTTCCTCCATCCGGTCGGATGCCTATTTCACTTAAAAATTTGTAGTAGTATTGATAAGCAGATTGAAAATTGGTTTCGTAATATTCTTCATAACCATCCCCTGGTACTAGTACATTGCTATTGCCTTTTTTTTGAACAATTAGCTCGGTTTTCGTCATTAAGTACCGGATATAGTCGACTTGCTGAATTTTCGCTGCTGTTTTCTGTTTTTCATACAGATCGTTCAGCGCTTTCAATACTGGCCATGTAAAGTCTTTGCTATGTAGTTTCTTCAAAAATTTCATCTATGTTATCTGTTAATTGTCCTTTGTGGAAGATAGCTAAGGGCGGCACATAGGTCAAGTCATCTGCATCTTTATTATCATGCATGATATAGATAAATTGCCCTTCCTCATTAATGTCACCCGCCGTTTCGATTGACATGGTAACGATTTGATAATTTTCCTTTCGTGCTAATTTGTGCAACATTTCGTAGTTGCTTCCTAGACCTTCCGCTTCGTCTATCGGCATTATCCTTATTCCTGCGCGGTCGTCAGCTTCAATGAGAGATAATCTGGCAAGGCAGAGCAATGCATTGGCGGTATAGGTTTGTCCATTACTTCCAGAATTTTTATGACCTCCTTGTTTGATTTCAAAAAGGAGGTCAAAGTAGGAGCGTGGGTTTAGCAGGTCGCTTACCGTGGCTTCTCGGGTACCCTTTGCTTCACGGAATACACTAATCATAATATCGTCGATGTCCTGCTTATTGGTTGGCGCAAATATGCCCACTTCCTGCATTTCGTTGGTGAGGCGTTTTCTGAAAACTTTCATCCAATCGTCGGGGTAACCAAGAGCCGGTTTATGTTGCAAAGTTGCATAAGTGCCGCCAGTAATTTTATTTTTTGACAAGTAGTTGTCTATTCCTTGTACCTTAGTCAAATATCCATTGTAGGCGTTTACAACCTCTTTAAAAATATTGTGAAGAATATCAATTTTTCTTGATCCTATTCGCTGCAAATCATTAGTTAGGTCAGTAAGTCGTTTTTCAATCTGTTCGCCAATTAGTTCTTCTTGTATCTGTTGCGTAAGAAAAACGGTAGGCAATAACTTGTTCGCTAGTACACCTACTGAATAGTCTTTTAAGATGGTTTTGTCTTCAATTTCTTCAGAAGCTGAATCGTAGGTGGCTTTGAATTTGCTATATGCATCTGTGATTTGGGTTTCTGCCGGCTGTTGTTCCATTTTAATCAAATCCTGCTCGGCTGTAAAATCACGAAGGTGTTCTCCTGCAAATTTTATAGTTGCTTCATTGAGTTTGAACATACTGGAACTGTGGCTGCTTTGGTACAGTTCAAATCTTGCCCTAGTCTCTGTGTGTTTAGTATCAACTGCATTATGCATTTCGTAAAGCTTGTTGATAGGCAGATTAGTTTTAAATAAATCGTTTTCCATTTTATGAATGATTGGAAGTGATATATTTTCGGCTTTTATGAGATCTTGTAAATCTTTATCAAAATTAAGAAGAAGAGTTTCTTCTGTTTTTGCCAACTGTTCAAAGTCGATAGAACCGTATTGTTTGGACATATAGCTTTCAATCTGAACGATTTTTTCCTGATTGTCCTTGTTCTGCTGCTGGCTATGGCTATGCCTGGCAAAGGCCGTGTCATGGACTTCGTTACGGCTTCTGTAAGTTACCTTATGTTGCTCAGCGTCTTGAAAAATTGATAGCTGTCTTTCCAGTTCTGTCGATGTGAGTTCTGCAATTTCATCAATTTTGATAAACAGTTCCTCTTGACTGGCTTTGTAGAGGGATATTGCTTTTTCTAATGCAGGATAGCTTTCTAATTTTTCTTTTAGATTTTGGAAGCTTTGTTGCTCATGCCTTAAATTTTTAAGTTGTTGTTTCAAGGCGTCGAGCGGATCCCGATCCAGTTGGATTTGCTTGGCAGGTACATTGAGATGTTGCTTTGGTACGTTCGTGATAAATTCGTGGATGCCGCTTAATTCCAACCAAAATCCGTTGTCCCCTGCTTTAAAAGTAAGTGGTTTTTTAAATAGTTTCTCAGGAAAAGGGAGATAGCGCTTTCCTGGTGGATTGGGAGCTATTCGCGATAATTCTTGGAAATGAATGAGTAGGCTTTCTTGTTCAAGGGTGAGAGGCAAATCGAGCTGCTCTATTGCCCAATGGGCCAATGACGCTGGATTGTCTAAATCTGAAAATACAAGCTGTGTTTCGAGCTTCGTAATGGCTTCTTCAAAGTCTTTCATTTTTTGCAAAGTCAATTTTCCTGCTGCTGCATAATTAATAAACCAGTCCGATTGTTCAAACTCGTGCTTCAGTTTGGTTTCTATAAGAAATCTTTCGAATGCTTTTTGATTTTCTTCGTCTGTTACTTTAGAGCGTTCTGCCTGATGCCATTGTCTTATGGCATCTGCATCTTGTCGGTCTTCTGTAAGCCAACTAGTTACTTTATCTATGATGTCTTTGTATTTGGTGCTTTCGTCGAGCATTTTTTTGGCTTGTTGCCATTCAATTTCGAGTTTTTCTTTTTTCTGTTCTGTATCTTCACTGTTGCTTTTTAATACGGAGAGAGCTTTATGTTGGTCTTTAATGTCAGTTAGTTTGACAGTGGCCAATTTTTTTTTGGTCAAGAGCCTTTTGATCTGGTTGGTTTGGTATTCTTGTGTTAATTGCTCAAATTTTTTAGCAATTTGATCGGTTTCCAGATACCAGAAACTGACGTTTTCCAGGCTGAATTGTTTTTTAAGTCGGTTGTAAGTATTGAAATCATGCAACACATGTTCTATTTTTTGCTCCTTGCTTCTAATGGTGGCTATTTCATCTAATAAGCGATAGTGTTGCAGCTGGTCTAAATTAATGTTTTGTACTTCTTCACGGTATTTGTCAATAAGCTGTTTGTGGTCGTTATCTCCAAAAAGAAATGTTTTGAGAACATCTGAATCGGTAAAAAAACCTTTTCCTCTGGAGAAGGCGCGGATAATTGCCGCATAGCTTTTCAAACTTTGTTGACTTTGGCTAAGATCTACGGCGAGTATACCGTTGTTAAAAAGTAAGTGATGGTATTTTTTATTGCTTACTCCTTTAAGGTAACCTTTTTCCGAAAATCTTTTTTCAAGGTTTTCCAGTGTTTCGATTTGTCCATCCAGCAGCAAATCTCTGTAAAAAACAGGGTCATTCATAGGCAGCAGTGTCTCATCAAAGTCATAACCAGCCTGTATGATGAAAAATTGCATTTGCGTACTGGTCGTGTCGAGATAGCCTCCCAAAGTGATGTATTTGCGGGATTGTATTTCGATGTTGATGAAAATATAGCCACGTCCGTATTTCCCGCCGCCATTTTTGAGAACAAGACCACTTGTATCTCTATTGCTTACGCCTTCTGTTCCCGATTTGAACACACGGGAGCCTACTAAAAGCAGTTGAATAAAGTCGGCAATAAGGCTTTTACCGCTTCCACTTTCGCCACTAAAATCGGTGCGGAAGTCATTAAAACGGTAGTCGCAGTTAAAATGCTGTCTGATATTGAGAGTCGATAAACTATAGATCTTGGGTTGAAATTTAGCCATGTTCTTTTCGTTTTATGATTTCGTCTATAGTTTCTATCTGGGGATAATAAATTCTTCGCAGCCTTTCAAACGAGGGTTGGTAGGTGAAGTAATCGCTGTCGCTTGTGTCTCTTGCTATCCAACCCAGTTGTTCAAATTCAGCAAAGGCTTTATAGACGAGATTTTTTAGTTTTTCTTCGTTCAGGTCTGATCCTGCATCAATTTTAATAGATGAGACGACACGCTGCATCTTGTTGAGCAGTTCGTCATATTCCTGATAGAGCAGGTTGATGAAATCGGATATTTTAGCGAGTTCGATGTTGCCGTCAAGTTTATAAATTTTGAAAAAGATGAGGCCAATAAGAATGTATTCCGATTTGAGGTACCCTCTGTATTGGTTGTCAGTGGGAATTTTGCCTCGTGAGCCTTCATGAAAATCGATATAGAAATAGGTGTTCCATCCTTCGCCTTCTTTTTTGAGCAGCATTTCAAAGAAATCGTCATAATAAGCTTGTAAACTTCGGTAATGTTTATTCAGAAACGCATAAAGGGAAATGGGTTTTGGAAAGTCTCGCTGTATGTGCATTCCTGATTTTAGGAGGTAGTCTAACCTAGCGAATGTGTTTTTAGCCGTTTTGTCTAGCATAAAAGCATAACGTGCGTTTAGGTCTTTTTCATTATCGTCATACTCCATAGTGAAAGATTTATATAGTGTGGATCGTGATATTCTTTTTGGTCTACCGTGATTTCCTATTGCCAGCTGTTACACTGTTTTACTAACCTTTGAGCAGTTCGTACGGCTATGTTAAGGTTATGCTGTTCTTGACTGAGAATGTTGAAAAAGAAAGGCGAAAAATCAAGTCTTCCTTCTCGGTCTATCTGGTCTATTGCTGCCTTTGCCCAAAAGT
Organism: Pedobacter sp.; assembly: GCA_036388375.1. Taxonomy (GTDB): domain Bacteria; phylum Bacteroidota; class Bacteroidia; order Sphingobacteriales; family Sphingobacteriaceae; genus Paradesertivirga. Next base: position 28,061 of record DASVRX010000188.1, on the reverse strand, counting down.
GTATTCTTTTTTTTACTTCGAGCTTTTCTATGTTTTTGGCCATCATCTTCTTTGTTTGTTCTGCATCGACTGACCTTATGGCAGGAGGGAGGGGAGCTTTTCTGGCAAAGTCTTTTTCGATCAGGATATAGAAACGGGGTATCGACTTTGGAACCCTGAAGCTAAAGGATTCAATTTCTTCAGGAAAAATCAATCTTTTTGGTTGGTTGCTATCTCGGGTATAGGAGGCATTGTTCAGTAGATAATGGAGAAATTTATCAGTTTTGCGGTCCAGTTCCTGTTGATTAAATTCGAAGATAAATTCCCGAATGCGGGGCTTTATTTTGTCGATACGTGCGCTTACCTGGTCTAAATGGTTACGAACATTTTGGTTGTATTGCAGTACAAGGTTGATGCTGTCAAGAAGATTATAATTAGCGTTATCTTTTAGCATGTCCTGTAGTATGTCATCTATGTCATAAGTAATCTGAAAACCAGTGGTCAGCTCGTATGCGTGCTTTTTGATGTGGTCTAATCCTGTGCTAATGGTTTCAATTACTTGTAGGATGTTGGCTTGGGGTTGTTTAATCTGAAAACGGAAATCATCAACCGATTCGCTTACCTGCTGGTCAAGAATTTCGATTTGTTGTGCCAGTTCCGTGCTTCTAACGTTGAAATGGTCGTCCATCCAGATCAGCAATTCCGACGGATTTTTTTCCAGGCTTGTTGTTAGGGTTTCTAATAAGTATTTGAAGAGCCTTTCTATTTTGGCTGGATGATAGCTTTCCGACAGGCGTTTAAATACTTTTTGACAGAATTCTTCTCCGTAGTTTTTAAAGCCGTATATTTTTCTTTTCCTATCGCGCCATAGAAAGAATTCTTGTAATCGCAGAATGATATTGTTGTTTCGGTTGTTTTCGTCCCGTTGGTTTGGTCCATCCAAATCGCTGAATACTTTGGTGATGACTTGTATGATCTGCTCTTCCGTAAATTCTTGTTTTTGATATTTTTGATATAACGCAAGAAGGATCAGCCCATCTTTTTTGTTGGGAATGAGCTGATAGTAGCGTGGCTTTGCTTCGGTATAGAGATCGATCTCTTTCATCTTTAGAGGATTAGAAGGCTGTCAATCTAATTGGATTTAACTTTTCCAAAAGTTTCAAACTCCAGAAATTTAGATTTAAATAACTCTGATGGAATTTTCTTTTTCAATAAAAGATGAAAGTTTTCCTCGTGAGTAGAGACAATCAATTGTTTATCCAACGACAATGTAATGCCTCTGAATAAATCTATAAACGAAAGTATATTAATGCTATCCATTGATTGAATTGGATCGTCAATAAAAATACAGTCAACAGGGTTCTTTTGATTATCTCTGGTTTTTAAGGCACGAGCCAAAAAGATACTCAAACTTAAAATATTGATTTGAGCCGTACTAAAATATAATGAAGGTACAGACCAAACTTCTTCACCTTTACTATTAATCGATAACGTATAAATTTGTAAACGAGGCTTATTTTCGGCAAAGTCACATTCAAATTCAATAGACCTATAGTCCGGATGTGGGTCTATTTTTTTGTATATGGCATTAATTAACGGAGTATAAAAATATGACTCTATTGTGCTTTTTAAAAATGTTTTTAAACTCTCTTTTTCTGCATTCAAAATCTTTTCAGAGTTGCCCAAATCTTTTAGAGTCTTGGCAATCTCTTTAATTCTATCTTCTACCTTTTTAGATTCAGCTACTTTTATGCACGCATTATTTAAAATTTTGACGATTTTATATTTTCTAATTTTAGATTCAACTTGCCTTTCCAATTCCTTTTGTGTCTCAATCAAATCTATAAATGCCTTTTCAATTTGAAATTTGTCTTTGTTACTTATAATTATGCCAAATTCCGAGTTAATAAAATTTTCATAGCTATCATGAACTCTCTGTATCAGATTCTTCGCATCATTTGCTTGTTGAGTTCTTTTAACGTATTCATTTTTAGATAAAGTATAATTTGACAACTTTTCCTTTAACTCATCTAAAGCCTTGACTATACGTTCTTTTTTAGCTGTTAAATCACTTATTTTTTCCTGAATATTAGTTATCCCTTTAAACAATATGACTTTCTCAACCTCATTAGAGTTCCACTCCTCGAAAAAATACATTCTAATTTCTGTGTATTCAGTTGAAGATTGATATTGTAAGAGGTTCGGTTCCGAAAGATCTAATTTTTCTTTCGTTGATGTAGCTAATACTTCATTCAGTAATAGAGTTTCATCTAATTTCTTTATTCGATCAGATAGTTTCAGTATCTGATCATCTAATTGTGATTGATCATTTTGAAATTTGGTCGATAATTCGTTAAACGTATTTGAATCTCCTAATAATACATTGATGTCATTCCATACAGATTGACTACTATTTAGTTTCTCTAAATTAGCGGTCTTCTCAAAATCGAATTTATCAATCGCATTTTTAATATTCCTGTGGCTCAATAAATATGGTTGTTTGATTGCTGAAAAGCACTTCTCAATTTTTTCTTTATCAGTAGATAGCTTTAATGCTTGGTCGTTCATTTTTGATTCTAAGTCAATCTTTTCTTCTAAGAGGATTTTCAACTGACGATCCAATAGCTTATTAGATAAAATGTTTTCTGATAGTATTTCAAACGAATTATAGCTTTGGTTACACAAAGGGCATTCTGAACTTTTCGACTTATTTACCAATTCCAATCCTGTATTGATAAAATCATTAAGCTCGATATTAAACTGGTGTTGATTATCAATTTTAAATTGCTTTTCCTGAATATTTCCTTTTAATTGTTCCAATTTTACTTGACCAGAGACGTACTGAGTAACTAACTTTTTATGCTCGTCAAATAATTTGAACTCTAGTAAGAGTTCAACATCATCGTTGATTTTATTTTCATAATATTCAAACTCATCTAAAATAACCTTTAGGTCATTCAGTTTCTTTTCCTCGGCTGTTATTATTTTTGATAAATCATCAATAATTTTTCTTGAATCAACAATAGTCTTAGAAGTTAATTCCAACTGTTTGTGTTGAGCCGGTAAATTATTTAGTTTAGACTGGTTAATCTCAAGAGAGTTCTTTAATTCATTAAGTTTTATCGCTATATCATTTTTCTCCTTTTCAATATCAAACTTCTCATGTTCAGTCGTAAGTAATATCTCTTTGTAATCTGCAATATTTTTCTGCAAATTAGCTATCTCTTTTTGAATATTAAGGAATGTTTCGAACTGCTTCTCAATATTGAGAGCTCGTTGCAATTTACTTTGTTGATTCTTTAAATTTTCCTCATTGACACGCGATTCGTTAGAAATTCTTTCTTGCTCTTCAAACCATTTGACTATCTGATTCAGTTCTAGAATTTGCTCATCAAACTTTAGAGTTTTACTTTTGTTATCAAGGTAAGATAGTATCCCGCCCTCCAATTTACCATCTTCGGATTCTTTTCCGTCTCGCGCTAATATTATTGTATCAATACGGAACTTAGCCTTTATTAATTCTTCTTCCAGTGATGACAATCGAACATCGATATTTCTGGATAAATTATCGTAAGCAGTCTGATTGAATGCGATTTGGTCAATAAAGTTTAAGTTCTCATTATCTTTATTAAGACCGCGGATTACTTCGTTGATTTCATCAAACTTTTTAAATTCTTGTTCAAAGTCAATTTCACCTTGAAGTTTATTTTCCTCTCGTTTTTTTCTATCTGTTAAATCCTTCCTTTCATCTTTTATATATTCTAATAGGCGAATAATCTTCTTATACGCTGAATCGTATTTTTTTAAGTTCTCATCAATTTCCAAGAAATTTTCATAACGTTTATCAGCTTTCTCTTCTTTCAGAAAAGCATCTATTAAATCTTGAGTTAAAATTTGATTTTGAAAGTACTCGTTTGCTGGCTTCTCATTGTATTTATAAACTTTCTTTTTATTGATAACATTCTCGAATTTTTGCGAACTAGTCTCGATTATTACCTTTCCTGACATTGAAGCCTTGTTTAATAACAATGGCGCATCGTTGTCTTTTCTCACTTTTTCAAAATCAACCATTCTATCGAAGCGTTGAATCTTATGAGTAATTCCCCATTCAACAGCATCATAAAAAGAGGTTTTCCCAAAGCCATTTGGAGCATATATTGAAGCAAAATTCATTATTTCACCGTTCGTTGTAAAGTCGAAAGTAGAATCTTCCTCTTTTTCAAATGCTCGGAAACCTGTAATCTTTACAGTTTTGATTTTCATAATGCACTTATTTTTTTTACGAATTCTTCCTGAGCCTTTCTGTCGCCAATAAGTTTTTCTTCAGCTAATAAAAGTTCCCAAAATTTTTCATTTTTAGGAGGGTACGCCGAAATAGTTACTTCTTGAGTAGTATCTACAATTTCTTTTAAATCTGAATTCGTAATGTGCTTTATAGTTAAGCGGTTTGCCTCATTGTCATTAAATTCTCCGCTGTATGAATCTTCAACAATTTTTCTGCTTGAAAATTTATCATTCTCGATTCTATTTTTGAGCTCTTTGGATGCTATATCGGTTGTAATATATATGATATAGAGATTCCACTTTTCATATACAGATTCCAATTTAGATTGATATTTCAATGCTATTTCTTTTGAAATATTTCCCCATAAGTTTTCTTCAGAGAGGGTAGAGCTATCTGCCAAAACAAAAAACACCGATATGTTTACATTTGTATAGGTTAAACAAAACTGAAAATCACAAGTCTTGTACTTCTCTTTTAATTGATTTATTACATCAACACTATATCCCAAATACTTTTCCATATTCTTCTTTTAGTTTAATTAGTAGCTCATTTTCATTAGCTTTCTTATATGTTTTAAAATTTTCGCTATTTTCAATGAGCATATATTTTTTCAAGTATTCAAAATGAACAAAATTGAACTTATCAAAAGCAAACTCATCAACATCAGAAACTGCGCTTCCAATATTTCTAACTGCTAAGGTTCCATTTTCATAGTTATTTCTAAATGCGTCAATCCGTGGGACTAAACTCCCTCTCTCCAATTTATAATAGGCTATATTTCCAGCAATTGGGTTACTTTTTGTTTTTATAAAGACAGTTCCATTTTCTTTTAATCCTAAATAGTTGGATGCCAAACAATCTCCCAGAAAATCATCGCTTTGCCAATCTTCATGTGTGTTTTTATACAATAATCTTGTCATTGAGAAAACACCTTCAAGATCATTTTGATTGCAAGCAACTTCTTTAGCGATATTTATTAAGGTTAAGAACTCTAACCAAGTAATATAGATTAGTTCTTCATTGAGTTTAACACCACCTTTTTCATTAATTATTAACCTCTCTTTAAAAAGGTTTTTTATAAATATTGGAGTGATATCACTATTAATAACTCCAAGTGTTTTTTCTTTAAGAAACTTTCTTGTGTAAGAAATATTTTCATCTAAAATCCCCGCAGAAATATCGAAAGCTTTGTCCTTTAAGAAATTAAAACTTGTCAAAAATGAAGGTATCATTTCTGATAAATCATTTTGCTGCAGTATCTCTATAAACTTGTTAATTGGGACAATATCTATTTGACCATTTGCATAATCAGTAATTGTGGATGATTGAATTCCAATAATATTAATGACTCCATTATTTAATCTTAAAACACCGCCCCCAGAAAAACCTTTAATATCGTCGTGGTTTAAATTTCCGAAGTTTGTCTCTAATCTAAAGTACCCGTTATTAGTCGTGTCGATTTTACGATTAATTTGATGATTACTATACCTGTCATTTTTGTTGTCATCTGTTTTACTAGGGTAACCACATAGTAAGCATTCATTAAAAGCTTCACAATTTTCATCAATAAAAATTTGATCAAAACCTAAATTCTTTTCCAGAACCAAAATCGCCGCATCAGCAGCAGCATGTTCAAAATAATTTTCTCCCTTTTTTATTTCACAAGAATTTGAATCTTCCTGTTGATCAGAGAAAAAATAATCTATATTAGATACCAATACTTCCTTGTCTGCCCCTCTATTAGTAGGTTTATTTTTATAAAACACATGTTTCGCTGAGAGAATATAAGTCTTTGTTTCATCCAATGGTTGAAATAAAACCCCACTACCTCCTCCTAAAATAACTGTGTATCTTTTTAAGTCTATCAAAATTCATTTTGCTTTTTAGATTTAAAATCTAAGTAATCTTTCCAATCCTGTTGTGAAAAGACTCTGTCTTTTAAATCATAGTTGAAGTAAATAAAAGCATTAGGATTACAATTTATAATTCTAGCTATAGTCCTTTTATTTGGCAATCCATGTTTGGTGGCATTTGAACTTATTAAATAGTTATCCGTTCTTACAATTTCTAAAAGTTCTTTGTTGGTATTATACATGCTTCCATGATGTGACACTTTTATAAAAAACACATTAAGAGGATTGTCATTATTATAGCCGAATTTGACCAAGCCTTCTATGATTACTGATGGATGAGCATCAGCTAAAAAAAGAAAATTTTTGTCGTCATATTCCATTATAAAAGCTATAGAGCTTCCATTTGCTACACTTGAATCTTCCTCGAATTTAAAACTAGGCTGATTTTCTTCTTCAATAAAATCTTTCAAGGGAGTTTGGAAATCAAATTTATTACCACTTGTGAAATAATCCTTTTGTTTTTCATATAATGTCAAAAGATTTTTTAGTTTCTCTTTATTTGGAGATAAAATTTTAAATTTTAAACCAAATAACTGATGTTCTATATTTTGCTCAATAATTGTTCCTTCCCATAAATTGTTGTCTCGAAGATATTTTTCGAATTTAATTCCTTGCTTTGGGCTTGTATAAAAATCATCTACTCCTTCAACTATTTTAATATCTAACTCTTTGTTTTCTTTGGTTTTAAATTTTTTCGCTATTTCCTTTCCTGAATTAAACCAAACTTTTTTAATAAGTTTTGGGGCCTCTTTATCTTTATTTAGCCATCTTAAAACTCCTCCAATATGGTCATCATCAAAATGGGTTAAAATAAGAAGATCTATGAATTGTCCACTTTCCTTAATTTCCTGTATTGCTTTAAAAAGCTCACCTTTTATAGTTGAAGTGGTTTTGTAAGTATTACCAGTACCTCCATCAATCAATATATTGCGTGGTATATCCTTTTCGAGAAATGAAAGCCAAATAGAATCGCCATTAAATGCTTTTAGAAATTTTATTTTCATCTTATAATTTTTATAATTAAAAACCGCACACCTCCACCTTACTCTTCCCACTCTGCTGTTTACTCACTGTAATTTGAACCGGAATTCTTTCCGTCATCTCCTGGACATGCGAAATTACGCCGACTTTTCGTCCCTGATTATGTAATCGTTCTAAAGCGTCCATTGCGATATTAAGGGTGTTAGGGTCTAAAGAGCCGAAGCCTTCATCAATGAACAAAGATTCAACTTTCATTCGACTAGTGGACAAAGAGGCGAGCCCTAATGCTAAGGCTAGTGAGACTAAAAACGATTCTCCGCCTGACAGTGAAAATACAGTGCGTACCTCATTGCCCATATCCTGGTCTACGACCTGTAATCCAAGCGTTCCGGGAATACGTTCAATTTTATATCGCCTGGTCAATATTTGAAGATGTATATTGGCATAACCTAAGAGTACATCAAGTGTATATTCCTGGGCAATCTGACGAAATTTTTTCCCGTCCGCTGATCCAATTATTTCATTGAGTTTGCTCCAGTTTTCTGAAATCGCTACCTGTGCCGCGATCGATTGTAAAAGATCCCCGAGTCTTATCTTATTGGCATCGTCTTGTTGCAGACGAAAACTATTTTCTCCTTTTTTGTTTTTCTTTAGTTCCGCCTCCGATTTTGCGGAGTTGCTGAGGATGATAAGTTCATCGAGCGACTGTTCAGATGAACATTTTTGTTTATGGCTATCGAGGGTTTGATTTCGTTCCGCGAGGATACTGCTTGCTTTGGTCACTTCTTCTTCAAGAGTTTGCAACGCCGCTCGTTCCATATTGCGCCATTCGTCGTCGAGGACTAATAATTCAAGAAGCGCATCATTAGTAATAGTTTGATTGTTCTTTTCATTGTATGCGGTGAGCCAGTCTTGAATTTCTTGGGACGAAGCCTTGGCATCCGTTTCCAAAGCGGTTATTGTCGCGACCAACTCTTCTTTTTGCGTCTGGGCCTTTGTAATCTCAAGGTCCAGTTTTTGTCTATCTTCTTTTAGTTGCTGCACGTGCTGCTGCGCTGCAGAGACCGCTGTTTTTAAAAGTGTTTCGATTTCATCAGCAGGGTGTCCTTCAAATATTGATTGGCGCTCTTCAGACAACCCGAGTAGTATGCTGTGTTGTGTAAGGTACGACTCCATTTTTTTACTAGCTTCTGATGAAAACCTAATGCCCTGATTTTCCAATTCTTTTAGCGTTGCCTCCAAGGCTACCTTCTGTCCGATGTACTGCTCCAGTTTTTCGTTATGGTCTGTCCATTTTTGGGCAAATGCTTCAATGCGTTCAACGAACCCAATAGGGTTAGATTCCCGGTTTTCCATCCAATCCGACGCGACAAAATAAGGGGAGAGCATTCTTTCTAACTCAACAAGGTCCGCGTTAGCCTTGTCTTGTTCATTGGTTTTATTGGTTCGTTGTTCCTGGTATACGGCGAGGCGGCTAATAATATCTTTAATTTGGCTAGCAAGAATATTTGTACTGTCTTTCAGTTGGGATATTCGAGCTTTGTCGGATTCCAGTTGATTTTTTTTTCCTGCATAGACTTCAATCTCTGCCACCAACGCAGCCTGTTTATCCTTAAGAGATTGCAATTTGATGTTAAACCATGCTGCTTTTTTTTCGTCGGTTACTTCATCGTTTTCTATAACGGTATCGAATTGCTCCCAGTCCTGCTTTTTAGCTTGGAGCGATTCCTGTTTCAGGACTGCGTTCTCATTTTGCCGTTCGATGGTTTGGTTCAAGGTGTCGCATTCTTGTTGCAAGGCACTATACCGCCTGTAACTGGCAAGGTATACCTGTTCCGTTTCTTCAAACGATTTTTCTAATTGTATGAGCACCTTTTCCAATTGTGGATTGTGAAGGGCGTAGGGATGATTAATGCTACCGCAGACCGGACATGGCATATTGTCAACCAATGTGGCTCGCAGTGTCTCTACACTTTCTGCAGATGCCAATCGTGCTTGCTGTAAGAGCTCTTGACAAATATCTTTTTGAGCCTTTTCAACAGGTAGGCGTTCGATAAGTTGTGACAATGCTTCCTGCTTGATTTTATGATCTGCCTTATCTTGTACCTGTTTTTGGTTTAGACTGTTTAATTCCTCCAGCGCAACGTAATATACTTGCCATTTAGCCTGTGCTCTTAAAATATTTTCTATCTGAAAATCAGTCTCAGATTTGTTAAGGGTGAGGGCTTCGATTGGGATCAGTAACAGCTCTTTGGCAAGGACGTCAAAATTTTTATTTAGTTGCTCCAGGTTTTGTGACTGATGGCCCCACGTGGCTTCGACTTCCGATTTTTCTGCTTGTTCGGCTTCGATTTTGTTTTGTAAATGATTCAATTTTTCGCTTGCATCCTGTACGATTTCCAAGATTTTTTGTGCATCCTGTAATTTCGAGAGAATCAGGTCTTTATTTTGCGCTATGGCTTCACGATCCGAATTTTCGGACTTCCAGTCGGCGATGCTTCTTATCTGATCACAAAGAGTAGTAACTTCTTCTTTCTTGCTTACCAGTAAGGTCTGATGCTGTGTTTTTGCTTCAGAAGAGGTCTGTACTTCCCCCTTGAGGTTAACAACTTGTTCACTCTTCTCCGACAGCAGTACGTCGAGTTTTTTGGCCTCTTCCAATTGTGGCAGCGCCTCGACAAGGTTACTATTCTTTTGTGCGAATTCATTATCAGCAAGCGCGAACTTTGTTTTGATATCTTCTTTTTGTTCGTCTAATAAAACGAACCTATCATGTAGTTCTGTTAGGGCTTTTGCTTTATCTCCATGTTGCTGTAGTGCGCGTTGTAAAGCGTCTGCCGCACTTCTGCATTGCTGCGCCTGATCAACCAGAGTGAGTTTTAGTTTGCGTGGTAGGGCAGTAGCTTTAGCCTCGACTGCAAGTAGAAAGGCTTTCTGGCTTTCGTCATAACTGGTTTGAAAGTTCGACAATTGTTCATGCCAGTTGATTTCGTCAGTCAATTCAACAATTACCTTCTCTAGAATTTTTATCTGAAGGTTTAAAGTATCTTGATCTTCTGATATTGCTTTTAATTCTTCGTCATTGAGTATCGCGATACCATCCTTTCGAAGATTAAGCTCCCGAAGTTGCTGCTCTTCGGATCTGTAATTTTCAAAGATTTTTTTAGAAATTTCAGAGTAAATCTCTGTTCCTGTAAGCCGTTCTAACAGTGAGGATTTTTCATCTTTACTGGCTTTCATAAATGCCGAAAAGTCTCCCTGTGCTAATAAAACAGATCGTGTAAATTGATCGAAGCTTAGGCCTACCAAACGCGCTATTTCATTTAAGGTTTCTTGTTTTCTGCCAGGAACATCTAAATTCGAGGTGATATTCTTTAGGCAAACAGAATCGGACTGTAGACTTCCTTCGGCTTTATTTCTTGCCCGCCTGACGCTCCATGTTGCACGATAGTTTTGTCCATCGGTACCCCTGAAATCCGCCTCCGCGAAACCCTCTGCACATCCATCCCGTAGAATACCTCGAACATCTCCCTGACCAAGAGTGCTTCCTTGTACATCCTGCACTTCAATGCCAGCTTCCTTAGCTTGGATGTATCGGGGTGTTTTGCCATACAATGCAAGGCAAAGTGCGTCAAGAATAGTAGATTTGCCAGCGCCAGTAGCTCCTGTAATTGCGAAAATACCCGCAGAACACAAGGGCTCTGCCGTAAAATCAATTTCCGTTATTCCTTCTAAAGAGGCTAAGTTTTTAATACGTATCGCTAAAATCTTCATTTTCTATTCTACTTGATTTTGTTCTTGTGCTACTTGCTGAAAGAGCTGTAAGATGTCAGATGGCACTTCCGTGTTGTATTTCGACTGAAATACTTTTGTAAACACATCTACTGGCTGTAGATCATTCAGTTTATCTTGTGTAACAAATTCATTATTATGTTGGTCTGCTGTAGGATACTTTACGTCGATTTTCGCAAGTCTCACCCGCTTTCCTGCTATCGCGGTTTCTATTTTATGTCGTAATGCAGGTTCTGGCCCATCCAATAACACTCTCACTTCGAGGTAAGGAGCGTTTTCAGGAGTGTTGTCCATCAACGGCAACTGTTCTAGGAGGTTTAGTACTTCGTGTAAGGGTTTCGCAGTCAGTGAAATTCGTAAGAGAGAGACAAATAGCGGAATTTCTAATAATCTCAAGTTGCTAACCTCTTCATCAAGTTCAAATACGATGATTTGATGAATATAATTAAGTTCTGAAAATGACATAGGCAAGGGGCTGCCGCAATATCGAATATGCTCCTTGCCCCCAATACGTTGCGATTTATGGATGTGGCCCAAAGCCACATATTTGATATCCTGATGAAACGCAGACGCCGGAACGCATTCAACGCCTCCCATGATTAGCCTTTCAGTTTTATCAAGATCTGTTATTTCAGCTTGATGAGTATGAAGATGACCCATCGCAATGATAACTTGTCCCTGCTGCTTTTTATGCTCAGCATACTCGAACGCTTCTTTATATAACGCTGCTACTCCCTCAGTATATTGATTTGTACAATTCGGTATAAGTGGGTAGTCGCCTGTACGCAAAAATGGTATAGCGAGACACCATGCTTTAATTTCTCCGAAAGCATCCCGAATAGGAATGGTAAGTTTGTTGTAGTTTATAAGTCCGTCAGCATCTTTCTCAATGAATCCAACAATGTGTATGTTTGATGATTCTAATAGTGGTTTAGGTGCTTCTAATCGTGATGCTGAATCGTGATTCCCCGCTGTAATGATTATTTGTATATCAGGGTTAGATTTTACTGCGTGGTTGAGAAAAGAATAGAACATTGTTACTGACGCTGCTCCCGGATTAGAAAGATCAAAGACATCTCCGCTGATAAGTAATACATCAATCTTCTCGTTCTGTAGAACGCCCACTAACCAGCTTAAAAATTTTTGGTGCTCGAGAGTACGATCATACTCATGGAATAGTTGTCCAATATGCCAGTCGGAGGTATGTAGAATCTTCATTAAATCAATTTTAAAATTGTAGCTTGGCTGTGCTTATTTCGAGAAGTTTTCCAAGTATATAATTATTTTTGTTTAGAGAAGGTAATAATTTGCTACTTACAAATTCTACCCAAACTAACTAGATTAATTTCGCCACCTCAAAGTGCATCCCATCTTGCCTTGTGAAATGTCCGCCCCAATAAAATCCATTATTGTTGGCAATAGTGACAAGTTCCCTTACTGATCCTATTTTGTTTGCTAAGGCAGGAACAGTTCCTAACCTGTTCCACGCTATATTTATATCGAAAGCAGTTCCAAAGGCGTGATTGCTTAATGTTTTCCTGCTGCCGCGAATAAACCGCGGATTGTAAGTTCCGCCCCAGGTTAAGACTAGATGTAACAAACCAGCTTCTTCCCACTCAACCCATAGTTTCTGTAACTGTAAAGCGGCTTTCTTATGGAAGTAAGTTTTGCTGATTCCTGCTATTTTCGATATCTGCGGAATATTGATTCCTATAATATTAGCTGCCTGCCAACCGTCGGTGACTTTAATATGTTCTGCACAAGACGGAATAGGGGAGTGAACGAACGAGAATTTTCCAAAAAGCTTTCGTTTTTCATCGTCTGTAAGCAAAGGTTTAAAATCTGGTTTTGGTGGCCAGCCTGCGCTGAATTTTTCGCTACTGTTATCCTCAATTAATCCAAAGCCAAGCAGCATTGCAGTGGCATAGGATTGATTTCCTACAATTCCGTCTGCTGTAAGCCGATGTTTCCTTTGAAATTTGATCGTTGCCTCCATAGTGCGAGGCCCAAAATCGCCATCTGCTTTTCCTGCATAGAATTCCTGGCCAATTAAAAAGTACTGCCACTTTTTTACTTCTGCGCCTGAGCTGCCTGTTTTTAGAACCTTTAAACTTGCCATTGTAGATTAATATTACTTTTTGTCATCTTCGAGCAGTCCCCGTTTCTCCATATCGGTAATGATTGCATCAATAAAAAACTCGGCGGCCATATCTTTGCCAAAGCTTTTTCCAATCGAAAGATAGAGGTCGGTAAATTTGCCTTTGATTGGACTGGTTAGCTTATTTAGCCAAGATTTTTTTCGAAGCCGTCGCACAATTGGGCTTTTTTCTGCTTCACTGGCTGCTGCGTCTGTCTTGGGGTTGCCTATATTGTCAAACACGCACTTTATCCTTTTCTTAAATTTCTTCTCAAGTCCAAGAATATAAGATAGTTTAATTTTTGGATAGGGATATATGGACTCCTCATTAGGCACTGCAATGCGATAGCCTACAGTATCATCTCCCTCAACCCGTAGGTCTGGTAAAATAGGTAAATACATTTCACCATTTGAATTTTGCTTTCCAAAGGTGGAGTCGCTGTAGCCAAATTTTAAAATGGGATTGCCAGCATTCTCCGGAACGGTGAAATGATGCTGCAGAAAGCGCTGGCAATTTCGTCGTCCAAGAAAGAAATCGTGCTTCCTGAAATCTTTTGAGAAGAATCCGCCAAAGCCGCCCAAAGAGCCACATGCGATAGTGAATTTCTCTTTTTCGCGAACGGGCATTAACAGGAACCTTGTATAATCGTTACTAAGGTAAGCCCGCCGAACCTGCTCATCTTTCATCATCAGCTCTCCGCGCATGGCCGAAAGAATTGCAGGCACAACATTTTTCCATGCTTTTTTTGGAATGAAATCTTCAGGTTCCGCAACATCTTCATCATTCGGAAACGGATCTATCATAAGCACCATTGAATCAAACTCGGACGCGCTTGTCTTTGTTTCGTACGAAGGTTCTGTTGATTTTCGCCTGTCGTCGAGCAATTGCTGCGTGAGTTCGTAAGGTTCATTATTGATAACACCGCCATCAACGTTCAACGATAGAAAATCGCCCTTGGGCAGAAACTCATATTCGACACCTTCAGCACTTCCGCCTGCAAGGATCAGGTTGAGGTATTTGTTACGTTCAATGTATTCACGTTGCCTTTTCAGATCCCTGCTTTCAAGTCCAACAGGAAAAGCACCGGTCGCCATGGCAGCTTGTTTCAGGACATCAGTGTTAAGTCCGGTTGAGAAATTGACCGGGATCCTTCCATCATTTGGCAGCTCTTCCGAAGTTGTGGCAGTACTGGCTTCTGAAGAAGTATCCTCTGACAGGTCGTTTTCATTATGATTCAATTTAAAAAAAGCAAAGTCGCGATGCATTTTCATTCTGTGTTCCCTGCTTCCTGATGAGGTTTGGAAGGTCACTTTATAGGAGAATCCACGTAAATTGGTGATCGTAGTAAATATATCAGCATCTTTCGCTATGTACGGCCTTTTGTACCGGCTGGAATATTTTTTGTCAAGTACTGCTGACGCAAGTTCCTCGACGAAAACTGAGTTGAACCCAGCGCGGACTTCACGACATGAATTATGTTCGCTGTCGTTTTCAATGTCATCAGTCGCAAGCATGAAATCCATCATGTCAAGCTTGCCATCGCCGTCACTTTTTTCTTTTAGATTCACCCAGGAATTGTAAATGGGGTTTGCTGCTGTTACTGAATTATCCTTGGCAGCAGCCTGCGTAACCGGAGCAAAGTTTTCCTGGACCGCTGCCGCAGTAATAGCCGCAGTCATACCGCCTGCCGAGGCCCCGCCTAACACTTCAATCATAAAATTATGTTTTGGGATTCCTGATAATTTTCCTTCTTGCTGCAATTTTTTTGCACGTTCCCAATGTTCAAGTGCTTCAAGCAGATAGTCCATTACGCCTGCGGTATAAGCTCCCGCAGATACGGCTCCGGCCATGCAAATGCCTGCTCGAAATGTATCATCTTTGGTTTCTTTCATAAAATGGGTATCTATAAAGCAATTAAAGTTTAATATCTGGTCGTGACGTGTCAGTGGCTAAATGAAAATCACTTCGTTGATGTCATAGTATGAAGAAGGTCCTGCTTAGTTTACAATTTTCTCTAAATGAGTAAGAATTTTGGGAACAAACCAGTTTTCTAAATCTTTATATTTCTCATCAGATTGTCTTATCTGCTCAAGACGTTTTTCTTCGATAGCCAGTAAATCATTTTTAAAGTTTTCGAATTCATCAGGACTTTTTGCTAATTTTGCAATAACTATTCGATAAACATCAAATCTATGCAGTCCAAAGGGTTTGTTTATCTCATCTAGCCAAAAATTATCCCCATTAATCTCGCTATCAACAGTTTTTACGTCATCCAGATATTCAAATCTATCAAATGCATGTTTGTCCGTATACTGTATAATCCAATTTATATATTTATCAACATCATGTTCTGTTTTTATCTCTTGTTTCAACCAGCTTGGTAACGCCTGATTATAGCTTACATTTAAATAATAAGTGGAATTGCTTTTGGAAAGATGAAACATATTAGGTATAAATTCTTTTTCGAGATCTAGCAGCACATTTTCAATCATGTTAACCCTCTTTGAATAGCCGAAGCTTAAAAAGTGCGTGTCGTAGTAATTAGTAGACGATATGGCTATGTCTTGAAAACCGTCATTAACATTTTTTACAAACATAATTAACTCGCTCGTTTTTTTGAGTTTATAACCATTGACTTCAAAAAAATTTTTTAAGCCAGAAATTATGTACTCGTTTAAATCCTTTTTTAACATCCTAGTAAATTTTTCAACTATTACGGCCTTATTCAGATAGAATCTTATATTCTTCAGATTCCATAAATATTTTAAAATTCAATAGGTATTTGTAAATATCTGCATTGGATACCTTTAGCTTGTGCGGAATTGGAGCATCCGCCATAATGCTCTTAAAATCATATTTTGGATTATCCTTCGCCCACTTTAGCGCGTCATAAAGATTCATCCGTTCTTGTAAAGAGTACGATTTTTTCAAAAAGTCTGCATCATCAATTGTTAGAAGTATGTCTTCCAGAGATTGAAAGTTGTAAAGAGCGAAAATTGGTATCTGTAATTCTTTTTTATCCATTTGTTTTATATTATAATCCATCACTTATTTTAATGCTTTTAATATCTATTCCAAGGGTTTCTAGGTGCTTAACAAATTGATTGTTAAGTGCTGGCGTAGGGCGATAATGACCACTTTTACGTGTAACTTCTACAAGTACTCCATTAATGACTTTTAATTCGCCTGCACTAGCGACTGCTTCACCTGCCAAAAAACTGGAGTGGTGAAACTTCTTAGGAATATGTGATGTGGATGCGTAAATTCTTCCCTCTTTAGACATTACAAAAATAGCCCTCTGATTGCTAAAAATAGTTTTGGTAATTGTGGTGTCAAACAGCATACCTTCAGCACTATAAAATTTTCCATCCACAATTGCTAATTCGAATTGAGCCCTCTCCAATTCGTCCAAATATCGAACTGCGCTGGGGGCGCACCATCCACTTCCAGTTGCCTCTCCAGAGTATTTTTTAAGCATACTAGTAGTAGAATATCGTATTCGTCTTGCCTTTTTAAGATATTTTTTTACATCATCTAATTTACTTTCAAATACTTTCCTATTCGCTTTGAACCACTCTATAATTTTATCGAAGATTTTTTTTAGCTCATTATATAATTCTGAGCCTTTTTTACTAAGAAGTTCTGCAATATCACGTATTAAGGCCATTATAGCTCTTGGACCTTTAATGTCCAACTTACCTTTGAGATTAATTGCTTTTAAAAAGTCATCAGGAATAAATTTGCTAAATTTTGAAATTGACGAGATTGAAGTAATCTCACCCCCAATTACTAATGAAGCTAAGAAGGCAATACCGTATCCGCCGGTGTACGCAACTCGGTCAAGGTTATAATCTTCACGGAGATTTTCTGAAAAAAAGATTTTTTTTATTTCTATAAGTGAATCTATGTAAAGTTTTACACAAGTAATAAAAAAATCTAAAATAGAAAAATTCTCGATAGCCTCCCTTATCAGATCTCGTGCATTAAGAAGATCGTCAAAATTTTTAGTAATATCAAATGACGCTCCAAAAATAAATCCAATGAACTTGAAAATGTCTGCGACAAAATCAATGATGCCATTCCATATTCCACTGAAGAAGGCCACCCGTTCCGAAAAGGTTAGCATGCCGTCAAATGGGCCTCCCTTTTCATCAAACGCAAAATCAAAGACATCTTCAATAAATTGGTTATAGGTTGTGAGTATCAGATCTACAAAGGTAACTTGTGAGGATACGAATTCTTTCCCAGCAGGCGTTACAAGAACTAATACATGTTGAAAATTGGATACTTGTGTGGCGAAATTACTCAGAAATCCACGATCAATCTGTAAAGCTTTTAGAAGAACTTCCTTATTTTCAAAGTACTCTTTATTTTTGGAATCCCAAAATGATTCCGTGATTCTTAGATTATTAGATATTAGATCCCCCACCTGTGTAACTAAGTTCCCAACTGCTTTAGGTACTTCAAAAAATGTCGAAATCCATAACATTCCTTGCACTATTGCCTGTAATTTTTCGGATTTTAATTCAAGAATGCCGTCGTCACACAAGTTTTTAAGTAAAGTGTAGTTAAAATCAGGTGTCAACTCGGTTATAATTTTTAAAGTTTCACCGTTTGGTTTTAAATTTAAAAACAGTGGCTTCAACTTTTCTGAACCAAATCGAATCAAAAGCTTTTGAGTACCATAATCATCAGAGTTATCTTCTAGAAACAACAGAATTTCATTCTCATTAAGATTGCTTTCACTACACTTATATAGATAATCTAACTTAAGTGAGTTCTTAGATATGTAAATGTAAATTGTTGCGAGAAGTTCATTTGGTTGGTTGCCAGCAATGCCATTACTTTCTTGATATAGACCTATTTGGGTTGGAATTATATCGGTCTCACACGCGGGCTCGCGTATCACTACAATACTTCTGGTTACCTTAATTGGAGGTATTCCTACAAAGAAGCTCCCTGCAATAGTGTTTGATTGTATTGCGGTAAACTCGTAATCTGCATTATTTTGGTGCACATATTGATCGACGTAAGCAAGGGTAGAAGTACCGTCATTAGCAGAAAAAGGAAATGATGGAAAACTGGGAGACAGCGGCGAAGCATCCGCTACGTCCTGCAAACCCCAATTATCGGGAAATAGGTTATCGCTCATATATTATTATAATCCTATGCCGCGCAAGCACGACATAGGAATTAATGATTTAGGTTACTAGGGCTGAATCGGTTCTACAGGTGCTGCGGGTTCCACAGGTTCCTCCGGGCCATCATTGCCGCCAATCTTAAAATCTTCCAATGTAAATTTATCACTGCAAGGAACATCTTCAGGATTTTCAAAGTCGGAGGTGTCGTCGCAATTGCATGGGAGTGCTTGCGTAACCTCAAGTCCGATACTTCTGCCTTGTAAAATCGTGAGTGCGGTCGGTACGCGGCTAATCCAAGGTTTTCCAATTTTGTCACCGTTTGGAAGTGCAAGCTCATGCATAAGATCAACGTACATTGAATCACCCATTAAAGGTACTTGACCTCCATTCCAAAGAATTCCAGTAGTAAGATACAGCTGAACTGCTTCTTCAAAACCAGGGCGTACTGTAACAATTACCCTTGCCATACCTGATTGCAGGAAGGCACGAAATATAGGGTCATTGCTTTCCTCTGTTTGATACTTACTGGTCCACGAATTTTTAGGACCCCAATAAAATGGATAAAAGTTATATGACATAATATTCCACTCAAACGCTTGTTCTATAAATTTGACAAAAGACGCGTATTTGTCGAGTGTGCTATTGAGGTTAACTTCATAACTTCCAAACAAAATGCCACTGTTGCCTAAATCTTTTCCATACGTGTAAGTCGCAGAATTGTTCCGGTTGATGAGGTAAGAAATACAATTTTTTTTCAAAATAATATTCTCGATCTGGCGGTAAAAGCCTGGATTTGTGCGCTTAGTTTCTGTCGCTAGGCTATCTTGCTCGGCTTTTCGTCGCTTATGTTCTGCCAAAGCTTCTTCGTAGGCATCCATAATTGATTTAAATGTTTCCTGCTTCCATTGCCTGAAATATTCCGCATTACGCTTGCATTTCACTCTAAGTGATATTGAGATTCCACCTACATCCATACCAAAAAATCCTATTCCTATTTTCTTCTGGATTCCGGCACCGGGAAATGTCGTGTTAATTATTTTCGTTTGGGTAGCCACATCTAAGATTGCCACCTCGTAATCCCCGATTGTGACAACACCTCTTGTCCACTCAAAATCTTTTGGAACAAAACCAAAGGCAAATTTACCGGCAACACTTACAGCATTGTAACCTTCAGGGATTTCCATCGAGAAATTTTTCCCTCCAACATGGTAGTTTGTAGTCATATAGTTCCCACCTAAACCATTATCGGCAAAAGCATCTGAAATATAAATTTCATCTTCCAGAGCAGGCGTTATCTCTACGTTATAGTAACCCGCCCAATAGGCCGCACTCAATTCAGTAACCGAGCTGTAGGTCGCCATCTTCATAGTTCCCGCTACACTGCGCGGATCTAGTGGTTCTGTCAGATCTGTCCCGACTACTTCCATTCCTAGTGTGTGAAGTTTTGCGGGATCAGGTATCATAAATTCGAAAATCATTCTTTTATCGTAGCGATAAATCTGATTTTTGTACAACTTATCAATCCATCTGTAAACGCCCACAACATGATTGTCACCCCGGCGGTTGTCAAAACCATGTTTGTTGTTCTCTTCAAACTCTTCTATCATTGTAACTACCCGCTCTTCCTTGACTTTAGATACAACGCGCTCTAGAGCCCTTTCAGTAATATCCTGTGCCACGGTCTGGGCCTGACGAACGCTGTCTTCCTGTGAGGTATTACTTGCAAAAGATAATCCCGCATCCAAAACAAACTTCTTACCAGTATATCTTGCATTTACGTGTCCTGCAAGGTCATTGCTTTGCTGAATTATTTATCGGTCTCATTCTGCATCTCAAACCTGTTTGCAGTTGTCGTATCAGTAAGTTGTTCCCGCTCTGTTTCACTTGAGGTTGTCGTAGTCTCTTCACGGCGAACTAATCGCCTAGTTGATTTTTCTTTGTATTCGCGCGCCATTACATTTTCTATATGCGACACTTCGCCCTCAACATAGCAATGAACGGACTGTTCCACTTTAAGATAATCTGCAACCCCAACTTGCTTCAGGCCAAAGCCAGATGGTATAAAAATCGGTTCCGGGATAGCTACCGGAGGCGGGCCTGATTGTTGTAAGGTGCCGCTTGTACAACGGTTCAAAAGCGTCATTGAGTCGATCCCACTAATGGTTTTGGATGAGCCATTGGTAAGCTGAAGGCTGAAGTCGAATGTAGGACCATTTGCAGCCGGGAATGTCGGGAATGTATAAGAAAGAAAGCTGGTTAACTGCACAACGTTCCCTGTCCTAACCGCATTAGGTGAAAATAAGGTATAAGTTTGGATAGTTTGGTCTTTGTTATTTTGTGTTACAACAATATCAAGGACCTGCACCAATTCTGACAGTGCCACCCTGAGCGTAAAAACTACAGTTAAACCGGAACGTGTACCGCATAAGACAAAATTGTCAATTTGCATAGGGGTGGATTCAAAGACAGGAGTTACGATTCCGCCGATGCTTACTTGGGGAGTTGTCAAAACTGTATTCGAAATTATTTCAGTTTCGTTTAAACTGATTTCAGTATTTATAACATTTATTAAACTTTCATAAGTATCGTGCTGGTTAATCAATTCGTCTGGGGCTGGCTGAGGCTGTGGAATGGACGGTGTCACAAATTTATACCCTAAGACGTCCAGTAGGGCAATGTAACTCTGTGTTGAAAGGTCTGTTTGGAGCGTTGTGGCATCTATTTCCTTTGGAAAGGTATAGTCGAAGGCAGGAATTTCAGGAGTGTGCACCAGATCAGGTTGTTCACATGGATCTTTAGGGTCATATGGTCTTTCAGGGCGAGGAAGTGCACAAAATGCTTTTCTTGCATCCTCCATTTCGTCGCCGTACTTTCGAAAATTTGCCGCATTAGTTCTTTCAAAATCAGCATATTCTTTGTTGTAATCTGCGTAAGTTTCTTTAGAATATCGATTCTCCAGTCTTTCCAATTCACTTTTCAAAGCTCGATACATACTGATTGCAGTCTCTGCTTTTGTAACAGTAAGTTCCTGGCTCATTTTGTTGTCCGGCAATATAGGAAGCAGCTTTGCTGGATCTGGAATACTTGCATTTTGAACTAATGTGTAATCTCCAAAAAGAGTTTTGGGAATAATCACCCTAGCAAGCATCAGTTTCTTGTTATATTCCTCTGCCCCAGAACCTTGTTTCAAAAGTCGCAGTAAATGATCCGCGATAAGCATTTGCATCAGCGCCTCTTTCACATAAAACGATTCATTGGTGATTATCTGGTAATATAAATTATTCCAAACGCGCGACAGCGGCCCATTTGCAATATCTGACAGGTATGTTTTACCGAGAGCTTCGGCCTGAAGCTGTTGCTCAGTATAAGAAGTGCGATTTCGGGCAATCCAAGTCGCAAAGTCATGCAGAGCAGGACCCAGGCTTCGAACTTCAGCCTCCGACTTAAACGCTGTGAAGTTTTTAGCAGCCGTAATTAAGGCCTGTGCTTTCGAAGTTCCTACAGGCCTATTGTTGACCGCGTCAAAAAATACTCCGGTGTGTAAGTTTGCTGGCAGAGACACAAAAGAGTCATTGCGGGTATTCGGCTGAACCAGGTCTGGGCTCCTGAGGCTGACGAATCTGAACAAAGTGCTCGAAATTTCATTTTTCATTTATTGATTATTTTAGGTTTTAATTTCAAAATAACATTACTATTAGGATCGATGATTCTGTTCTGACTTTCTAGATAAATAATACGATGTATCGAATCACTATTTAGTAATAATATTATATCGTGTTTGAACATGCCGTACAATGGTATTTGTACAGTAAATACAGTCTGAACTACAGACAATCAAAAACGAATGCTAATAACAAGGCCTGAAGTGGTATTTGCCTTGGATGCTAATATAATAGTTATTACTATACAATTTTGATGTTAAACAAAATAATTAAAATTTATTTATTATGAATATAGTTGAAATATTCGTAAACATTTGATTACAATGCATAGACAATTGTGTTCAGTGCAATGATTTGTCGATTAAATATCTTTGGCTCTTAATTCAGATTAGTTACAGGTCGCTGATAGCAGTATATTTACAATAAATTTTCCGCATGTTAAATGAAGCTGAACTAGAAAGTGCGCTGTCACAAGTTTTAAAAGGGGTTTTTCCAACTTTTTCGGAGGTAGGAATCAAACATCAGCGATCCTTTTCAATAAAATTTGGCCACCGCATGGTTACGGTGGATTTGAAAGACCCATCTATATATCCTTCTAGAGCTATCTTTGATATTCTACTAACGATTGATGAAAAACCCATGATACTCTTGGAACTAAAAAAAGAGGGGTTAGAGTTGACAGATAAAGATTTGAGTCAAGGTCTTTCGTACGCGCGACTGATCGACCCAATGCCTCCATTAACAGTTCTCTCAAATGGTCATAAAAACGTCGTATATAATACTTATACGAAAGGAATGATTGACACCGATATAATTGACCTGCATCTACTGCAAAGTATTATCGACAATTCTTTTGCTATAGCTTTGAACGACTTTCAAGAAGCTGTTCGGACGCTTTTAAATAAAGACTACTCTTTTTTTTCAAATGTAATAAATAGTAACAGCCGAGAAAGATTCCGAAAAAAGGCAGGGAGTATAGAGCAGTTCGATAAGGTGATTTGTGACGAATTTCAAATCTACCGAGAGATTCAAAAAAATATTGAGAAAGTGTTTTTCGATGAGAACACTCATGTAGGAGTTGTTGGACCGGCTTTTAGTGGGAAAACAGATTTGCTTTATCAGTTTTACAAATCCATCGATAGCTCAAAAGGATTTACTTTTTATATCGATTGTAACGACTTTAATGTCTCGATATTGCAGCAACTTGCGACAGACATTTCAAGTAATTCAAAAATTTTTATTAGTAAAGATAAAATCAGGGAGTTCTTCAGCAATTCACTTACTGACGATATTAAATTTTACCTGTTGGTTGATAACTTTAATAGTACTGTTGCAGCTACCGTTATGGAAGACATTTTAGAATTGATGCAAATGTTTAAAACGTCAAATCATAAAGTGCTTTTTACTATAGACGAATACAATATGGAAAAGTTAGTGACCGCTCGGGACAGGAATTATTTAACTACTATTGGCGAAATGAGTACAATTTTAACTTTGCAAGATCTCGACAGGACCGAATATGAGGAAGCATCGGAAATAATGCTCACAAACCATCAAGTTTTTATAGCACAAGGTGGACACATGGCAACAGAGTACCGACAGCCTCGAATTCTTCGCCATTTACTTGCCGCCAACAAACATGATCGGCAAACTGATCGTGCTATTAGTATTGATGCAGTTCCAAATCAGGAAGTGCTTGAGCTGATTTGTAACAACCCTGCCTATCCTAGACAACTACATATATTTTATAAAAATTTGAGTAAATGTTTTATTAGAGAGTTTTATCAACGAAAGAAAAGCTCCGAGTTAGCGACGATGGCATTGCTCTCCGGGGCTGTGACTGTAAAGTCATACGAGGCCTTGTATAAGAAAGAAACGAAGAAAATTATTAGAAGCGGCTTTGTAGTTATAAGGTATCTTTCGAACGGGACACCAGTTATTTATCCCAAAGTTCCAGAATTAGTAGCATATCATTCCATTGACCCATTGCTTCAAATTTTATTGATTATGTCTAAAAATAAATCTGTCAAAGACATAGTTAGTAAATTTATAGACTTGTTAACATCATTTCCATGTCCAGACATAATTGGATCAGCAGTTCTACTTAAATTAATAGAACAAGGGCATGTTGACTTATTTTTAAACATGACCAAGGAGCTTCTAGATATGCCGCCCGATGTGCAAGTAGTAGACGGTGAAATGACAGCCTTAGCATATTTTGAAGATGTTGGTCATATTAAAATTACTACGACAGTCAAGGTCTCGGGTGATTTAGAGAACAGCGAATGGAATATTGAGGACCCCACGTCATCTTCTAATGATTCTGACTCTGTAAAGAGTATCGGCAACTACCTTCCATACCCAATTTTATCGCAACTAGCGAAAAGAATATTTCTAGTAGGCAATGACGAAATCAGTGAACGGTCATTGAATTCGCATAGATTTTTAATTTGGAAGATTGGTTCACAACCTCACATTATTTTACGTGTAGATGGACAGTCTATAAGAAACTTACAAAATATATCTACACACGATATAGAGGGCGGTGAAGTAGTCTGCCACCGTGAAGGCATTGTTGAAACTATTGTCCAATCTATTCAAACATGCTTTATTAGCCTTCCTCAACATATTGAGCAAATATTCGAAGACGCGAAAAGTGATAAAAACAGGTTTTTATTATGGAGAATCTTTCAAGCGTTAGTACCATTGACTAATTCCGTCAATGTCGAGTTGTCGGAACGAGCATCAGTGCTTATTTCGGAATTTTTAACGACCGATGGTGAATGGCCCATCTGTTAAACGACTAAAAAGATCAAGTTTTTTTAGAATTTGATCTGAAATATTATCCTAGTTTTAGTGCTGCAATGATGCAAGTATATTTCGTATGTTTGACGCTTAAGACTACCACACCATCCATCATGAACACCACTCTTCTGGAGCCGCGAAAAGCGCTCAATAAAGCTTTCCTTAAAATAAAACCTAGCAGAGGGTTTATTGAAAAGTTCAAAACAAACCTGATTACTGTTCTTGATAATATAAATCATTTGGAATCAGAAGAACATCATAAAAACATTATGATGGACTTCTTCAAGAAGACCTACTACGATCCTTCTTATTATATAAATACAAAAGGGAAAACTGATTGGGTAATCCACAATGGAAAAGACAGCAAAAGTTCTGTTGGTGTAATCATTGAAACTAAAAGTCCGAAAAATGCAGCGGAAATGATTACGGTAGGAAATCTTAACAAGAAGGCATTGCATGAATTAGTTCTTTATTACATGCGCGAGCGAATAACGCACAAAAATCTTGATATAAGGTATCTTGTCATTACCAATGTCTACGAATGGTTCATATTTGATGCGCAGGTATTTGATAAATTGTTTGCTCATGATAAGGATTTCGTTCGAAGATTTAAAGAATGTGAAGAGAACAAAGCGGCTGATAGTTCGACAAGAGCATACTACAAAGAGATCGCGGAGCCATTCATTGCTTCCTTACCAGCTACCATAGAATATACACATTTCAATATTAAGAATTATGACAAGATAATCCGTAATTCGGATAAGGAGGATGATAAGCAATTAATAGCATTATATAAATTGTTATCCCCCGAGCATCTATTAAAGCTTTCTTTCACAAACGATAGCAATAGCCTAGATAAAAACTTTTACACCGAGCTGCTGCATATTATCGGATTGACTGAAACAAAGGAGGCAGGTAAAAAGCTCATTAAGCGCAACAAAGAGGGGCATCGGTTGTCTGGTTCAATACTCGAAAATGCAATCATTCAGCTTGACAGTATGGACAAGCTCAATAGGTTAGAGAATCCTTCGCAGTATGGGAAAAGTTATGATGAGCGGCTTTTCGCAATTGCCCTTGAACTAACAATTACATGGGTTAACAGGATACTTTTTCTAAAGTTACTTGAAGGCCAGCTGATCTCATACCAAAAAGGAAATAGTGAATATTCGTTCCTAAATGCTGGTCGAATCAGAGACTATGACAATTTAAACACATTGTTCTTTCAAGTACTTGCTAAAAAAAGTGACGAACGAAATCCGGATGTTCAGCGTGCGTTTGAAAAGGTTCCATATTTAAACAGTTCCTTATTTGAGATGACTGATTTGGAGCACAATATGTTTCCCATTTCGCAGCTCGAGGATAACAAAACACTTCCACTGCTTCCAACTACTGTCATTAAAGATGTGAACGGAAAGAAGGTAATTGGGCAAATGAACGCACTTCATTATTTTTTTAGTTTTCTAGATGCTTATGATTTTGCCAGTGAAGGGTCTGAAGAAATACAGGAAGATAATAAAACGTTGATTAACGCTTCGGTCCTGGGACTCATCTTCGAAAAGATTAATGGATATAAAGACGGTTCCTTTTTTACTCCTGGCTTTATAACAATGTATATGTGTCGCGAGGCAATTCGCAAATCGGTTGTTCAGAAATTTAATGAGGTAAAGGGGTGGGACTGCAAAACTTTCGTCGATTTACAAAACAAAAAGTATGAAATAGCCGAAGCAAATGCAATTATAAATAGTTTGAAGGTCTGTGATCCGGCTGTTGGCTCGGGACATTTTTTGGTATCTGCGCTAAACGAAATTATATCTATAAAAAGTAAACTGGAAATTTTATGTGACAAAGACGGTCGGCTTTTAAAGCATTACCAGATCATTATTGAAAATGATGAATTGATGATTTTTGATGATCGCGACGGAAGCTTCTTTCAATACAACCCTTTGAGTCCCGAAAGTAGGCGGGTGCAGGAAACGCTTTTTATCGAGAAGCAAACGATTATCGAAAATTGTCTTTTTGGTGTTGATATTAACTCGAACTCTGTCAAAATATGCCGACTACGTTTGTGGATCGAATTGCTCAAAAATGCATATTATAAAGGACCTGATTTTAAAGAATTAGAAACCTTACCAAACATTGATATTAATATCAAAAGTGGTAACTCCCTGATTAGTAGGTTCGCTTTAGACGCTGATCTCACAAAAGCATTAAAGGAAAGCAAATGGAATGTGGAAAGCTATAAGATTGCGGTTTCTACTTATCGGGAGGCTGAAAGCAAACAGCAGAAGCAGGACATGGAACGGCTGATTAATACCATAAAGGGTAACTTCAGAAGTGAGATATCTGCTAAGGATCCAAAGAAGCTTAAATTGGAAAAGGCCAAAGGAGAATTGCTTAAATTCACAACCCAAACAGGTCTTTTTGAAAAAACGAAGAAAGAGGAAACACAGTGGAGCAAAGATGTTAAAGCAACAGTACTTGAAATTTCAAAGCTGGAAA
The DNA here is from genome assembly GCA_036388375.1 of Pedobacter sp. Classification (GTDB taxonomy): domain Bacteria; phylum Bacteroidota; class Bacteroidia; order Sphingobacteriales; family Sphingobacteriaceae; genus Paradesertivirga. The sequence goes on along the minus strand of DASVRX010000188.1, from coordinate 866 downwards.
AAGAAATTGAGGAAATTCGTGCGAATAAAATGTTTGAAAGCGCGTTCGAGTGGCGATTTGAATTTCCAGAGGTTCTCGACAATAATGGTAACTACAAAGGTTTTGATGTTATAATTGGTAATCCACCATATATCCAGCTGCAGAAAATGGGTCAGTCGAGTGCCGACCTTGAGAAAATGAATTATACCACCTTCAATAAAACGGGTGACATTTATAGTCTGTTTTATGAGTTAGCATTCAAGCTGCTCAAACCTAAGGGATTTTTGAGTTATATCACCTCAAATAAATGGATGCGGGCTGCGTACGGGGAGAGCCTTCGTAAATTCTTCGTAAATCAAACAAATCCGCTAATTCTGATAGACTTTGGGGGAATTCAAGTTTTTGATACTGCCACTGTAGACACAAATATTTTAATTGCAGAAAAGGCTGCTTATGAAGGTGCTACAAGTGCTTGTGTTTTGGATAAAGATTTTAGTATAAATAATACCAGCGATTATCTTAGTCAGCGACTAACCAAAACAACTTTTCAAAACGGGAGCTGGATAGTGTTAAGTTCGCTTGAGAGCCGAATCAAGAGCAAAATAGAAAACATCGGCAAGCCTCTAAAAGACTGGGATATTCAAATTAATTACGGTATTAAAACAGGGTTTAACGAAGCTTTTATAATTAGCGGTGAAAAGCGTAACGAATTAATAGAAAAATGTCCAGAAGCTGATAAAATTATACGACCAATTCTTTTAGGTAAAAACATCAAACGTTTCTCTTTTGAATGGGATGGGCTTTGGCTAATAAACACTCACAATGGCGTAAAATCGAAGGGCATTCCTAGAATAAAAGCTGAGGAAGACTATCCCATTATATATAAT